>JBBSOX010000003.1:0-142231 GCA_038259325.1 Chroococcales cyanobacterium | reverse complement strand
ATTTTTCTCAGGGAATTTACACAATTTCTTGTTGTTAATAATTAAGATAGGAGCTAATGAAAGATATCTCCTTTAATATAATACATTGGTACTACTAATTTCTGAATTTGCGATCGCTCTGTGCCAGTTGCGTAAGTCCTGATCCCTTTGCAATTCACATCCACAACTACATTTGTGGGTTCGAGTTGAAAGAGATTTTTTAACAATTATTCCGCAATCACTACATTTTTGAGATGTCATTCTAGGATTAACGGCAACAACAATACTGTTAAATTTAACCGCAAAATATTCTAACCAGTGACGGAAAAGACCCCAAGAAACATCATTAATACTCTTGGCTAGACAGTGATTTTTCACCATGTTCTTGACAGTTAAATCTTCATAGGCTACTAAGCTGTTAAGCTTGCATACGCAGCGTCCCAGTCTCTTGGAATGCTCATTACGTTGCCTACTTACTCTTAAATGTTTCCGAGCATATCTCTGTCTTGCTTTCCGTCTTTGGTTCTTACCTTTTTCTTTTTTGTAAATTTGTCTTTGAGAGTGCTTGATACTTTTTTCAGCTTTTCTCAAGAATCTAGGATTAGGTTCATGATGTCCGTTAGAATCAGAGTAAAAATGCTCTAACCCTACATCCAGACCAATCTCAGCATCACCTGTTGTTGACTCTAAGCTAACTTCTATATCCAAACAGAATTGGACGTAAAAGCCATCAGCACGTTTAACAATTCTAACTCGTTTAATAGACTTAGTTGGGTATGTGTGAATATCCCATTTGCCCAACAGCTTGAGTTCACCAATACCTTTTTTGTCGGTAAAAGTGATACGTCTTTTAGTTGGGTTTAGTGACCACCCACAAGTCTTATACTCAACTGAACGGTTGTTGTGTTGGAACCTGGGATAACCCTTCTTGCCTGCAAAAGCTTTCTTGCAATTCTCGTAAAATCTTGATATTGCTGCCCACGCTCTTTCAGTTGCAGACTGACAAGCCATTGAATTTAGTTCTTCAACAAATTTAACCTCTTTACGTAGTGCTGTAGAGTAATTATTTAAAGCTATTTTATTAATTTTCGATTCTCTTCTTTGCTCCATCCAATAGCGGATAGCTTTATTCCTGATGAATTGTGTCGTCCGAATAGCTTCTTCAATAGCAATCGTCTGTTTTTTGCTGACTACTGCTTTGTACTCCAAAACTAGCACTACTTATCACCTCCTTGTTTTATAAATTTCATTAGAGATGTCCGCAAAACTACAACTGCAAACTAAACATCTCAGGAATTGATTTTCAACGGGTGTCAAGCTTTTATCTTTTGCAAAATCAAAATTTACGTGTAAATTTTCTAACTTTACACTTTTGTTAGCTTATACAATTTCATCTTGAGTTAAATCAACCGTTGTTATTACTGTTATTAATGTATTTAAAGTAACTTCTGCAATAGATTAACAATTCTTTTGTGGAAATAACATCAATAATAAATGATAAATTTATCAGGAATGTAGTAAGTTCCCTCAAATAACTTGGTAATTGCTGTATAGCGATCGCTATGCTTAACAAAAAAAATAATATAGCTTCTTTGAAACTTTATTCAAACAATTTCTGTCTCTCTAAATAGTCATAATTTTCACTCTGGTGATTAATTTTAAGTATACACAATACTGTGTTTCTACTAGCACAGAGTCATTATTCTAAAAGTTCAGTTATAACAAGCCCTAATCAATTAAATATTTCCGATAAAGGTGTAAATAATGACTTATATAGTGCGATCGCCCGAAAAAGCTTGGCAATTTTGAAATTTTGGCACAAAAACTACTGCATATTTCACCCCAATAAGCCTGAATGAATAAATATAGGATGAATGAGGCGTCAACTATGAATCGAATTCGTGACGTTGTACAAAAAGCTTTAGCAACTGGCTATTTGACAGTGGAAGCTGAAAATCAACTACGACAACTGTTGACTACCCGTTATGACTTGGAAGATTTTAATGCTTTCATGACTTTGCAGGAAGCTGCCATGACTGGTAAGGTCAAGCAGGAGTCTAGAGAGCGGTGTGGCATCAAGTAGAGAGGTAGCCCACTACATATTATCGACGGGAGCGTTTATCATCATCCTCAAAATCATCATCATCATTAAAAAATTCCCAATCATCATCATCAGTTTGATTGGTAGTTGGCGGCTGATAAGGAGGGATGATCACCCGGTAGTCAGCATCATAAACGGATTCAGTTTTTCCCACAGCCGTATTTTTTGGTTCGCGGTAGCTGTAGGAGTAAACTGAACCAGACTGAGAACTGCTTTTGGCTTCTGATTGACGTTCATAAGTTTTAGAGTCTTTAGTAGGTTGAGCTTGAGGATTAGAAGTAGGCGCTTCCTCTGACTTTTCATCAAAGTTCCAATCATCATTACTGCCATTTGTCTCCCAATCATCAAATACATCACTAGTAGGCTCTTCTTTTTTACTAACTGGTGGTGGAGAACTGGCAGGGCGAGATGTAGGTTCTTCTCTGCGGTTTGCCTTGGCGCGAGGCGAAGTTACGCTTCGGCGGTCAGGAGTTTGGCGTTGTCCTCCCCCAAAATAATTGGATAAGTTAAACAAGGTAGCAATCAATATAGATGTGAAAGCACCAGTGGTAGTACTGAACAAAATCCATATCGCTAGTGGTAATGCTTGAGTTCGCACGCCCAAAAATACTAGCGATAGGGCAGGTGAGAAATTTTGGACTAACAACAGCGTTAGCCCTCCCAGTACTGCCACCAATAGAATTAAGCGAATTACAGCCATAGCAATTTTGTCAGTTGTCAGTTATCAGTTGTCAGTTGCCAGTGGTCAGTTATCAGTCTGATTACTCTTCACTAATTACTGTTCACTGACTACTGACACTATCAGCCATCTCTATCATTACCTTTTTAGGACTATTGTGAAATTTACAATATAGGACTTACACAGAAGAGATCCCCCAACCCCCTTAAAAAAGCGGCTTTTCAGATCCTCACCTTTTTAAGGGGGATCTAGGTTTTAGGTTTTCACTGCGTAAGTCCTATAATAAATCTGCTCAGGGCGTTAGCGACGACCTTGCCATCGCTGAATTGGGATGCAGTCAATATCTAGTTGATCTAAAGCACGGGCAACTACAAAATCAACTAAATCTTCGATGGTTTGGGGATTATGATACCAGGCGGGAATAGCGGGGACAATTCTCACTCCAACTTCTGCTAGAGAGGTCAAGTTACGGAGGTGAATGAGGCTAAAAGGCGTTTCACGAGGAACAATGACCAGCTTTCGCCCTTCTTTGAGTTGGACATCCGCTGCCCGTTCTAGTAAATCGGAACTCAAACCAACCGCTAACTTTGCTACTGTACTCATGCTGCATGGAATGATCATCATCCCCAGAGTGGCAAAGGAACCACTGGCAATCCCGGCTCCAACATCACCCCAAGGATGGCAGCGGAGTTTACCCGAAAGTGCAACTCCAGCTTGCTCTCGCCAAAATTGTTCTTGCCCGGTTGGTTCTGGTGGCATCCGAATTTCCTGTTCTGACTGCCAAACCATGTAAGTAGATTTAGAGGCAACCAATTCAATACTATAATCTGCTTCTAGCAAAAATTTGATCGCGCGAACAGCGTAAATCAGACCAGATGCGCCCGATACGCCTAAAATTAGAGGTTTAGTGTTATTTGACACGAACGTTGTAGTTTATTTTACTCATCCTCAGAGTAAGGGTCTATATCATCAGACTCCATATCATTTGGTAAGTAGAGGTCTGAAAGATCGTCATTGGAACCATTACCAGTTAAACCTTTGGGTACACCATCGCTGCCGACAGTTACCAAATCAATTTGCTGACGGTAGTAATCGACACTTTTAACTTGCACGGCAACGCGATCGCCTAATCGATAAGAAGCGCGATTTTTGCGACCAAACAGTGCTTGTTGTCTGGCGCGATATTCATACCAATCATCTTTGAGAGAACTGACATGTACCAATCCCTCTACCCGCAAAGGCACACCAGGATTACTGCTGGACTCCACCTCAGCGGCTGGTACTTCAATTTCCACAAAGAAACCGTAGGATTGAACCCCAGTAATCACGCCTTGAAATACCTGGCCGATGCGTTGCTTCATCAGTTGGGCTTTTTGCAGCCCGGCTAAATCGGCTTCAGCCTCTTGGACTTCTTTTTCTCGGTCGTTGATTTGGACAATTACCCTAGTCAAATCGCTTTGGAGTTCTTGTTGCAATTCTGGGGGTAAAACGTTCCAGTTAATTTCCTCGTGGCTGGAGGAGTGGCGCAGGTTAACGCGCTCTCTCACACGGGTATTGCGGCGATCGCGTCCGTTTTCGAGTAGCGCGTAATACACTCTCTGCATGAGCAAATCTGGATAACGCCGCAAGGGAGCGCTAAAGTGGACATATTGCGGTAGTGCCAGACCAAAGTGAGAACCTTTGGTGGTGCTGTATGCAGACGGCTTCAGGGTATCTTGTAACAAGTAAGTAAGAACTTGCTCAGAAGGAGATTCCGCAAAAGCTGTGGTCAAATGTTGATAATCTAAGGGTTGGATATCGACTTCTGGATCAAGCGTGAGGTCAACGCCTAAATTGACTGCCAATTTCAGCATTTCTTGGACATCTTCAACATCAGGTGTGCCTTGGACTCGCCAGATTGCGGGAACACCAAGAGCATTTAAGTGAGTTGCGATCAGTTGATTAACTAACAGTACCAACTCCGTGAGTAGCGATCGCACTGGTAAATCGTTCACCACCACAGCGCCAAGAATCCCCTCATCATAGTAGGCGTTTTGGCTAGGCGGCAGATTCAACTGGAGGCTACCACGAGTCAAGCGTACTTGTTTGACAGCTGTTTGCAAGGCTTGGAGGTTTTGCAGGATTTGGAAAACCTGTGATGATTCTTGCGCTTCACCTGTGAGAATTGCTTGGGCTTGTTCAGTACTCAATGCAGTCTCGACGTTGATCACACTGGGTTGAATTTCCCACTCCAGCACTTCTCCAGATTGGGGATCAATGGTGATTAAAAAAGAGATGGTTAAGCGATCGCTCCCAGGTACTAAAGAACAGCGTTCTGCCACAACTGGGGGCAAAATTGGCAACACTAATTCTCCCAGATACACTGATTTACCCCGTTTGAGTGCTTCTCTATCTAGGGGTTCATCAGGTTGGACATAGTGAGAAACATCGGTGATATGAACGCCCAAAAGCCATTTTCCGGCTAGGTTTTTTTCTAAACTAAAAGCGTTTTCTATAACTTTTGTATCGCCATTTACCCCTTCAATGGTGAAGGTAAATAAATTACGCAAATCCAGCCGATTTTTCAGGTCTGCTTTGAGTAGCTTTTTGGGCAACTTAGCGCCTGCTTCTAGGACATTATCTGGAAAAGTCCGGGAAAGGTCGTGTTTGCAAGTAACTAAATCTATATCAGCAGCAGCTTCGGCATCGCTGCCGAGGACTTGCACCACTCGACCAAGGGGAGGATATTGGGCCAACGGGTAACGCAAGACTTCCACATGAACAAGATGATCGATCGCTTCTTCCAACTTCGCTTCGTTGGGTTGAATCTTGAGTTCAAACAGCAATCGATCATCTAAAGGCACAGCCCGGAAACCAGTTTCCACCTGCTTAATTCGTGCCAGTAAGGTGTGGTTGGAACGTTCTAGAATCAGCTTCACCTCCCCTTCAGGAGAGCGACGGCGACTGCCTTCTTTGAGAACTCTGACCAAAACGCGATCGCCATTCCAAGCATTACTCAAATGACTTTCGCGGATGTAAATATCCTCAGCTCCTTCCACATCTTGAATAGCAAAGCAAAACCCTTTACTAGAACACCGGAGCTTTGCCTCGATTATTCCCTCTTCAGAGAGACGGCGGTACTTGCCCCGTTCTTTTACTAAAATACCGATTTTTTCGAGAACATCTAAGGCAATGTGAAGTTTTTGTAAGCTTTTTTCATCTTCACAGCCAAGTTTCTTTTCTAAAACCTTCCGAGCTACCAATTTATCATCGGTGAAATTGGCAAGGAGTGTAGCGATTGAAAATTCCATGCAGTGAACCGACCTTTGGTCAAAACATCATTGGTTGTTTAATCTGGTTCTTTCCTGTATACCCTCACGGCTTACAGAAACAAGCTGGAAACGGATTGCCCAGAGGCAAGGCTTCCTAAGTTCTAAGGAAAGGAAGCCCAACCCAGCAAGAGTGGGAAACTACTCCGGCAGTTCCGAGCAAAGGAAGCCTACCCACGAACTACTCTGGGCATCTACGAACTTCTCACTGCACGATGCTCTCAGAATTCGCCTGCCTTAAAGTCCCTTCAACTAACCAAACTTAAGATCGCACGCCTGATTAAAATTTAGCCCCGCTAGGTAATTACGCGACGGGTTTTTGAGAAGTTGGGTTTAGAGAATCCATACTCCCCAAAAGCGCTATGCAGGGTAGCCACTGCGGTGAGGCAGCCCCCGTCTTCTCCCAAGGGGAGACGCGAAGCGCGATGGCGGTTCTCCGTCGATAGCGCAGCGTTAGCGAGTTATCGAGCGTCTGGGGGACTGCCGAACCCGGAGGGTCTTCTCCCTTGGCGCTAGCCTCTCCCAAAGGGAGAAGGGGAGACGCTAAAAGCGATAGCGCAGCGTTAGCGAGTCTGCGAGCGTCTGGGGCCTCCCCAAGTGGAGCAACTGCCGTCAAGTGGCGTGGAAACTACAGGTGTTTGATTGTCTAGAGTGAAGGTAATTTTACGCCATTAGAATCTGATTTTTAACTAGGAGGAACTGCCGGTGAACCCAATTTTCCCACATGTAGAATCGGTAACAATTAGGTGAGCAGCTTAATGAGCAGTGAGGGCGAACCTTATCTTCATTATTGTAGATTTAGAGCGCACTTCCAGAAAATAGTTCTAGATATCGAGTTGGGTAATCAGTATAGCATTGCAAACAAGACTACCCAGATAAGTTAGCACTAGCCAAAAATTTCGTCAAAAAAGAGCTACTGCTACAATTGGAACACGAGACAAAGCAAAAATATTACTTTAAAAGGGACTGGGGATTAGGGATTGGTGATTAGGGATTAGGTAAGCTAAAAAACATTTAAGAAAGCATAATCGAATTAAATATAACTCTTGTGGGGTGGGCATCTTGCCCGCCCATCTTATGCAGTTTAAATGTGGAACAGCTTATTAGAGACTAGGGATTAGGATTAAAATAATTCTTTCCCAGTTTCCAGTCCCCAGTCCCCAGTCCTCAATCCCCAGTCCCTAGTCCCCAAAAGATTTAAATTGGTAGCAGTATTATGTTGGCTCAATTCCAGAGCTTGTATCCCAAGGGCAGTATTATTTCTGAATTAATCCAAATTTTTCAAGGAAAATATATTGTCCGGGCAAGCGTGCAAATAGAAGGCGTAACCCGTGCTACGGGTATGGCAGCGGCAGAAACAGTAGAAGCAGCAGAAGACCAAGCCAGAACCAGGGCACTGATGGTTTTGGGTATTACAAATGCGCCACCTGAATCAGTAGCATTTACCTCAAATCCGATTTCCCCGGGACAGCTAAACCCTTCCTTAAATACAAATACCAAAAGTGGATTAAATGAATCTGCCTATTCCTCTGCAAAAGATGGGGATTTTGTTGGTAGTCATTGGTCTGGGGTCAGCGACAAAGAAATATCTATGCCGCCCTCCAAAGTACGGAATATTAAACCAGAAGTAGTAACAAATAAAAATGAACAGTACGGTGACAGCAATGCTGTTCCCCTACCAACTGAGATAGGAAGTGCAAGTACAAGCGATACCTATAGCCAGGATTTCGGTCAAAGCTTTCCTGTGACTGCTAACCAGGAGCTAGAATTTGCTCCTCCAGTTGAAAACTTGGAAATAACCTCTGATAACCAGATGGAAAATCAAACCTTTCCAGGAATTTCTGCCAATAATGTCACACCATTTACACCTCGGAGTTATAGCCCTCAAGAGGATGTCGTCACCCCATCAGTGACAGGAAAGAGAAAGAAAAAAGCTGAACCCGTGGATTTATCGGATGTAATTGCTAAAACAGATGTCGAGCTTCAGCGTTTAGGCTGGACACCAGAACAGGGACGGGAGCATCTGATTAAAACCTACGGCAAGCGTGGGCGTACTTTGCTGACTGAAGAAGAATTGCATGGATTCCTCAAATTCCTCCAATCTGAGCCAGACCCAATAGCGGGATTTTGATTTGTCATTAGTCATTTGTCATTTGTAAGAACTAATGACGTAGGCTATTGAACATAAGGAAGCTATGGAACTTGTGAAATCCACTATTCCAAAAATAACCCCTCTCCACTTATGAAGAGGGGTTATTTTTGGGGTTTAAGGTAATTAAAAGTGGGAAATCACCATTTAGCAATCGTGACTATTAATTAAGAACAGCAACGGCTGGACGGCTACCAGCGGCGTGACGGTCAATCACTTGGTCAATTAAACCGTATTCCCTAGCTTCCTCTGGCGACATAAAGAAGTCACGTTCAGTATCTTCAGCAATTCGCTCAATTGGTTGACCTGTATGTTCAGCTAAATAGTCGTTTAGCCGCTTCTTATGGTACAAAATTTCCCGCGCCTGAATTTCAATATCAGTCGCCTGCCCTTGAGCGCCACCGAGAGGTTGATGAATCATAATCCGAGAATGGGGTAGACTCATCCGCTTACCCTTAGCACCCGCGCTGAGAAGGAAAGCGCCCATACTCGCCGCCAATCCGGTACAAATTGTACAGACATCGGGGCGAATGTGTTTCATAGTGTCAAAAATGCCCATACCAGCCGTCACCGAACCACCGGGAGAATTGATGTACATATAAATGTCTTTCTCCGAGTCTTCGGCATCCAAATACAGCAGTTGGGCAACAATCAAGTTAGCAATGTTGTTGTCAACTTGTTGTCCCAAAAAGATGATGCGCTCACGCAACAGCCGTGAGTAGATGTCAAAGGCGCGTTCACCTCGACCCGATTGTTCAATAACGATAGGAATCATGGAAGCGTGTTTGTGGCTACTTTAAATACATTTTATCGGTGTCAGCACGAAACTGGGGTTTATCTCTACTGTTCTCAAGCAGATAAATTAAACCTTTCTCGTTTTCCCTTCTCTAAATAAGGTAGCAAAAGTTGCTTTTGCAATGAATTTAACTTCTAAGGGCACTTTTTAGCCGTAAAAGCTGTCTAAGAGAATATCTCCAGTTCAAGAAGAAAAAATCAAAAAACTTCAATTTTCGCCCTAAAATGTATTGGCTTTTGTTGCACAACCTTGGCTATGTGGTGATTATACCAATAACAAAATCAGATTTGCTTGGGGAATTATGTTAAATATTCAGTAACATTTTCAACATTTTTTTAGGATTTACCTCAGCAAATATCAAATTTTTTTTGTTAGATTCAGTAAGTCGATAGTACTAAATGTATTTAGAATAACTAGCCATACTTGAAATGCTATCCACTCAGAGAGACGTGCCATGTGGGAAAAACTTGTACAAGCCGCTATCATCACCTTCTTGCTCCACCTGATAGCAGCACTTAGCCCAAATACTTTAATTCAAACAAAGACAGCATCACCTGTACCAGAAACGCCACCAAATATCGTTAGCTTGCTATTGCGATCGTTTCAGTAAAATATATTACAAAATATACAATCAGAGACATGCAGTGCTACCTCTTACCCAAGGGGTAACTCGCTCGTAGGATTTCTTGCTTATGTACATAGCCGTCTAGGCTAACAATCCTGGGAAAAGGGTAGACTGAGCAAAGAAGGCAACTACATGCATTTGATCATGACTAATCGTCTTGCTGAAGCTAAGAGCCTCTATCTCCGCAAACACGCCGAAAACCCGATTGATTGGTGGTCTTGGTGTGACGAAGCACTTGCAACTGCAAGGGCGCAAAATAAACCGATTTTTCTCTCCATTGGCTACTCTAGTTGCCATTGGTGTACTGTCATGGAAGGCGAAGCTTTTTCTGATATTGCGATCGCTGACTACATGAATGCTAATTATCTTCCCATCAAAGTAGACAGGGAAGAAAGACCTGACCTCGATAGCATCTACATGCAGGCTTTGCAGATGATGAGTGGTCAAGGGGGTTGGCCTTTAAACGTATTCCTTTCCCCAGAAGATTTAGTGCCATTCTACGCTGGTACTTATTTCCCTGTAGACCCGCGCTATGGTCGTCCGGGATTTTTACAGGTGTTGCAAGCACTTCGCCGTTATTACGATACTGAAAAAGCAGAATTACAACAACGCAAAGCTTTAATTATTGAGTCGCTGCTCACGTCTGCGGTATTGCAAGATGGTACAACCGATGAGCTGGAAGACCGGGAATTACTCCGCCAAGGTTGGGAAACCAGCACAGGTGTAATTACTCCTAGCCAATCAGGTAATAGCTTTCCGATGATTCCCTATGCTGAATTGGCATTGCGGGGAACTCGATTTAATTTTGAATCTCGCTATGATGGCAAGCAAGTTTGTACCCAGCGGGGATTAGACTTAGCGCAGGGAGGTATTTATGACCATGTGGGCGGTGGGTTTCATCGCTATACTGTTGACCCGACTTGGACAGTACCCCATTTTGAAAAGATGCTCTATGACAATGGACAGATTGTGGAGTATATAGCTTCTTTATGGAGTGCAGGAGTACAAGAACCAGCCTTTGAGAGAGCAGTTGCTGGTACTGTACAATGGCTGAAGCGGGAAATGACCGCGCCTGAAGGTTACTTCTATGCTGCTCAAGATGCCGACAGCTTCATTGAACCCACGGCAGTAGAACCAGAAGAAGGAGCCTTTTATGTCTGGAGTTACAGCGAATTACAACAACTGTTAACAGCTGAAGAATTAACGGAATTACAACAGCAATTTACTGTTACCCCTAACGGCAACTTTGAAGGACGTAATGTCTTGCAAAGAAAGAATTCAGACCAACTGAGTGCAACGCTGGAAACGGCACTGAGCAAGCTGTTTACCGCTCGCTATGGCGTTAGTTCTGAATCTTTAGAAACTTTTCCTCCGGCTCGTAACAATCAAGAAGCAAAAACCGCTAACTGGCCAGGCCGCATTCCCTCGGTGACAGATACGAAGATGATTGTCGCTTGGAACAGCTTGATGATTTCCGGGCTGGCGAGGGCTGCTGGGGTTTTCCAACAACCGTTATATCTGGAATTAGCAGCACGAGCAGCGAATTTTATTTTGGAAAATCAGTTTGTCGATGGGCGTTTCCACCGACTCAACTATCAAGGAGAACCAAACGTTTTAGCGCAGTCTGAAGATTACGCCTTGTTTATTAAAGCTCTGCTAGATTTACAAGCTTCCAACCCTGAGCATAAGCAATGGTTAGAAAAAGCGATCGCTATTCAAGATGAATTCAACGAATTTCTCTGGAATGTTGAATTAGGTGGTTATAATAACACATCTAGTGATTCTAGTCAAGATTTAATTGTCCGGGAGCGCAGTTACGTTGATAATGCCACACCATCAGCTAATGGAATTGCGATCGCTAACCTTGTCCGTCTCGCCTTACTTACTGATAATCTAGATTATTTGGATTTAGCCGAACTTGGTTTGAAAGCTTTTAAGAGTGTAATGCATCGCGCTCCCCAAGCTTGTCCTAGCTTATTTACAGCCTTGGATTGGTATCGTAATTCTACCTTGATTCGCAGCACCACTGAGCAAATAAACTCGCTGATCCCCAAGTTTTTACCAGCATCTGTATTTGCCCTAACATCTGATTTACCAGAGGGAAGCGTTGGGTTAGTTTGCCAAGGTTTGAAGTGTCTTGCACCAGCAGAAAATATAGAGCATTTATTGCAGCAAGTGGAGAAAAGTCAGGTAGGTGAGGGCGTGAAATAGTTTTATTTCTCCCAACTAGGATGTTACTAGCAGGTCATACAGTCTTGATGATAACTTTCTGCACGGTTGCTCATTTGACTTCGTTGCGATCTCGACTGAGGTCTAGTTCTTCGGTGAGTTCAGCTAGGGGAGATTGACGGAAAAAATCTGAGAGTTTGCTTGGTTGATCTGGTTGGGTGTTGTGTGTGGTCAGGCTTTGGGCAAGGAGTTGAATGATGTACAGTTTATCGTTGGGGGAAAGCTGAAGGAGTTGTTGTTCGAGTTCTTGGATAGCCATGATGGGTTTGAGTAGAGGATAAATTTATTCTACTTTCAGCGTCAGGGGTTAATCTAGTTTGACTTTTGACTCGTTTTTTACCCTGTATTTTTTTGACGAATGACTATTAACTCATGTAGCAAATTAACCGCCATTGTATTAGCTGGTGGTAAAAGTTCTCGCATGGGTCAAGATAAAGCCTTGATTCCCATTCAAGGAGTGCCGTTGTTGCAGCGAGTTTGTAGCATTGCTCAAAGTTGTGCCAACACTGTTTATATAGTCACTCCCTGGCCAGAACGCTACCAACATTTGCTTTTGCCTGGTTGTCAGTTTATTCGAGAAGTGCCTTTATCTGAAGAATCTCTAGCCCACGGTCCTTTAGTTGGTTTTGCCCAAGGGCTAGCCGAAGTCAAAACAGATTGGGTGCTGCTGCTAGCTTGCGATTTGCCGAGGTTGCGGGTTGAGGTGTTGCAAGATTGGGTAACTAGACTTGATAGCTTAGGGGATAATGCGATCGCAGCTTTAGCTCATCATCCCAAAGGTTGGGAACCTCTATGTGGTTTTTATCGCCGTCGCTGTTTGCCACAACTTTTAGAGTTTATCAATCAAGGGGGGCGATCGTTTCAGCAATGGCTTCGGCAATATCCTGTAGAAGTTTTGCCCTTAGCAGAACCCGAAATGCTTTTTAACTGTAATACACCAGACGACTTGGCTTTAAGTTAATTGAAGAAGAATACAGAATTCAGAATCAATTAGTAGGGGATGAGGGGAATTGTTCTTCTGAATTCTGACTCCTACTATTTACCGAGTGCGGCAAAATTTGCGATCGTTATCATTCTGAGGATATTGCCAAGAATAGGCAAAATGGCTAACTCCCTTCAGTTGAGGAGCGAATTTGCGAAGTGCTTGCATTTGCGCTTCTAGGGATGGACGATTACTAATCGATTCTCCCCATTTACCGGCTAAAGCTGGAATCACTTGAGTACCAGGTTTTGTCATACTCAAAACCCGTTGCACTTGCGCCACAATACAACTAACATTATTGCAATTCCCATAAGCCATAGGATGCCATTCTAATGTAGTAGGGAAGCGATCCCAAGGTTGTAAGCGGGAATCATACCCTTGTCCTACAGTTTGGTTGCCATCAGGGAAAAACACGACTCCCGTGGAAATACCTTGCTGTTTTGCTGGGTAACTGGCTATGGTGACAAAATCTAGAATTCCTTGCATGGCGTGGGCAACGGCGAGCTGCCATAATTCCCATTGCAAAAGTGACTGTCTATCGGTTACAGGTAGGATTGATTTTTGCCCTGGTTGGATAATGCGTCCTTGCCAGAGGGGTTCCCCTTCCTGGGGATAAAGCTTATCGACTTGAGTTATATCTCCACCAGTGACATATCCCTTACTCAAAAAGCGCCGAATCAAGTCTAGCCCTTTGTAATTCTGTGCGCGTTTAAACAAAGCTTCTTGAATTGCCGGACTAAATAGCCATAAATCTGAAACTTTGGTGGCGATAGAATCACTTCCCGCTTGTCGGGGATAGCGCACGTAATCTAATAGCATGCCATCTGGACGACGGCGTAAAACTTCTTGTACTAATTGGTAGTAGTCGCGTTTTGCTTGTGGGTTGTAGGGGTCGATAAATAGTTGAGAGCCGTTATCTACCACATATAAACTCGTTTGACCTTTGCCATTACGAGCGATCGCATCTTCTCTATCTCGACGTTGGGCGTAAGTATAACCGAAATTTGTGGTAAACATCCAGGCGTAGACTTTCAAACCGCGTTGCCGACCTTTTGTAATTGCTGTTGCGAGTAAATCGACGTTTTCTGCTCCTGGGGTGCGAATTACAGAAGGCCAAGCCGTCGGGTTGGCTGTTGCTGGCAATAATACTTGCCCGTTGTAAAATACTTCTAAATAAACTTGATTATAACCACGGTTGACAATCCGATCCATAATCTGGTCAATTGTTCCTGGTTGAATATCACAGGGATACAAGCGCAACCACAGAGCTTGGATTTGCGGCCAAGTCCTAGTGCGGCACTCCTGTAATTCCTGTGCCTGTTTTTTTACTAAGTTTTGGTAGCGGGTTTGGGCATCTTGCTTGCCTTTGAGGGCTGATAAACGTAAGTTTTCTTTTTCTTGCGCCGCCGCTGATGATAACTGACAATACTGGCTTACTTGCGCCCTTGCTGGTTCGCTTCCCAAGTTTGGGAACAACGAACTACTAGTGAAAACAATAGCGAATAGACGCCGCCAAAATAATGTTGATCTTGCAACGTTGAAGGGATGGTTAGACATATCTAGCAGTAGATGGACACAATAATCATCGACCCCAACTCAGATAATTGTGGGCAACGTGTATCGAATTATATAGTTAAGCAGTAAGGGTATTAAAACCTATTTTTTCAAGACTGGCAAAGAACTATTTGTGTTGCCGCATTTTTTTATAGATATATAAATACATAGAGTCCAGTATAAAAAACCTGAATATACATTGAGTCTAGTCTGCTATTGGGTAGATTTTGCTTCTACCTTAGTTAGTGAAAATCTGTCAACATCAGTAGGATTGAGTATGTTCCTTATGCCATTCTTACCCCAGAAGGACTTTTAATATGTATCGTCGTTGGCTCTTGTCTGCTTTAGCACTTTTGATGAGTATAGTTTTAGCTGCCTGCACTACAGTAACTACTCAGCAGCCACAAACAAAAGCCACAAACCCTACTGAGAATATAAATACAAATTCTCAGCCAAAAGGGTCAGCCAAAAGAGTTGTTGCTCTTTCTTCTCTTTCTGCTGACATTATCTCTCGACTTGATAAAACAAAAATTGTCGGAATGACTGGTAGCAAATTATTTAATAATGACTCAGGATTCAAAGATATTCCCCGTGTTAGTGAAGGGCAAAGTCCGCCCAATTTAGAGAAAGTGGTAGCCCTAAAACCAGATTTAGTGATTGGTGCAGAAGGTTTTTTTAATATCCCAATTCAAAAACTTCAGCAGCTAGGAATTCCGACTTTTCTTACTAAGGTGAACAACTGGGAATCTCTAGAAGAACTGACTAAAACACTTGCTAAATCAATTGATGCTGATCCTCAGACTTTGTTAAACCGTTATAAAAGTTTCTTGCCAGAAAAGCCAACTCAGGGTTTTTCTACTTTAGCGCTGGTTAGTCGTCAACCAATTTTAGCGCCGAATAAAAATAGTTGGGCAGGGGATTTGCTGGCGAAATTTCAGACGAAAAATATAGCAGCAGATTTACAAGGAAAAAGCCCAATTGGCGGCTATGTGACGCTTTCGGCTGAGAAAGTTTTAGAAGCAAATCCAGAGGTGATAATTTTGGTCAATCCTCCGCAAGGAAATTCGGAAGCTGGGCTTTTAGATTCACTGAAGAAGGAAGCTTTTTGGCAGCAATTGCAAGCAACCAAAAATAACCGAGTCTATGTGTTTGATTATTATGGTCTGGTGAATCCAGGTAGTATAGATGCAATTGAAAAGGCTTGTCAGCAGCTTAAGCAAGTTTTGTTTGCACCACAGGGAACTTAGCTCAATTAATTTAAAATCTTGTTTTTAGGTTCTACCTTGAAATGTTTTTCATTTATGAGTAGGGGAGGCAGAGCCTCTTAATAGGCATTCCCAGTCAGAGACTGGGAACGAGGAAAGAAATATAAAATTGACTGTGCTTTTAATCCTTTGCAGAACTAATTGGTTTTTGAGCAAAGGGGATATTTTTTTTACCTTCAGGAGAAGCACCTCCAAGGCTGCGGAAATACAGCCCTCCAACGGTGAGTAAAAACGTAACATATCCAACTGCTTGCACAAGATAGAGATTGTCTCTATAGCCAAATAAAGATTTGAGAATAATCCCAGGAAACTTTTCGTCAGGCAATATTGTGGAAGTATTTGCAACCATTGGCCCCAAAATACAAGAGTGGACTTTAGTAAAACGTTCGTAATAAAAACAAAGGCTTTCTGTGGCACGACTACTAAGGGCAAGGTTAGCTACTGCTTCGTCAAAATGTTTTAAGGCTGAAACTACCAATCCAGCCACAATCAACACTAATAAAACGCCCATTACCTGGAAAAACTGGCGGATGTTGATTTTGACACCCCATTTAAATAGCAGCACTCCAATGGCAGATGCCGTTACCAAACCACCAATGGCACCTAATGCTGGCATTAATCCCTGTTGAAAATTAGCAGCAACGAACAGAACAGTTTCAAAGCCTTCGCGGACAACGGCAACTAAAATTAAAGTAAAAACACCCCAGCCAGCATTTGAGTTTTGTGTCAGTGCTTGTGTAACTGCTCCCTCAACTGTAGCTTTCATGAATCTGGCTTGTTTAGTCATCCAGATTAGCATCCAACTGAGCATTGCGATCGCTAATACACTAAACACACCTTCTAAGGCTGGCTCAACTACGGTGGTGTATTGAGGATTCGCTGCTCCCAGTATTTGAATTATCCAACTGAATAAAACGCCTATTAAGGCACTGACGACAATCCCAACACCGACACCAGCATATACCCAAGAGTTGAGTCGGGATTGTTTAGCTTTTTTCAGCAAAGCTAGCACAATACCAACAACAAGGGCAGCTTCCACTCCTTCTCGGAGCGTTATTACAAAAGTAGGTAGAGCAGTACTAAAATCCATCTTTTATCCTTTGTTTTTTGTCCTTTGTCATTAGTCCTTTGTCATTTGTTTTTGACTAAGGACTAATGACTAATGACTATTAACTAAAATCGCGTAGCATCTTTTTCAGTTCGAGATTATGCATCTCTTCTTGACCAATCATGCCGCGAGCGAATTCTTCAAGATAAATGCTGGCATTGGTAACAGTATCGAGCAGATTTTTATACAGATCCAATGCCTTCTTTTCGTGGGATAAGCTTTCTTCCAAGATATCCTTGACTTTATGCTGGTAGGTTTCTTCCATTGGGGCAATTTTCAGGGAGGGATGCCCATCTAAACCGGTGAGAATTTCTCCCACCTGTTCGGCATGAAGTAAAGATTCACTTGCCTGTGCTTTGAAAAAGGCCACAATTGGAATACGGTTAGGGCCAGTCACCATCAAAGAATAATGTGTATAACGCACTACCCCTGCTAGTTCAAATTCCATGATGGCGTTCAGCAGGTCAATGGTCTTTTTATGGTCAAGTTCTTGCATCAGTTCTTAGTTCAAGTAATGAATGGAGTGTAATTAGTTAGGAGTGAGGAGTTAGAAGTTAAGAGTTAGTATTTTGGGATTCATAACTCATAATTCATAATTCATAACTCCCAACTCCTAACTATTTTAAACTCCTAAACCTATACTTCCCATTAAATCAAAATGTTATCGCTGTGCTTGGGTATTGGATTTACCAACCACTTTTTGAGAGTTTTCCTCAATGGTTTTCACCAGTTTGGTAACATCATTAGCAGTTTTGACTGCTTTTGCTGGTGGGATGGCAGAAGGCCAAACTTTTATGAGTTCAACAAAACTAGCATCGATCGCTTTGTGTGCTTCGGGATCTGCTTGAGCTACTTGACTAGAAATTCCTTTGTATAAATCATTGGCGTAAACGACAAAACCACGGGAGTCTTGATACTCAATTGGCGCAGTTATTTTACCATCTGCGATCGCAGCGCCATATTCGGAGTTAGCTGAATCTAGCAATTCGTTAACGACCTGTAGCACAAATCCTGGTTTTGAGCGTTGATCTGCTGGCAAAGCTGCGATCGCGCCATCAACTGCTTGGACTGAAGAAGTAAAATTAGTTTTAACTTTGCTATCCTTGGGACTAGATTTCACTAAATCTTGCAAACTCACTAATGTTGTCTTAAATTCTTTGACTTTACGCTCATTTAATTGTTCTTCGACATCAACATATATTTCCTCAACTGGATGTCCAATATGAGGTTCTGCTTGTTTCGGCTGATTCTGATCTAGAAGTTCTTGTGCTACTAAAAGATGCCCTTTCATTAAGCCCAGTTTACTCATGTAGTCAATATCTTTTGGCTCACCAGTGAGTACCAATTCCTGAACACTAACTTGGTCTTTAATTTGGTCGAACTGCTCTTGACTAATTACTTTTTTAGTAACTAAATCTTCTGGGCTGCCGTATGGGCGATTTGCCTGAATTTTGTTTGATAAAGCTGGAATACCTAGTTTGGCTTCAAACTTATCTAATTCTGACAATATAGCGCTGTTAATGTTAATTTTTTCTTTGCCACCGTGACCACTATGACTGTTATTACTTACTGCCTGTGTAGCTTGAGGGCTAGCAACTTGTGCTGATGGATTTTCTGCGGTTGGTGTACTACTACAGGAACTCAAGGTAACTATTACCGCAGCCGCAGCAGTTAAACAGATATAACTAAGTTTTATCATCTTTGCTTCTTGCAGAACTAAAAAGGTATTAATTGAAACATTTCAAACTATTACTATCAAATAGTTTGTTTGACACATTGTCATAGATTTTACTGTCGCATATAATGACAGTTTTTATCAATTATTATCTAAAATTTTAAGGAATTAATGCGAATAATATTGTCACAAATTCTTAATAGAATTTTTAGAGTTGCTATCAGCAACTACTTCAAATTGACCCATACAACCGTTTTCTGCGATCGCATCCTGATGGGGATGGAACATATACTTACCTGGGTAGCGAAAAGCAAATTCCAAGATGTGCCTTTCTGCTACACCCATCGTAATCACATCAGTTTTATCGCTAGGAGTCATACTCATGCCATAGCGATAGACATCAAAGAAGTTGGCGTGGAGATGAAACGTCACTGCCGGATCGTATTCAATGATGTTGAGAACATACAGCCGAATCAACTGATCTTTGTAAATCCGAATGGGATGATTCATGTAATAGTGGGGCAGACCATTGAATGCGTAATAGTCATTATGGCTATCATCATTCACGTCATACCCACCCATCACTAGTACCATCTCATCAGCCGGCGGACGGGGAGTAGGTGGATCGATGATGAACATCCCGTAAAGTCCCTTAGCGATGTGACGGGTGACTGGTTCAATATGGCAGTGATACAGGTGTACACCATAGGGTTCAGCATCAAATTCATAAATTGTGGCTTTGCCGTTGCTGATTGGGCGAACACCATCCATTTCTGCTGGATGAACGCCATGAAAATGCAAAGAGTGAGAATGTCCCGCATTATTGAGAAATAGTACCCGGATGCGATCGCCCTGTTTGGCCCGTAGGGTTGGCCCTGGTATGCGACCGTTTAAATCCCAGATGTTGTAAGAGACAGCACTATTGAGTTTAATGATGGAAGTACCCGCAGTTAACTGAAATTCCCGGATAGTCCGCCCATTTTCTTGCTTTACTGTCCCATAATCAAAATCCCTTAACATCTTCATCGGGTTAGTAGCGTCGTCGGATGCTTCCATCTCAAATGGTGGCACTTTGACAATTGACTTACTTTGTAGATTTAGCATCTGCCAAAGTCCACCTGCACCAGTCACTCCAGCACCTGCTATACCCAGCTTTAGTAATTGACGACGGCTCAAAAATTTTTCGTTACCCAGAGTGAAGTTGTCGGGCATGACATTTAGTTACGGTTACCGCCAAACAAAGAATTGCAAAATATTTTCAATTGCTTTTAAATATTAGAGGAATTAATAATTATTGTCAATAATTTTAAATACTTCAAAACTGCTGCTTTAAGTTATTTAATTTAGTTTAAGTCATAATCAGTCAGTGAGAATTCTAGGCAACTTTCCAGATTTTAATCAGTATGTATTCTTAAAATCATGTATAAAGAATACATCAATAAAGTAGCTTTTCCTCCCTATGTTCTATTTTATTTAGGATTGCCATAGCAGTACTTAGAATACAAACAATGCGTATAATAGCACCTGGAATATGGACGAAACTAAGATAGTGTTGCTATGCTATGGTGCATTTTATTTGCTTGGAGATGAGATAAATTGCGTTTCTATAACATTGTCAGTACTTGCCATTTTTAATTTTTAATTTTGAATCGTTGATTAGAGCATCTGCCGATTTAAACTGAGTCCTTAAAATCTATTTGCGAGGTATACAGCGTGTCAAGAATTCTTCTCAAGTCAAAAGGCGTATCACTAATTTTGATAGGTATTTTGAGCTTTTATCTAGTTGTTGGAGCGTCTACACCAGCCTATGCCATGCATATTATGGAAGGCTACTTACCAGGGAATTGGGCAATTTTTTGGTGGGTAGTGGCGTTACCATTTTTTATTTTAGGATTGCGATCGCTGACTCGCATCACTCAAGCCAACCCTGAACTAAAATTACTCTTGGCATTGGCGGGAGCTTTTACCTTTGTCTTGTCAGCATTGAAACTTCCTTCAGTCACGGGTAGTTCTTCCCATCCCACAGGTACAGGGTTAGGAGCGGTGCTATTTGGCCCGTTAGCTATGTCGGTGCTGGGGGGACTAGTTCTCTTATTTCAAGCGTTGCTGTTGGCTCATGGAGGGTTGACGACATTGGGGGCAAATGCTTTTTCGATGGCGATCGCAGGCCCATTTGCTGCTTATTGGATATATCATTTGACGATGCGGCTAACTGGTAAGCAAAAAATAGCTATATTTTTAGCAGCCGCCTTGGGAGATTTACTCACCTACATTATTACTTCCATGCAACTTGCTCTTGCTTTTCCCGCACCCGTAGGTGGATTTATAGCCTCATTTACCAAGTTTGCAGGAATTTTTGCGATTACTCAAGTTCCTCTGGCAATTAGTGAAGGTTTGCTAACTGTATTGGTATGGAATTGGTTACAATCTTATACGCCTCAAGAACTAGAATTTTTGAAATTAATCAAAGGAGAACCTCAACACAATGAAACAGTCTAAGAAAGGATTAAGTAATTGGCTGTTGCTATTAGGAGTAGTGGTATTAGCAGTAGCACCACTAGTATTAATTAAAGGAGCAGAATTTAGCGGTGCAGATGGCCAGGCTGAAGATGCAATCAAAGAAATTCAGCCCGAATATAAACCTTGGTTTAATCCATTAGTTGAGTTACCAAGTGGAGAAGTCGAAAGCTTATTATTTTCAGTGCAAGCGGCGGCGGGTGCTGGAGTAATTGGTTATGTAATTGGGTTGTCTAAAGGGCGAGCGCAACATCAAAGGAATAAGGAATGAATCTGCAAATAGATACTCTTGCATACACTAATCGGTTACGGTGGTTAGCACCAGAGCAGAAATTACTGTTTGCGATCGCTCTGTTGATCATCGCTGCCTTTAGTCATCCCCTAGTTCAAGTTTTAATTGCAGTTTGGATGAGTACCTGGACAATTATATATGCAGGGATTCCTAGCAAAATTTATTTCAAACTAGTTTATGTTGCTACTTTATTCTGGTTAACAAGTTTACCAGCTTTAGTGATCAATGGCGTAAATATTTCGCAGTTACATTTGGTGCAAACTGACTCAGCAGCAGGGTTGGATATTGGCTCTTATTATGTGTACATCAGTATTCACGGTATTGAACAGGGATTGATGATTTTAGCACGAGCGATCGCCTCTCTTTCCTGCTTATATTTTATCATGTTAACTATCCCCTTCACCGAACTTTTACAAGTTCTGCGCCGCGTGGGTTTTCCTGCACTGTTAACCGATTTATTATTACTAATGTACCGTTTTATTTTTATTTTATTAAACACATCTGCCGAATTATGGATTGCCCAACAATCTCGTGGTGGCTATTGCAGTTTTAATATTGGCATGAAAAGTTTAGCTCTATTAATTGGACAATTGCTCAAGCGAAGCCTAGAAAACTATCGTCAAGTATCCTTGAGTTTGGCATCACGGGGATTTAATGGAGAATTTAAATTTTGGCATCCTCATCGCTATCATTTATCCAAGCGTTATGCCATCGAAGCTATTATAGGATGTGCATTATTAATAGCATTGGATTGGTATGATCATGCAACAATTTTTACTCGAATTTGAACAATTATATTACACTTATACAAACGTAGAAGAATCAGCTTTAAATGGATTAACTCTCAAAATTCCTGCTCATAAAAAATGTGCGTTAATAGGCCAAAATGGTTGCGGTAAAACCACACTATTTTTATTAGCTAACGGGTTATACAAACCTCAAAAAGGCAGTGTGTATTGGCAAGGTAAGCCTCTACAATACGACCGAAAATCACTCATGAAATTACGGCAACAAGTAGGGCTAGTTTTTCAAGATCCAGAACAACAACTAGTAGCTTCTACCGTTGAAGAAGATATTTCTTACGGCTTGTGCAATTTAGGATTGCCGACAGGAGAAATTAAACAACGAGTTGAACAAGCTTTAGTCGAATTTGAACTTACTCAACTAGCACAAAGACCTGTTCATCATCTAAGTTTAGGGCAAAAAAAGCGAGTTTCCATAGCTGATGTTATGGTGCTAAAACCAGAACTGCTATTATTAGATGAACCAACGGCGTATCTTGATAAGTTGCATACTCGTAAGTTGATGGCAACCCTGAAAAAGATTCATGCAGATGGTACGACTATAGTAATGGCAACCCACGATCTTGATTTAGTTTATCGTTGGGCAGACTGGATATTTGTCATGGATCGGGGACAACTCGTGATTGAAGGAAAACCCCAAGATGTTTTTAATCAACGCGAAATTCTTGAAGATTTACAGCTAGGAGTGCCACTGATATATGAGATGTTATTTGCTGAGGTATCACCCGAAGAAGAACTAGTTTTAAAGCGCTTACGGCAAAAAATATTGGATAAATTTTGTAATTTTTAATTAAAAATAGCCATACTTTTTAAGTAGAATTTAATTGTTTAGAAGATAAAAAATTAATATTTACCGAGAAATTAAGAAAGTAATGTTGACAAAAATTTCTGTTGAAAAAATTCTTGAACGTGCTTTGATGGGGTACGACTTATCTCCCGAAGAGGGAGTGGTATTGTTACAACAAACTGATCCAGAGGCGATCGCAGCAATACGTACTACATCCGACACACTCCGCCACACTCAAGCAGGCGATACGGTTACATACGTAATTAATCGTAATATCAACTTTACTAACATTTGTGAGCAGCACTGTAGTTTTTGTGCATTCCGTCGAGATGATGGTGATGCGGGTGCATACTGGTTAGATTCGGCGCAAATTTTGGAAAAAGCAACAGATGCGGTGCAACGGGGCGCGACGGAAATCTGTATGCAGGGGGGGTTAAATCCACAAGCACTGATAAATGGTAAATCTTTGCCCTATTATCTGAAAGTCGTAGAAACGATTAAACAGGAATTTCCCCACATACATTTACATGCTTTTTCCCCTCAAGAAGTGGAATTTATCGCCAGACTTGATGGACTTGAGTATGCTGATGTGATTACTGCTTTGCGCGACGCTGGTGTTGGCTCAATGCCGGGAACAGCCGCTGAAGTGTTGGACGATCAAGTAAGGCGGATATTGTGTCCAGAGAAGATTGACACAGCCACTTGGCTAGAAATTGTTAGCACTGCTCACAAATTAGGCTTACATACCACTAGCACCATGTTATCTGGGCATATTGAAACCCACGAGCAGCAAATCGGGCATTTAGAAAAATTGCGATCGCTCCAAAAAACTGCCATTAATCAGGGATACCCAGCACGGATCACAGAATTTATTTTATTACCCTTCGTTGGGCAAGAAGCGCCCAAACCCTTACGTCGCCGTGTCGGACGCGATCAACCAGTTTTAACAGATGCACTGCTGCTAGGGGCTGTGGCACGGATTTACTTGGGTAATTGGATTCCCAACCATCAGCAGAGTTGGGTAAAACTGGGGCTTAGTGGTGCAACCGAAGCCTTAGTTTGGGGTTGCAACGATATTGGCGGCACATTGATGGAGGAGCATATTACCACAATGGCAGGTGCTTTGGGTGGTACATGTATGGAAGTGGAAACCTTGGAAACTGCGATCGCTTCTTTAGGGCGACCTTACCAACAACGCAATACTTTTTATCAAGAAATAAAGGCAGGCAATAGGCAATAGGCAATAGATTTTTTCACGAATGATTTAGGATTGCTATTCAGATTGCCAGTTTTTGAAAAAATTCCAAAAAGATTGCTGGTATTGGCAAAATTAAAATAGTACCGATTTTTGTAGAAGCCGTGAGTGTAGAAAGTTTAGAAATTGCTAAAACCCGCTACCAGGCTGGGAAAATTGCCTTTGAAAATGGGCAATACCGCGAAGCCATAGAAAATTTAGAAAAGGCTAGCGCCCTGTTAGCTCGTAATTCTCGCCTTGGGGGCGAAGTAGAAATTTATCTGGTGACAGCTTATGAAGCTGCTGGACGCACCGATGATGCGATCGCTCTTTGCGAAAGACTCAAACGCCATGCCCATTTTGAAATTAGCAAACAAGCGCGACGGATGCTTTACATTTTAAAAGCACCAAAGCTGAAAAGACCCAGCGAATGGATGACCCAAATCCCCGATTTGGGCGCACTACCCGATAATGAACTCAAAATTTCTATTCCTGCTAAATCTAATTCTTCTGTACAACAGAAGCCTAAACCTACAGAGCCAGAATTCGTTGACCTCAGTCAGGTCAATACCAGAGATAATCGCTTTATCTGGGTGGCGCTAATTGCCATTGGTTTAACCATTTCGTACTTGGTTTGGTTGAGTTTTTCAGGGAACCCTGGCTGATACCTCACTTAGATTAACCTAAGTTCAATGAACCTCACCTAAAAGCCTCTTTATACTTAAGAGGCCCTTAATTCGTTAAATTCATTGTTGCGTAAAATTAAATTTGATGTATTGTATCATTATGTATATAATAATTTGACTCAGAATCAATCATGTTAAAATTTTTACGCTATCTACAAACAGTTATGAAAATTATACTAAGTAAAAGTTATAGATTTTATACCATATAGATTTACGGCTTATGTGAGTTGAAGTCTGGAAAGGCGTGAATATGTCAACATAGCTAAACATCTTGGCTAAAGCACAGCCTGAAACCCTTGCTATTGATTGGGCATCTTTAATTCACATAAGACGTGATTTATTAATTCAAATCATAAATTCTATAATCTTTGGCTTGACAAAGCCATCGTTAGATAAAAGATGAATTTGGTCGACCGTCATTATTTATACTATGGAAAATAGTTAGTTTCCATAGCTAGAATTTTTTATTAAAGAATGAATAAATTTATCCTCTATATCTATATCTAGATATGTAAGATTTATGGAGATAACTTTATGACAAAACAGGAAATCTATGATGCCATTATTATTGGCTCAGGTGCAACTGGTGGTTGGGCTGCCAAAGAACTGACTCAAAAGGGTATGCGCGTGCATATGCTTGAAGCAGGTAGTCCGCTTTTAGAGAAACAAATTCTTCACATACAGCAACGGCTTTGGGAAGTGTTGAGGTACGGCAATACAAGGCGTACAGTTGAAAACCAAATACCTCGTCTTCTTGAGCGTCAGCCTATTCAGTCGAACTGCTACGCTTGGAAATTTAACCCGTCTTTCTTTGTTGACGATATAGACAACCCTTATACTACGCCAGAGGATAAACCATTTATTTGGCTTCGTGCTAGACAAGTTGGGGGTCGAATGGTTGTTAAGGGGCATGGTCGTCAGTTGTATCGCTTCTCGGATTTCCAATTTAAGGCTGCCAGCCGTGATGGATATGGTGAAGACTGGCCGATTAGTCATACTGACTTGGCATCCTATTACGAACGTGTCGAGCAGTGGATAGGCATAAGAGGTATAGCCGAAAACATACCGTATCTACCTGATTCAGTTTTTCTGCCTAATAGAGAAATGACTTTTGGGGAGCGGTTCCTCAAGTCAGTACTAGAGTCCTGTACAGCCTACGACTACCGAGTCACTATAGGGCGTATGGCTCCCCCAAGAACCACTATTTCTGCTGCACTTAAAACTCAGCGCTTGACATTGCGATCGTATGCAATGGTCAGTCATATCATAGTAGATCAAGACACTGGTAAGGCAAAAGGAGTTGCTTTCATCGATCAGCGCACAAATAAGAGTTATGAGGTATTTAGCAAAGTTATTGTGCTTTGCGCTTCAACAATTGAGTCAACACGGATATTGCTTAACTCAGCTACACAGCAGCATCCTACAGGTTTGGGCAATTCATCAGGGCTGCTCGGCCGCTATTTAATGGATCATATAAAAATAGGTATTGAAGGTATTATTTCAAAACCTGAAAGATTTGTGACTAATTTCTCAAAAAACTCGGATTTATCTGGCAGTGTATATATTCCACAATTTAAAAACATTAGCGATTGCCATCTCAACTTTATTCGTGGTTATGGTATTCAAGCTGGATTGCAATGGAAAAAACTACCAAGAGAAAAGGCCATAGCATTCTATTTGACCGCTTATGGCGAGATGCTGCCACGTTTTGAAAACCAGGTGACGATCAACAAAGATAAAAAAGATGCCTGGGGCATCCCAGTTCCTCATATTGAGTGTATCCACTCAGATAACGAGCGAGAGATGGCAAAAGATCAGTTGGAGACGCTCAATAAAATAGCACACGTTGCTGGATTGGAAATTTTGGAGGAAAGCTCAGAGCTTCCACCGCCTGGAGGATCTAACCATGAATGCGGAACCATACGTATGGGTGACGATCCTAAAAAGTCCGTTCTCAATAAATTTAATCAAAGTTGGGATGTAAAAAATTTATTTGTTGTTGACGCTGGGTGCTTCGTGTCACAGGGCTATCAAAATCCAACACTTACGATGATGGCTATAACTGCCCGTGCGTGTGATTACATCCTTGAAGAGTACCAAAAAGACAACTTATAACCATACTGTTGTTAAGGATTGTACGTAATCATTAAGCCAAACCGTTTATTTGTCTAAAATTTGGAGACAAAAGGCAAGCATATAATTTAAATAACTTTAGAGATGCCTGTGAATATAAATATGGAGCAAAAATTAGGTTTAATTTAGGGATAAATGGTTCTGGGCTTAAAGCTTATCTAAAAATTAGTTGAAGCAAAAGAAAAAGTATGAAAGAACGGATGCTTGGTAAATCTGAAGTAAAGATTTCACCCCTGATTATGGGAATGTCACGACCAGCTAATACTGATGATGACAAAATAGAAATAGTCAAAGCAGTGCGAGCGGGGCTTGACGCTGGCATCACTACATTTGATACTGCCGAATCATATAATACAGAACAAATTCTTGGTAAAGCCTTATTAGATGTTAGAGAGTCAGTGGTTTATTCAACCAAAGTTTCTGCTAAAAATCTGAAATATCATCAACTAATTAAGTCTTGCGAGGCTTCTTTGCAAAACTTAAATACAAACTATATTGACCTTTACCAGATTCATTGGCCTTCTGGTTTCTCTAGCTCTGGTAGAACATGGGGAAAGATTGTCCCAATTGAAGAAACAATGAGCGCACTGAACCATTTAAAGCAGCAAGGCAAAATTCGGGCGATTGGCGTTTGTAATTTTTCACTATTACAGCTTCAAGAAGCAAGAAAGTATGAATGCATTGATAGCGTACAGCTACCTTACTCTCTGTTCTGGCGTCAGATTGAAAAAAATATAGTTCCATATTGTATTGAAAACAATATTGCAATTTTAGCTTACTCTCCTCTAGCTCAAGGATTGTTAACTGGTAAGTTCAAGCAAGAACATAAGTTTAATAAAATAGATGCACGTTCTAGAAACAAGCTTTTTCAAGGTGAGAATTATGAGCTTGCCCAGCAGGCAATAGAGAAACTACGTCCAATTGCTGAACGTTACCAAGTTACTCTTAGTAACCTTGCTCTGGCATGGATAATTGCTCAAAAACAAACTAGTGCAATTGTTGGTGCAAGTAATGCTCAACAGGATAGAGAAAACACAAAAGCTGCTGATATCTATCTTTCTGATGATGATATTCAGAAAATCGACACAATAGGACGTATAGTCACAGATAGTTTAGACGACAATCCTATACTTTGGTATCCAATACCTTTACAGGATCGTGCTTTGTCTCAATTAATCAGAATCCCAAGGGGCTTCAAAAAAATAATACGAACAGTTTCACAAAAGCTAATTGCTCAATCATCTAAAGAAATTTAATGGAAAGCTGATGTATCTGTAGTTAATTTTTATAGACAATCACGATACACATCAGCTGTCAACTTAGCAATATGTTCCCAATTATATTGTTGAGCTAACTCAAGGTTATGCTGTCCCATAAAAAATAGCTTATCATGCTTTTCTAAAGCAGATTTCATAGCTTTATTTAACCCATTTTCATCGTCGATATCATATAAAAATGCACCTGCATCGTCAAGGACTTCTCCAATACAACCTTTGCGTGGTGCTATGCAGGCTTTACCAAAAGACATTGCTAAAAGTACTGCGCCCGATGTCAAAATATCTCGATATGGGAAAATAACTGCATCACAAGCATTCATGTAAAGTTGAACTTCTTCAGTTGGAACGTAGCCTGGAATAAAGTTGATTCTTTGATAATTAGCAACCTTTTGTTTAAGCATATCTGTTATTTCCTGATTATCATTGAGAACTCTACCAGCAATCACTAGTTGGATTTTGTCACCATCTAGTTGATTGAATGTATCTATAAGTTCAAATACTCCTTTGTAGGGACGAATTGAACCAAGAAAGAGAAAAACAAGACTACAATTTTTTAAACCTAACTTTTCTCGAGCAGTTACTTTTTCTATCTTATTTTCATAAAAATCCATATAATTACCATGTGGAACAACAAATACTTTATTTTTGTTCCTGATGGAAAACTTTTGTATAACTTCTTCTTTTGCCGCTTGGCAATGAGTAATAATAGCGTCAGATAATACAACTACAACTTTGCTGTAAATACGATCCAAAGTTAAGTTTATCTTTTCATGATTTGTAAGATTATGCACAGTCCAAATAATTTTGATACCAATCATTTTTATAATAATTAGCTGAATTATAAATATTAATAATTTAAGGATATTAATTAAATTGTTTGTTGAACCTATAAAGAATGGATGTAACCACTGCAAATGTACAAAGTCTGCTTTTTTAGGAGAAATTACTATTGGTAAAAAGAAGGTTCTTGAAGATGAAATGCTTGGAAATATTAATTCAATACCTACTTTTTGTAGATTATCAATTAGCTGACTTATATAAGGGTTAGGATCATCTACTTTAGGAAGAAAAATTGATCTTGAGCTTATATGTTCCATATTAGAGTTTGTTTCAATAGAAGATTTTGATGTCATGCTAATCAGGTACTATTTTTAAAACATTTATTTTTTTGTGTCATAGTGAGCAGAGCGAATGCTGTACTCTGTTCTGCTCACTATGAAAATTTTATATCTTTTTTGACTTTGAAAACATATCTAAACTTGACTTTATTCCAATCAAAAAACGTAATTTTTGAAATATTGCAAAGGTTCTGGCTTTGTGATTAACTTAAGTCTAATAGCAATTCTGACTTCTATTTCAAAATCTCCAGAATCATATCAAAGTTAGTAGCTGCTGCCTGTTTAGCTTTTGGTAGTACTTGATTTAATTGACTAGCTACCTCGTGACGTTTATCCCAACAGTTAGCAATCGCTTCACAAGCTATATCAGCATTGAGAAATTGTTGAATTGAGATCAGTAGTCCACTATTATGCAGTGCTTCGGAACCGAAAAGATCGGTCATAATTCCCTCTGCTTTAACTGAATAACCTACAGGCATAGTACAGATACCACTCGAAAGCCCAGCGATCGCAGGATGCATTCTTTCCGCTACAATCATGTCGCAAGTCCCAATTAAGCCTTTAAACTCTGAAGCAGTATGATCTGCACCCGCAAGCCGAACATCTGGATTGTAGTTAAGGGCTTTTAGCAATTGGGTGGCAAAGATTCGATCATCATTATTGGCATTAATTTCTTGAACGTGAGGAATGATCAATACCTGCGCCTTAAATTCGTTAATCATCAGCTTGACTACCTGACACCAGACATTAATATGATTATTGTAATCTTGAGCAGCAAAACGACAAATAGCCTGACTAGGTGCGATCGCAATTTTAGGTCTATCTTGGTCAATACCGTAGTTAGTGAGAATTTTAGCTATAATCTCTGGAGATGGTGGGTTCAGCAAAAAGGCTGGATCAGCAGTATGCTTAACTAGTGAAGGATCTAAACCTAAATCTTTAGTAACATAGTTGTAGGAAAGTTTTTCCCGAACTGTAATCAGCTTGGAACGTCGAGCAACTTCGACCCAAGCATCAGCCTCATCTTTAGTTTTAAATGGACCAATTGATTGAGCCAGAAACACAACAGGCACATTAGCATTCAACGCTACCTTTAATGGCAATAAATGTCTATTTAATCCTCCATAGTCCGAACTGAATACATCTCCTCCTGAAGCAATTATAATTGATGCTTGACTAATCTTTTCTACATTAGATTGGTAATCAATTGATAAAGGTTTATAAAACTGAGAAAGATTATTACGTAACTTGCGTATCCGTGTTGAATTAGCATTTCTTAGATGATCGGTTATTGGCTTTGAACCAAAAATCCCTAACCGCATTGTGTCATAGTCAGGTGTAAGGGTCAACACATCGATAGCCAAATTAGGCTGACGTTGTAGTAACTGTTCAATAGTAGGAATAACTAATGCTTCAACACCTCTATTACGTAACCCAGTAATTCCAGTAATGATTGCATTCATGACACTTAAACCTCTATCAATATTTAAAACAGAATATTCGGAAGGTATATAACAAGCAACTAATTGGATAATGGCTTCAGGGCAAAATTATTTAACTTTTTTTATTTTCATAAATGATTTCTTTGCATAATTTTGAAAAGTCATCATTCCTGAAAACATACAACTTAAGCACTAAACTTCAGCAATAGTCCTTTCAATACTTGTTTAATCCGTCTCGCTGCTCGTCTCCATAACGCTTCCTTGTATAGATTTTCATATCTCTGCACTAGGGGATCTAGCCGCTGCTTAGGATTTGTGTAAAAATAACCTGAACAATTTTTCTGTGAAAGCTAGCTTTAGCAAGCTACACAGAATTTGATCCTTTCAGCTAGTAATTGATCTTGTCGGATCAACAGACAAACAGCTTTAATAAAACATGGGATACCAACAATGGCGTAATGTCCTGGTCGTTCACGAATTAGCTGTATTACCTAATTTTATCATGATATTGGCAATCATTACTGAATAATGGTTGGCTAATCTCGTCTTCATTTAAACTTTTATTTGAAAAAGGGTATACAGATTGCACTGAATTCTTCAAAAATGACTGATCTGCTAATGGCTCAATAGTCGCTTTAAACTTACCATATCCTTCCTTTGTCACTCTGCGGGAGGGTAATCACTAAAAGCCTCATCAGGCAATCAATACAAGCTATCTTATTAGAGAAAAATGGGTGTTGTATTTGTTATTAGAAAAAAATCGTGTGAACCCTTGGTAGATAAAAGCTCTAGAATTCAGAAATGGCAAATGTTTTGGGAGAGTGACAGAATAGGGATATTCATCAAGTTGCATTTTTAGGGGAGAGTCGCTGATTGAAGCACAAGCGCCACAACCAATACAGTAACCACCATCAATTACGGTTTCTAATAACTCAGTTACCTCAGAAGCTACGCTGTTGTCTGTAATTTGTTGTTTGTATGTCATACAATTATTCTTTATTTACTAACTTAACGGGCAATGTTCACTACTTGCCAGAATAGTTTTGGCGCAATCAGGAAAATTGACAATACATATACTATTACACCTACCAATATACCAAGAGCTAGTACCGCAGAAGAACTAATTACGTTATTGAGAAAATATTTTATAGCAAATATAGCCGTTAGCATAATTACTGTTCCTGCTAGAGGAACAGCACCCTGGCGTATATAAGTCCTTACATCAATATGAATTAACTTCCAAACTACCCAAATATTAAGAGGTACCATCAAATAACCTCTGATGACGTAAGCTGCTGCAACAGCAACAATTCCCCATTGAACTGCTATAGCGAAGGCAACAACATTACTGACGGCTTGTACAAAATCTAAAGCCAATTTCCAAGAAGGTTTCCCCATAGCCATCATTACAGAAGCGTTGAAATAAAAATAAGCATAAAGAATACCTATAAGATTCAAAACTTGCATTACTGGAATACTTGGTGACCACTTTTCTCCAAATATAACCGTTACTATTTCAGGTGCTAATATTACGGTGGCCAGGAATCCTGGGAAAGTAATTAAACTAGTAAATTGGATTGCTTGGTAAAGTGCATTACGTAATCTCTCAGGTTCTTGCTGTAACCTGGAAAAAGTAGGAAGGGAAACTTTTACAATAATGCTAGTTAGTAATTGTGTTAAAGTTAGCAGCAAACGATACGCAACGCTGTAATATCCTAATGCAGTAGAACCCAGGAAATAACCTATTAAAAAATCGTCAGAGCGGCGGTTTAAGAAATTAAATAAATTCATCCCCATCACATTCACCCCAAAGGCAAATAATTCTTTAAAGTGTCTTTGGGAAAATCTAAACCCTGGACGCCAATCACTTACCCACCAAAGTACTAAAACTTGTACAAAACTATTGCTTAATTGCTGACCAACAAGGCTCCAGACTCCAAATCCTGTAAACGCCATAGTTATACCTACTACACCGCCAATAACCACCGCTACCAATGAGCGTATAGCAAGAGATTTGAAAGCTAGTTTACGTTGGAAAATTGCTTCTTGAACGCTACTAAAAGCATTTATTATAAAGCCGAGAGACAGAAAGCGGATAATTGACGTAATCTGTGGCTCTTTGAATGAATCAGCAACTAATCCAGCACAAGCAATACTTAGTATTGCTACGAACGCACTGACTCCTAAATTAGTCCAAAAGGCAGTATCTAAATGTTCTCTTTCTACATCTTGACGTTGCACAATTGCTTGGGAAAGACCTTGGTCAAGAAAAACTTGCAAAAAACCCAAAAATACACTAGACAGAGCAACCAGACCAAAGGTTTCTGGACCTAGCAAGCGTGCCAGTGTCAAGAAGACACCAAGGGAGATAAATTGGCGACCCCAACTGTCTAGAGCAGACCAGAATACCCCAATAACCGCTTTTTGTCGCAAATTTGATGAATTTTTAGGTGGTTCCATTACAGAGTTTACCGATGAAAGAACCTACAGACAGTATGTAGCTTTGATATTCTCAATTATGATCAATTAACTGGAACATTTACCGTCACACCAGTTAGTTCAACTTTTTTTATTTAAGCTATAGCTATCATTAAAATTTTTTACTTACCAAAATGACGCAGAAAGTATATGTAATTATTATTGTGATGTACTGGAAAATATTTTTTATCCTTAAGTAATTACTCTTAAAAAAGATTACCACAATCTTTTTACAAATTGGTAGTTAAAAAAAATTAATAGAAATTTGACTATTGATACCAATTCTACGTGAAACTGCATAGAATTCAGGATAGAGAGTGGGAAAGATTCAAGACCAGAAGTAAGTAAGTCGGCACGATAAAACCAAGGTATATTGAGTTTTGTAAAAATCCTGGAACGATTCATTTATAAGCTCTTTGTTAACTTTACATTCCGTTACATAGGTTGATTTTTTAACGCCGACTTATTTAAACAATGGCACGCCCTTTGAATCTAGAAATATCGGAGAGTGCTGAGAATTTGTTCAAAAGTCTCAACACAGCTCGGACGGCGGTGCAAAAAAGAATGGTTGCTTTTTCTGTAATGGATCAAAACCTAACTTGTAACACAACATCAACAATTGAGTCAAAAGCTGGGTAGAGATGGCTCAACTGTAGCAAGATGATTACAAAAATATTGTCTTGGGGGAGTAGGGAAATTGTTACAGGTGAAGGCATAACTTGAAACCACTCTTAAGATTACCCCAGAAATGCGATCGCGGCCGGAGGAGAAACTAGAATGCCCTCAGGGGTTGGGTAGCTATACACACTAGTGTCACAATCGATAATTACTGAAATGTCAATTTGGCAAAGGTATTGCTGATGATTGGACTTTCTTGGCAAATTTTTGAAGTCATGTTAAGTAAATTAAAGCTGTCAGGGCGTAATAGATTCGACTGTCCGCCCTTCAAGTATCAGACAAACCCTTTCGGCAGTTTCTCCAGGGGAGCCAGTCTGTTGCGTGAATTGCTTTAGGCGACTGGCGTTAGCGACGTAAGAGCGTCACCCGGAGGAAGGTTCTCTCCGTTGTAGAACTGGCGTGGATTCGTTAACGCTGCACTATCGCCCTTAGTGACTCCCCTTCTCTATGAGACGCTACGCGAAGGAAGAAGACCGGACTATGTAAGATAAAAGTCAAGATTGGTTAAAAAGTTTGACTTTGGGGAGACTTATAGTTATGAATTCTTCAAGTTTAGGAAAGATTTTCTTGTGGTTAATCAGACCATTTAGTTTTGTGTTGAAACTGAATCGTCGAAATAGAGTGAACCGCGTCTTTCCCATGCGAAATACTATTCTGTGGCTAGTGGTGTTAACATCCCTGCTACTGACTGGCTGTGTTAAGTACGATGTGGGGCTTAACTTTGACAACTCAAATAGTGGCGAATTCGTACAGCATATTAAGTTAGGAGAGCGGCTAACCAGTTTTAGTGGCGATTCTGTGTACGAATGGTTGAACAGCATAGAACGCCGCGCCCGTAAACTAGAAGGGAAAACGCAGCGAGTTTCCCAAGAAGAAATCATTGTCACAATTCCTTTTAGTAGTGGTACGGAATTGCAAGAGAAGTTCAACGAATTTTTTAACTCTCATGCAAACCAACCCTCTGAGCCTGTGCAGAGCAAATCTGGCTCAGAACTACCGAAAATTGAATCAAACGTCCTCTTGGAACAAAGCAATTTTTTACTTTTAGTCCGAAATCGGTTGATTTATGATTTGGATTTGCGATCGCTGTCTCTAATTGCTAGCAAAGGTAACGTTCTGACTAACGCTGGTTCAATTCTCGACTTGGAATTTAGCTTGAAGACTCCTTGGGGAGCCAAAAATATTCAACTAACTGAAACTGCGATAGAGCCAGCAAAAAATGGCAATCGATTAGTGTGGAAACTCCAGCCTGGTGAGTTAAACCACATAGAAGCTGTTTTCTGGCTTCCCAGTCCCCTTGGTATTGGTGCGTTGTTAATTATCCTGTTTGTCTCAGGAGGATTGTACTTGAGATACAATTTCATGCCAGATCCTAGAATCCAGTTTCCTCCCAAAGTAGCAGCAATTCAGGAACAGTAGACTATTTATCTGTTAAATATGGTCAGTTAAGCCGATGGAGAATGACATCGGCTTTTTTACACTTACAATATTTTTGAACAACACCCCTAGAAATACTTAGCTAATCAGGAGATATTTGGTGGTAAACATTCTACATATTGATTCCAGCCCCCGTGGTGAACGATCGCACTCAAGAGAACTATCTAAGGAATTTGTCAGTAGTTGGAGGGCAGCGCATCCTGAAGATGCGATCGCCTATCGAGATATAGGGCGTCATCCAGTTCCTCACGTTGATGAAGCTTGGATTGCAGCTGCATTTTCACCACCAGAAACCCATACTCCAGAATTAACTGAGGCACTTAGGATTTCTGACGAACTGATTGATGAGTTTTTGGCAGCCGATCGCTACGTCTTTGGTGTGCCAATGTATAACCTGAATATCCCTTCAACTTTTAAAGCTTACATCGACCAAATCGTTCGCGCTAACCGGACTTTTGCTGTAGATGCTCAAGGCTTTAGAGGGTTAGTCGAAGGTAAAAAGGCGGTTATCATTACAGCTCGCGGTAGCGACTTTAGCGCGACATCTCCTGCCGCTGCATACGACTTCCAAGAACCCTACCTACGGGCGATTTTCGGCTTTATTGGGCTTACAGACATTAAATTTATTAACGCTAACAGCCTGAACGAGGGAGATGCCCGTACCCAATCTCTATCAGAAGCACGGGCAGCAATTCAAGATGTGATCGGCCAGTGGTAATGTGATGCGGGGCATTGGGGATTGGGGATTGGGGATTGGGCATGGGGCATGGGGCATTAGGCATTGGGCATCGGTTATTCTCTTTGTCCCCTTGTCCCCTTGTCCCCTTGTCCCCTTGTCCCCCTGCTCCCCCACTCCCTACTCCCCACTCCCTCATCCCCTCAAGGAGACAACCGCTGAATTTTCCAAGTGCCATCATCTAAACGGCTATAGAGTAAGCGATCGTGGAGACGGCTGGGGCGACCTTGCCAAAACTCAATTTCTATGGGGATCACTCGTAAGCCTCCCCAATGAGGTGGTCGGGGAATCTCCTGATTTTCATATTTGCTATTAAACTCCTGCAAACGTCGCTCAAGAACTTCTCGGCTTTCTATTACCTCGCTTTGATTAGATATCCATGCACCCAAGCGACTGTTAGCAGGGCGACTGTGAAAATACTGGTCAGACTCAGTTTCGGAAACTTTCTCCACATACCCCGAAATTCGCACTTGACGTTCCAGTTCTGCCCACCAGAAGACTAAAGCCGCCTGGGGATTTTCTGCTAGTTCTTGCCCTTTGTGACTGTTGTAGTTAGTAAAGAAGGCAAAGCCCCGTTCATCAAAATCTTTGAGTAATACCATTCTGGCTGAGGGCTTACCGTCTGGTGTGGCAGTGGCAATGGTCACGGCATTGGGTTCAGGCAGTTGCGCTACTAGTGCCTGATCGAACCATTTTTTAAATTGGATAAACGGATTGAGGTCAACTTCAAGTTCGCTCAAACCTTCTAAGGTGTAGTCTTTGCGAAGGTCGGCTACGGTTTTGTCCATTTTGATTTACTTCCTTAGTAACAGATACGCCTATACATATCTTTGTTAAAAATATCTATGATGATGATCAGTGCCATCAAGAATTTTACAAATTCTCTCAAAGAATATCTAAAATAGGTTGCATAAGATGCGCCGTTCGGCCTCCCTTCAACGCTTATTAATTTATGGTCTGAGCGGCCCGATTATCGCTCTCAATGTCTGGCTAATTTCCTTGCTTTTTCGCTATTTCCAGCATCCCATTACCGTCTTGAGCATTGCGGCGATTCTGGCATTTCTACTAAATTACCCAGTTAAGTTATTTGAACGTGCCCGGATCACGCGCACTCAAGCGGTGATCATAGTTTTACTTGCAACATTAACTTTGTTTGGGATTCTGGGCATCACCTTAGTGCCGTTGATTATTGACCAAACAATCCAACTGTTAAATAATATCCCTGATTGGTTAGGTGCCAGTCAAGCAAACTTAGAGCAGTATGAGATGCTGGCAAAAAAACGACGTTTGCCAATTGATTTGAGAGTTGTGAGCAGTCAAATCAATGCCAATATTCAGAATCTTGTACAACAGCTAGCTTCTGGTGCAGTGGGATTTGCTGGAACACTGCTATCAGGATTACTTGACGTAGTGTTAGTGATTGTGCTTGCATTTTATATGCTTTTATATGGCGATCGCGTCTGGTATGGTTTGGTCAATCTTTTGCCCTCTAATATTGGTGATCCCCTCACCGCATCCTTGCGCCTAAATTTTCAAAACTTCTTCCTCAGCCAGTTGTTGCTAGGACTGTTCATGGTGTTGACCCTGACGCCAATTTTCTTGGTGATGAAAGTGCCCTTTGCCCTGTTGTTTGCCATACTAATCGGGATCTCGGAACTCATTCCCTTTATCGGCGCATCTCTGGGCATTGGTCTGGTGACGATTTTAGTACTGCTGCAAAATTGGTGGTTAGCAGTTCAAGTTGCCATAGCGGCAATTCTCATGCAGCAGGTTAAAGATAACCTGTTAGCTCCCAGGTTACTCGGAAATTTTATTGGGCTGAATCCCATTTGGATTTTTGTAGCTATTTTGATGGGGTTTGAGATTGCTGAGTTGTTGGGGACGCTTGTTGCTGTTCCCCTTGCTGGTACTATTAAAGGCACTTTCGATGCGATCAAGAACGGCAAGCCCAGTGACTTTGTTTCAACTGTCAAGATTGCTCATGACCCGCCCCCTGATTAAGAGGCAGAGGGAGCAGGCAGCAGGGAGCAGGGGAGGCAGAGGAAGCAGGGGAAGAAGAATATAATATTGACCAATGCCCCATGCCCAATACTTCGACTACGCTCAGTACAAGTGCTCCATGCCCAATGCCCAATGCCCAATGCCCCATACCAAAAGTTGCACAATCCGATCTCACAATTCACAATGGTGATTGATTACAAATTTCAGGGAATACTGCCAACAGGCAATTACTGTTATTAATTAACTTAAAACCCGTTAATGGAAGCTTCCGAGCTATTAGAAACAATCACACTCCTGATTTACCAAGCCCAACAGGGAGAAATTGACCCTTGGGATGTCCAAGTGATTGAGGTGATTGACCGTTACTTAGAACTGATGGCACCGGAGTCAATAGGAAGAGGCTATGAAGCGGACTTGTCTCAATCTGGACAGGCTTTTTTGTCAGCATCAATGCTGGTATTATTCAAAGCTAATACCTTGATGCAATTGTCAACAGTAGGAGATATGCAGGATGGTGTATTAGATAATTCCCTATTGGAAGATGAAGACGGAATATCACATCACGGTCATCGTCTACCATTAGAACGGCAATTGCGTCGTCGTCCATCGGCGATGCCACCACCAAAGCGCCGGGTGACTTTGCAAGAGTTAATCAAGCAATTGCAGATTATGGCGAACCAGCTAAAACTGGTAGAAAAAGTCAGCAAACCTATCCGTCCCAGACGTCTGCCAAGCGTCCAAAGGATGCGGGAGGCACTAGAGTTAGCTCACCAGGAAAATCTGACGGAAGTAGCTGGGGAACTAGAACAGGTGTTGCATGTGTCGGCAAGGGAACTAAATTTAGAACAAAATTGGTTGAATTTAGAACAACTTGTAGAGTTGTGGACTCAGACAAAGCTTCTCAACCAAAATGGGTCTGGACATGATTCCAAAGACAGTCATTTAGTTAGCGTTTTCTGGGCGCTACTGTTACTCTCGGCTCAATCGAAAGTTGAGCTATTTCAAGAGGAGTTTTACCATGAGATTAAAGTTCGGCTACTTACAGATTCAGCTAAGACCGGTAATCCTTTTGAGCAATCGATGAACTAAAAAAGCCAACAGTAGCTTTACAGATAATTTACAGATTTTTGATTCAGTCCCAAAATCCGAGTAAATTGAAAAGATAAGCGATCGCTTGTCATCTAAGTATACCTATGGTTGTTATAACCACTAAATTCCTGTTATCCCTGTTCTGGGGGATGACTTAGAGCAGAAATAAAAACTGATGATTAAGTATCACTCGATGAAAGTAAACTGGCTTGTGGTTGAGGAATAAATTTTTATGAAAGCGATGATTCTCGCGGCTGGCAAGGGTACTCGCGTGCGTCCGATTACCTATACAATTCCTAAACCAATGATTCCCATCCTGCAAAAGCCAGTGATGGAGTTCTTGCTGGAACTGTTACGCCAACATGGATTTGACCAAATTATGGTCAACGTTAGTCATTTGGCTGAGGAAATAGAAAACTATTTTCGTGACGGTCAGCGGTTTGGGGTGCAGATTGCCTATTCCTTTGAAGGGAAAATTGATGACGAAGGTAAACTGGAAGGCGAAGCAATAGGTTCAGCTGGAGGGATGCGCCGCATCCAAGACTTCTCACCGTTTTTTGATGATACCTTTGTGGTGTTATGCGGTGATGCTTTAATTGATTTGGATTTAACTGCGGCGGTTAAATGGCATAGAGCTAAAGGCTCGATCGCTACTATTATTACGAAATCTGTCCCCAAGGAAGAAGTTTCTAGCTACGGTGTGGTGGTTACTGACGAAGAGGGGCGTGTTAAAGCTTTCCAAGAAAAACCTTCAACTGAAGAAGCCCTTAGCACCAATATCAACACAGGTATTTACATCTTTGAACCAGAGGTTTTTAATTATATACCCTCTGGTGTCGAATATGACATTGGTGGCCAATTATTCCCTAAATTGGTGGAAATCAAAGCTCCCTTCTACGCCATCCCTATGGACTTTGAATGGGTAGATATTGGGAAAGTTCCAGATTATTGGCGGGCGATTCGCGGTGTACTGCTGGGTGAAATTAAGAATGTGCAAATCCCCGGTCATGAAGTTGCCCCTGGTATCTACACGGGCTTAAATGTTGCCGTGAATTGGGACAAAGTGGATATCACAGGCCCAGTTTACATTGGTGGGATGACGAGAATAGAAGACGGAGCTAAAATTGTCGGCCCAGCAATGATTGGCCCTAATTGTTGGATATGTAGTGGGGCAACAGTAGAAAACAGCGTGATTTTTGAATGGTCGCGCCTGGGGCCAGGAGTGCGTTTAGTCGATAAGCTAGTGTTTGGACGTTATTGTGTGGATAAAACTGGCGCTGCAATAGATGTTCAAGCGGCTGCTTTAGACTGGCTGATTACTGATGCTCGTCAGACCCCGCCATCACATACTCCTCTTGAGCTACAAGCGATAGAGGAATTATTGGGGACAAACACAATTTAGGGGATTGGGGACTGGGGATTGGGGATTGGGGATTGGGGATTGGGGATTGGGTATTGGAAAAAAACTTTCCTATATTGCTAGTCTCCATTTTTTACTCTCTTCTAGTCCCTAGTCCCCAGTCCCCAGTCCCCAGCCCCCAGTCCCCAGCCCCCAGTCCCTAACTATTTAGATACGTATATCTTCTGAGACTCTGCTCGTAGGTTTGCAGTAGTCGTTGAGATTCTGCTAAGGTGATACGCTTTTCTTCTAATGCTTTCTCGCAACGCTGGCGAATGTTTTCCACCATATCTTCGGAGTCATACTGGACGTAGCTCACCACTTCGCTCATGGTGTCACCTTTGACAACGTGTTCAATCTGGTAGCCTTTGGGCGTTAACTGGATGTGAACGGCGTTGGTGTCACCAAATAAGTTGTGCAAATTGCCCATGATTTCCTGGTAAGCTCCATTCAAGAACATTCCCAAATAATAGGGTTCTCCGGGTTTGTAGGTGTGTAGTTCTAAAACCGATTTGACATCGCGCAGGTCAATAAAGCGATCAATTTTACCATCACTGTCGCAGGTGAGGTCTGCTAAAATTCCTCGGCGGATTGGTTCTTCATCCAATCGGTGGATTGGCATAATCGGGAATAGCTGGTCGATCGCCCAGCAATCTGGTGCTGATTGAAACACTGACATATTGACGTAGTAGATGGAAGCCATGATTTTTTCTAGGTCTTCCAGTTCATCGGGTACGTATTCTTGCTGTCTGGTGATGCTAAGAATTTTCTGACAACAAGCCCAGTAGAGGCGTTCGGCTTTGGCTCGTTCTCTGAGGCGTAAAATTCCTAAGTTGAAGCGACTAATAGCTTCTTCTTTGAATTGCGCCGCATCATGATAGAACTCTTGATAATTTTCTTGGTTGATGGATTGGTAAGTCTCCCACAGGTAATTAATAATCGGGGATTCTCCCTCTTGTGGAGGTTCTGGTGCATCAAGGGGGACATCGCTGGTACTAAGAACATCAAAAATCAGTACCGATTGATGGGAAGCGATCGCTCGTCCACTTTCACTAATCAGTGTTGGTACGGCAATTTGTCGCTCTGCACAGGTATCTTTTAACTCTGCCACGATGTCGTTGGCATAGTTCTGCATGTTGTAATTTTTCGATGCATAGAAGTTGGTTTGGGAGCCATCGTAATCTACGCCCAAGCCGCCGCCAACATCAAGATATTTCATATCTGCTCCCAGCATCGCCAATTCCACATAAATGCGGCTGGCTTCTTGGATAGCATCTTTAATTACATTGATGGCAGAGATTTGTGAGCCGATGTGGAAGTGCATCAGCTGCAAAGAATCGAGCAGGTTAGCTTCCCGTAACTTGTCAACAGCCTCGATTACCTCAGGCATGGTCAAACCAAATTTAGCGCGATCGCCACTGGAGGTTCCCCAACGTCCCATACCTTGGGTACTGAGTTTAGCACGAACCCCTAATATCGGCTTAATACCTAACTGGCGATTGGCATCAATCACCAAATCAACCTCTTCAATCTGTTCTATGACGATGATTGGTGTTTGCCCTAGTCTCTGGGCTAGCATTGCCGTTTCGATATATTCCCGGTCTTTGTAGCCGTTGCAAACTAACAATGCTCCTGGTGTATCCAAGACAGCCAGAGCAATCATTAATTCTGGCTTGGAACCTGCTTCTAAGCCAAATTGATGGGGTTTGCCAAACTTGACTAAATCCTCAATCAAATGCCGTTCTTGGTTGCACTTGACAGGAAACACGCCACGGTATACGCCAGGGTAATTGTAGCGGGCGATCGCTTTGGCAAAACAAGCGTTCAACCGTTCAATCCGGTCTTCTAAAATATCGGAAAAGCGAATCAACATGGGAAGTCCCAAGTTGCGCTGTTTCATGGCATTGACCAATTCAAACAAGTCAAGAGATCCCCCGCGATCGCCTTTTGGTGACACGGTAACGTGACCAGCAGCGCTAATGGAAAAATAAGGTTGTCCCCAACCTTCAATCCGGTACAAGGCTTCACTATCCTCAATTTTCCAGGAGCGAGGTAAATCTCCTGTGGTAGGACTAGGTGGTAACAGCTTTTTTTGCTTATGATTTTTCACTTCTTTGAGTCCATTGGACGGTACTTGTACCACCTCGTCAGATGTAGCAGTTGAATCAGCACCCATTTCTTCCTAACCTCTGTTTTTCACCCACGAATTAACAATTTAACGCATTCATTTGGGAACGTATATGTACCCAAAGATAATTTCTGAGATAAACTCTGATTGGTCAAGAGTCATGTGTCATTAGTCATTAGTCATTGGTCATTAGTACAAAACCCTGAGACTCAAGACAGAGGATGACAAAAGACAAAGGACAAATGACAAAATAAAAAATTCATTAATTTTTTGGAGATAGCTTTGGAACGCACATTCTTAGCAATTAAGCCAGATGGAGTACAACGGGGATTAGTGGGCGAAATTATCCGCCGCTTTGAAACTAAAGGTTTTACCCTAATTGGTTTAAAGTTCTTGAAAGTCAGTCGGGAATTGGCTGAACAACACTATGGTGTTCATCGAGAACGTCCCTTTTTTGGTAGCCTAGTCGAATTTATCACTTCTAGCCCAGTGGTAGCGATGGTATGGGAAGGTGATGGCGTTATTGCATCAGCTAGAAAGATTATTGGTGCAACAAACCCCCTAACAGCAGAGCCAGGAACAATTCGCGGCGATTTCGGGCTGAATATTGGTCGCAACTTAATTCACGGTTCTGATGCTCCAGAAACCGCGCAACAGGAAATAGCTTTATGGTTTAAGGATGAAGAATTAGTCAGTTGGCAACCACACTTAACGCCTTGGTTGCGCGAATAAGACAGTAGAGAGTGGGGAATGGGGAATGGGGAATGGGGCATTGGGCATGGAGAAGAAACTTATTCAATAATTCCCCCTCATCCCCCTTATCCTCCTCATCCTCCTCATCCCCCTCATCTCCCTCTTTTTACTTCGAGACTTCGCTCTTCTCCGGTTCTACTTGGGGCAATTCAGTGCCAACACGCTTGGAAAAGCCCCAGCCTAAAATCAAGAAGATGGCAGTAATCATGATCCATTCTGGTGGAACTAAATTATCGTTCACCACTTTCAACAACAGGCGCAAGCCTACCAATGCTACAGTTACATAGCCTGCGTCCTCTAGGTTTTCATATTCGTCTAACCAACGGATAAACAATCCCGCCATGAATCGCAGCGTGATAATACCAATTGTTGCACCCGTCAGCACCAGCCATTTTTCTTGAGAAACTGCGATCGCAGTTGTCACGCTATCCAAAGAAAATGCCAAATCTGTAAATGCAATCACAGGTATCGCTTGCAACAATGAATTAAACCGCGGCCCGTGATGGTGATCGTCCTTTGATTCTTCCGAGGTAAAGTGTTGGAATACCAACCACAGTAGATAAGCAGCACCCAATAATTCAAATTGCCAGAATTGTTGTACCCAAGTGGCAGTGAGAATCAGGCTGATTCGCAGCACATAAGCAACGACTAAACCAAAGTTTAAAGCTCTACGCTCAAGTTCTTTGTCTTCCAGCCCGCGAGCGATCGCAGCGAGGGCGATCGCATTGTCGGCAGATAACAGCGCCTCTAAAAGCACCAAGATCAGCAGAACTATAAGGGCTTCAAGGCTGAAATGAAAGTCGAGGTAATCAAAAATTCGGTCTAGCATTCCGGGTTTCTCAAACAGAAAAAATTAAAATTTGACAAGAACAGAGATTTATATATTAAAAATCGCAATAAATTGCCACTCTAATCCAGCTTAACGTGCTTGTGATGCATTTTGAAGAGGGTTGAATGTGTGCGATCGCAGTGGGAGTGGGGTAATTTGCGTATAAGTCAATACATCCAAAGTTTTAACATCTAGCTTAGTGCGATCGCAATGGACTGTTGTCAGTTCGCATCTAAAATTAAAAGATGACAACAAAAATATGGTAAGAGTTTATGGATAACACACTTCTACAACGCATCACTCATAATCCAAATATCTGCCACGGTAAGCCCTGCATTCGAGGACTTCGTTATCCAGTTGAGTTTATTTTGGAACTGCTCAGTTCTGGCATGACTACTGAGGAAATATTGGCAGATTATGATGATTTAGAATCTAAAGATATTTTGGCTGTCTTGTTATTTGCCGCTCGACTTAGCCAAGTCAAAAGCATTCATCGAATTGCCTCATGAAATTTCTTGTCGATGCTCAGTTACCAGTTCGTCTTGCCCGTTTTCTCAAAACTTCAGGTTATGACACTATCCACACCAGAGATTTACCACGGGAGAATGCTACGCCAGATAATGAGATTAATACCGTATCAATTCAACAAAATCGAATTTTAATTACCAAAGATGTGGATTTTGTCAACTCTTTTTTAACAGTTCAGCAACCTTATAAACTACTTTTAATCACGACAGGGAATATCAATAACTCAGAATTGGAATCCCTATTTATGGCTAACTTCCAATCTGTAGTTGAATTGTTTAAGCAGCATTCCTATATTGAAATAAATCGAGACACTATTATTGTGCATCAGTAGTCTTTATAAAAATTTCTAACATCACACATAGGCTCTAGCTTCCCGTTCTAGATACTCAATTTCTCTTTTCCACCGCTCAAGCTTGTTTTCTCGCTCTTCTAATTGAGGTGTTGTAGGGTTTCTTGAAGGCTGGGTATCTGGATTAGGCAAAATTCCCTTATTTGCAAGCCAAGTACGGGAAAATACTTGCCAAAGAAATACATGATCGTGCTTATCCCCACCCAGACAACGAATCCGCTTGACTGAAAGCGTGGATTCACCAAAAAGGATTTGCTCATTTCTGGAATTTTTCGGAAACAGGCGCGTCTCACTACCTCTTCCACGAAAGAATTCGACTACAAACCACTCACCAAAATCGAATATACAAACCTCTGTTGGGTCGCTACCATCATCCTCTAATAGATCAACATCACCTTGGATTTGATACCCTATGGCAATTTGTGATGTCTTGGGTAACAAGATACGAAGCCGTTCAAAGCGGTTACTGTAATTAGCCCAAAAATCCCTGCGACTACATAGCCGATTTGACTCGAAGTTTTCTAAATCCAGCTTGTTCAATATGAGATTTACTAACTTTTGGAAATCACCATAATTGATACCTCCAATCCACTCTCGAAGTTTTTGCCTTGCTATATCTGAAAGTTTATACCAGTTATTCCCATTTCTATAGTTATTTCGCAACCAATCAACGAGTAAAGAATGATTACTTGCTATATCATTGGAAACATTAGTTAGTAAATGATTAACAGCCTTTATTTGCTGACTCTCTGACATTTCATCCAAACAACTTAACAGCCATCTTACTTGCTGCTGACTTGGAGAACGAATTGTAGTAAAATAAGGGGCTATATTTTCTATGAAATTGCTGAATAATGGAATCCAAACAGGTAAATATTCTCGGATTTTGTTTAGAAGTTCAGTTCGATTAATATGCTGTTCACAAGCAATTTTTGCTAATTCTCTACCTGCTTGTTTACTGCAAAGCGCCCGAATAATTTGAACTGGTAGCAGGTGACTAACTAAGTCAGAATTAGCAAAGATATCAAAAGATTCAGCTAGAGACTTTGCTAAACCCTGTTCTTGATGACCACTATAATAAAGAGCTAAACGCCACAATAACTGATGTTGTAACCATGAGTTATAAATTGCTACCTGCCAAATAGCTGCTGATGTTTTCCCGGATATGTCAATATTTTGCTGATCCCACTGTGCTTTAGCATGGATGCAATAAATCCAGTCTAATTTACTTACTCGATCGGCTTTACCCTGTTCAATAGCTTCCAATATTTTATCAACACTTGGTATTGATATTGTTGCATCTGGTAAGTTACTTGCAAGCTGAATAAGTTGATTAGGACTAAACTTGGGAATTTCAGGTAGGGAAGGAATGGAAAACTGAGAATTCAAGATTATTTATCCTTTAAAGAGAGGTTTTGGTGATATTTTTCTTTAACTCATCACTGCGAAACTGAAAGCGGAAAACTACTTTGCGATCGCCTGGATTATCACGTTTATTGTCAGATTCAATTTCTCCACGACCAGCAGCCAATATTTTCTGGCTTAAAGGTGCTTTGGTAGGGAAATTCATATCATAAAAAATGTAGTTGTAAACTGATGATGATCTCAACAAGCTTAGTTGTAGATTAGTTTTATCGTCTCCATCTGAGCTAGTATGACCTTCTATAACTACGCGGCTAATTTCCTGCTCAAATTCTGGTTTTGAGAAAATGACCCCACTGTAAACAGGAATAAAGCGACGTAGGAAGGCTTTACCTTCTGGTTTAAGTTCTGTACTTCCCTTGGCAAAAAGAATTGATTCTTGGATACTGACATCCCCAGTTTCCGGGTTTACTTTGACATTAATATTGTTGCTTTTCATTTGTCCCACAACGTTACCAATTACTACCCGTTTTGGTACATCCTTTTGTGCAAGCTGGAGTAGTGCAGTAATAAATAGCAAAGCAAAAAACATTAGTAAACCAGACATCAAATCGCCAATAGACAGATAGATACTAGAGTCATCATCTTCTATAATCTCTGCATCAATTTCACCTCTAATAAAATCATCCATGATTGCTTCCACCATTAACAAATTGGCGGTTATCATGTGCAGCAACTAGAACTTTTGCTGTCTCTAGCAAACCTCCGCAAACTCTAGCCATAGAAGTATCTGCTTGTTGGAAAAAGCTTAACTGTGAGTCAACAGTCCTTTGCATAGAAACTTCAAGATGACCCTGCCAAGCCTGAAGGCTATTGTCAAATTTTTCATTCAAATTTCTGTATGAATTGTCAACTATGTTCACTTGCTTGGCAATATCAGTAGTAAGATTTGCTAGTTGTATTAGTCGTTGTGAATCGTTTAATCCAGCCGCAATAACTAATTGGTTAATTTGTTCGACAGATTTCTGAATTTTAGTCATACTTGCGTCTACTTCTTGAGTCAATTTACTACGTCTTTCAAATTCCTCTCTGAACACTTGATCAAGATTGTTCACAACCCCAGATAATCCTTCCTGTTGTTTGCCTAGTGTCCCCTCAAGTAAGTTGTTTTGTTCTTGAAAAAACTTCTTTAAATTCTCTTGATATTCTTGCCGAAATTTTGTCAAATCTTCCTCTACTGTTTGGCGGGTGGATGTAAGTGTTGCGTCGATATTTCCTAAAGTAGCCAGAAGATTATCCTTCGCATCATTCATCAATCCAGAAGCTTGATTACCCACTGTTTGTAGAGTATTAGTTTGCTCATGAAAGGTTCTATTTGCTTGGGTGAGAATTTGGATAATTCCAGTCCGAGTAGCTTGAAGCATCTGTTGTTCTACTGTTGCGCGTTCTTGTAGCGCTGTTTGAAGTTCCTCTCGAATTCCCCGGAAGGTAGCAGCAGCTTGTACTGCACTGGCTTCAAAAGCACTTCGCTGGGCTGTCATTCCTTCGATACTCTGAAGTACCGCTCGATTAATTTCGTGAGATGTTTGTTGTATAACTCCCGTAGTTTCAGTTTGGAATTGACTCAACGTTTGTCCCATATTGTTAGCAAATCCTTGAAGCATCTGCTGTTCAACTGTTGCGCGTTCTTGTAGCGCTGTTTGCAGTTCCTCTCGAATTCCTCGGAAGGTAGCAGCCGCTTGCACTGCACTTGTTTCAAAAGCACTTCTTTGGGCTGTCATTCCTTGGATACTTTGATTTACGGCTCTATTAATTTCGTCGGCTGTTTGTTGTAAAACATCTTTTGTATCTGTTTGAAATTGATTGAGAGTGTCTCCCAAATTCTTAGCAAATCCTTGGAGTTCGACTAGAGTTTCTTTTTGAAAGTTCTGAATTGTCAAGATGGAAGTTCCCAAACTTTGAGAGATACCACCTAATTCTCTATGCAGAGTCAGCACAGCTTCGGAAGCTTGTTGAGTTAACTCCGCACTTTTATCTAGCCGATCTGCAATCGGTTCGAGTACCTGAATTCGCAAATCTTTGATGAGTTCTTCTAAAACTCTCTGTCCCTGATTTTCTTGAAGTTGTCGAAGTTGTTGCTGCTCTTTGAAAATTGCTCGTAGCGCTGGTAAGATAGCAGTTTGCACTTGCTCTCCTACAGATTGACCTATAGCTTGGGCTGATAATTGATTTAAACCTGCGAATTGTTCTGCAATACTCCTACCTACAGCTTGACCAATGCCTTCGGCATTTAGCTGTTTTAGTCCGGTCAAGTTTTTTGCTACAAGACTAAGTGCTTCAGCTACTTCATGGTTGTCGTTCTCTGCGGTTTTTAAAGTTGCAATCGCCTTCAATTTCTGACGCAAACTATCGCGCCGTTTCTGCCTTAGCGAATCACACCCAAACAAAACTAGAGTAAACAAACTACCAGAACCAAGCCCCATCAAGGAAGTGGAAAAAGCTGTTTTCATTCCTACCAGTAGTCCTTTACTGGCAGTCATCAGTTCTTTGGTATCTTCTGTAGATAAATTGATTCCTTGGAGTCCCTGTTGTATACCATAAAAGGTTCCTAAAACGCCGATGGCAGTACACAAGGTTGTCACAAAGCGTAGGGAACTACGAGGTATAGCGTGGGCTAAGACAGATGGATGCTTTATCAGTATGAGATTACCATCTTTTTGTCTGAATCTACTAGAGTCATCGGTTCCTAAATGATCTTTTAACCATTGGCGAACTTCGTTTGAAAGCTTTACATCTTTACCATTTTTCAAATTACTCAAAAATTTAATAGAGGCTCCAGTTGTGCCACACTCTGAGCGCCAATACTGCAATAATGTGCAAAGCTCGACAATAATTGCGGCTATTAAGACAAAAGCAATTGCCCAATGAAAAGGTTCGTTATCCCAAATAATGTCCCAAATTTTTGCTATTTCCACACTGCACCCCTATTATTTATCTTGGTTATTTATATCTTTTTGAATTGCTCTAATTCTTTATCTGCAAAAACTTCTTGAGCTATGCGTATTGGGAGATGTTCTGCATACAGGCGAGTTCCTATAGGTTCTCGGAGACGTAAGCTATAAAGGGGTTCACCTTCTGATTCTTTATCCTCAATTAAATAAAGCTGTTCTGGTGCATAGCTTCGCAACAAACGAACCTGCAAACAGGTTTTTAAATCCCGTGAAGAAATAGATAGGGGTGAATCTTGTCCAAATAATTCACAAGCCACTTTCCAAGCATGGTTAACCGCCACAATTTCGTTAACCAATTTTTCTACCGAGGGGTACAATATTTTTGCAGTTTCATTAATCAATACTTTTGACCTACTTGCCTGAGCTTCAATAGGTCTATAATTCCCAAAATGGGAACTTTTATTTAACTTTTATTGGTAAATCTATTTTGATAAAAGTAGTTTTTGATACCAAACTACTCTTTGAGCGTTGAGACAATGTAGAGTGTGTTGTTGCTGTTACTGTGTTAGCGTAACCAAAAACCTGAAATAGTGCGTTACTACAGCTATTTTAGTAAAAGCGAGAGTTGCGATCGCACTAGCTGTTATTGGTTCCAAAGTATCCTATCTTATCTGGCGACATCCTCACTGATGGATACAATAACAGATGTTTACATTCCACAGAGTTAAAGGCTAATCTCGTTTCTCTGCTTAAAGTCGGATGTACTCTTTAAGGAACAGTTTCAACCTGAATAACAATTGGTTCAGCATTGATAAGTAAATATTTAATCTTTGTAAGAAATGCTTAAACCTTTCTTATACATGCTTTAACGCGAGTAACAATTGTTTGAACATCGGCAATAAAAAATTGAAATTTTGCAACAAATACTTAGGGTGTGTGCAATTAAGATACCTCACCTTGATTTGACTATGTAAAATTTGTCCCTCTCCTTAGTAACGCTATGGTGTGCATACAAGTCACCAGTTTTATCCCAATACCCTTGGGATAAGCCAGAAACCCTTCATGTAGAGACGCTATTTATCGCGTCTAAAAAACTGACACGTTAAGAATACGCAATAAATCGCCGTCAAGACAAAGAATGGAATCGTCAATTATTCCGTAAAATCAAACAGCGATCGCTCTCCTAAATGCTGTCTTATGGTAAAAATTAGATACAATCATGCGATCGCTACCATTATTTTTTAGTAGCTCAACATTACCATTGTGAAGTCGATGGTTTAAGGGCAATTGAATTTACCACTACTCAACTAAAAATTTCACAAAATCTCTGACAACTTTACCACCAGAGTATTTGCTAAATCCAATAACCTGATGTCGTCATCTGTATCAATACTATTTTCTTCACTAGCTAACAGATTTATTACAGCAGATAACCTGTCATTAGTCTCAGTAATTCTCCACGATTCTTCTAAGTTTACGGCGAAATCAAACAGCGATCGCTCTTCTAAATGCTGTCTTACTCTTACAGCTACACTATCATTACTTACCAAAAATTCTTTGATAGCATCTAATCGAGAATTACCTAATATTTCATCATGTCCCCACGTTTCTAGCCAGTCTCCCTCCACATCTTCAACGTAAATATTTACAAAATCAACCCCGTAAGTTAGCCAGTTCTGCTGCATTTGTCGTGCTGTTGCTAAAGCTTCAGCAAATGTATCTACTTGATTGTTGCAGTGAGTTTCTCTTTTGTTAGCCATAAAAGCTCTAATTAGCACGTAAGTATATAGGCTAGACACAAATCTGAAATATCAAATTCCTGAAAAGTCACGAAAATTTTAAATATTTGCCACCAGAAAGGTAATCACTGTTATACAGGGCCACGTTGACTAACTGGTTGACAAAATTAGCATCCTTGGGATTGTAACTTAAGAACAACCCCCTCTCGATTTCCCATGATCGCAGTGTATTTTGCCAAGCTTGGTACTTTTGGTGATTGAGTTCTTCAGAAACACTGGTAACTTGAATGCAAAGTGGTTGATTGTTACGACTACTAACAATTAGGTCTGTTGCCATCGATAGGTCGGCGATATAGCGCTGCCAAAAACTACCTTCTCGACTGACGACATCTTGTGCTATTGATTTAATGATATCATCATCAACCTGATTAAATTCGCCTGCCATCAATTTTTGTTTCCAAATATAAAACTTGGAGTCACTTGCATTAAACCATCTAGGAAAGAGATAACCATACCAATATCTCTCAATCGGCGTCATTTGCTCGAACTTTGCTTTTTGTTCTTCTGAAGGTAAAGATTTGATTATCAGCCAAATTGTAGAATCTGTAATCACCTCTAGCAGAAAGGCAATCACAAAGGGTTTTGCAGTCAGGGAACCTGGCTTGATGTTCTTTACCCAACGATTTATTTCATCTAATCTTCTCGCTAAATTAGGATCTATCGAGGAGGCTTGGAGGGTAAGGGACTTTAGCTTATACTTAATCTCTTTTGCTTGCAAACGACGCCCTACTTCCAGAAGATAACGCTTTTTTTACACATTAATAACTAAATTTTAACTTGAAAGTGTACTCAATTAATTTTCTGATGTCATTAAATATTCTCTAAGTTGATGCCCTGTGTGCGTAATACCTCCCTCAATCGCGCAAGTTCTTGCTCTGCTTGTTGGGCACGTTCTTCTGACTGTTGGGCACGTTCTTCTGCAAGTTCAGCACGTAAACGTTCTTGTTCAGCTAGTTCTTCCGATGATAATATTAATTGATTTTCAGTAGTGAAGAATCTTAATTTACCTTCATAAACTCCCAAATAAAGTTCTAACTGCTGGCTCCATAAACGTCCATCAGTGGTGGGTTGAATTTCTTGATACTTACCATCAACTAAATGAAATCCCTGAAGTTCCATTGTTACAGGGTGAAACCAGAAATAATCTGGTGTACGGAAGGTATCTTGATAAACTTGTTTTTTTAAACCTTTATCAACTGCTGTCGTTGAACTTGACAAAATTTCCACAATCACGTTTGGATATTTGCCGTCTTCTTGCCAAACTACCCAACTCTTACGGTCTTTTTTCTCGGTTCCCAAAACTACAAAAAAGTCTGGGCCTCGGAAATATTCTGATTTTTTCTGGTTGGGACTATAATAAACCGTCAAGTTGCCAGAAGCATAAAAATCTTGCCTTTCTCGCCACCATAATTTAAGGATGCGAATCAGCAAATCAATTTGGTCACGGTGTAGGTCACTTTCCAAGGGTGGTTCATCACTAGGTATATCACCAGGAGGAAAAATTACTTCTTCCTCTGAAATATTATCAGAGATCAATTCTAAAGTAGCAGGTTCAGACATCCGCGATCGCTCCGCAATTTATTTACTGAAAACTTGGTAACTTACAGATGGCTTTGAAAACTTGCAATAAATCAATTGCATCTGGAGATTGACTCAAATTTAATAATGGCATTAACTCATAAGTTGATTGGGTGTCACGTCTTAGATAAACAAATTGATAAAGCTGTCCATTACTTACTAAACCCCAAACAGATGGTTGTTGCTCTAAACTCTTAAAAGCATAAGTGAGTAATTGAGGTAAACCCTCAATCACGTTAACCGAACTGTTTTTCGTCTCAATTACTAGAACCCAAAATGGCGGCGCAATATTACTTTGAGGATTGTTGATTGCTAAAATATCCATCCGCCCGGTAATTCTTCTGTCTTCATCTTCGACTGCGATCGCAATGCTATCTTCCATTGTCAACCGAATCGGCACATCGTAAAATCCAGCTAACCGCATCAAGGGTGCGATCGTTAGAAATTTAACCAAACCTTCAGAGATTTTACCTGCGCTTAAATAGCGACGGAAGTCATTTCTGATTCGCAATAAATCCTGCTGTTCAAACTCAGATAGTGGTTCTAGAGTTAAGAAGTCTGTGAATGAACCATTGGAAAGTTCTTCTAGTTTGAGAAAACGATGAACATCGTTGAGAGATAGGCTGCGAGCTTCGACGGTGAGGGGCATAGTTTCAGACGTTGTTTGTCAAGACTACTTATAATATTGCAAAATTCCCGGTAGATAGGTTGTAAAACGTCTTTAACTTTCTTGATCGCTTGCTTTTGCTAGATGAAAATCAATGTAAACTAAATAACTCGGCAATTCCTATCTAGCTTAACGAAAATCTAAACACTGTCTAGCACAACTGGGCTAAGAATAGTTTTTAATCACAATAGCGATCGCACTCATAACTAACCATGTCTCAACCAACTATAGAATCAATCCTACAAGAGAATCGCCTATTTCATCCTGCCTCGAAATTCTCGCAGAATGCCCATATCAAAAGCCTGGAAGAGTATCAGCGTCTCTACGATAAAGCCAAAGCTGATCCACAGCAATTTTGGGCAGATTTGGCTGGAACAGAATTAGAATGGTTCCAAAAATGGGATACGGTATTAGATTGGCAACCGCCTTTTGCTAAGTGGTTTGTTGGCGGTAAGATGAATATTTCTTACAACTGCCTTGACAGACATCTCACTACTTGGCGCAAAAATAAAGCAGCATTGATTTGGGAAGGGGAACCAGGTGATTCGCGTACCCTCACTTATGCCCAACTGCACCGGGAAGTTTGCCAGTTTGCCAATGTATTGAAGCAACTGGGTGTAGAAAAAGGCGATCGCGTTGGTATATATATGCCAATGATTCCCGAAGCTGCGATCGCAATGTTAGCCTGTGCCCGAATTGGCGCACCCCACAGCGTAGTATTTGGTGGTTTTAGTGCCGAAGCTTTGCGCGATCGCTTAATTGATGCCACAGCTAAACTGGTAATCACGGCTGATGGTGGTTGGCGCAAAGATGCGATCGTTCCTCTCAAAGAACAGGTAGACAAAGCCTTAGCTGATGGTGCTGTTCCCAGTGTAGAAAATGTCCTAGTTGTCAAGCGCACCGGACAAGAAACTGATATGCAGTTGGGCGGACGCGATCATTGGTGGCATGATTTGCAAAAAGGAGTATCAGCAGATTGTCCCGCCGAACCGATGGACAGCGAAGATATGCTGTTTGTCCTCTACACTTCTGGCAGCACGGGCAAACCGAAGGGCGTAGTGCATACAACTGCTGGTTATAATTTGTATACCCATATCACCACCAAGTGGATATTCGACCTGCAAGACACAGATGTATATTGGTGTACCGCTGATGTAGGTTGGATTACGGGACACAGCTACATAGTCTACGGCCCCCTTTCCAACGGTGCAACCACGGTGATGTATGAAGGTGCGCCCCGTGCTTCTAATCCTGGTTGTTTCTGGGATGTAATTGAAAAATACGGCGTTAATATTTTTTATACTGCACCTACGGCAATTCGGGCGTTTATTAAGATGGGCGAACAACATCCGAATGCGCGAAATTTATCTTCTTTGCGTTTGTTGGGAACCGTTGGCGAACCGATTAACCCCGAAGCTTGGATGTGGTATCACAAAGTAATTGGTGGCGAACGTTGTCCAATCGTTGATACTTGGTGGCAAACGGAGACAGGCGGTATCATGATTACACCGTTACCAGGGGCAATTCCCACCAAACCTGGTTCTGCAACTCTTCCCTTCCCCGGAATTATTGCAGATGTCGTAGATTTAGAAGGAAACACCGTACCCAATCACGAAGGTGGCTATCTAGCGGTGCGACATCCTTGGCCAGGAATGATGCGGACAGTCTACGGCGATCCAGAACGCTTCCGCCGCACCTATTGGGAACACATCCCGCCTCAAAATGGTAACTATACTTACTTTGCTGGCGATGGTGCAAGACAAGATGAGGACGGCTACTTTTGGGTAATGGGTCGTGTGGATGACGTACTTAATGTATCAGGACACCGCCTTGGTACAATGGAAGTAGAATCAGCTTTAGTTTCTCACCCAGCAGTTGCAGAAGCGGCGGTAGTGGGTAAACCTGATGAACTCAAAGGTGAAGAAGTAGTTGCTTTTGTGACTTTAGAAGGCACTTATCAGGGAAGTGAGGAGCTGAGTAAAGAACTCAAGCAGCACGTTGTCAAAGAAATTGGTGCGATCGCTCGTCCTGGAGAAATTCGCTTTACAGACTCTTTGCCTAAAACGCGATCGGGTAAGATTATGCGGCGCTTGCTGCGGAATCTAGCTGCCGGTCAAGAGGTATCTGGAGATACTTCGACATTGGAAGATAGAAGCGTGTTGGATAAATTACGGGAAGGCGCGTAAGTTATTCCAAATGAGGTTAATAGGGGTGCAATACGGTTTGAGGAGACAAGGGGGCAAGGTGACTGAGAACTTGCAACAAGTCTTTCCTCTTGTCCTGGCCCCCTACCTGCCTCAACCAAGAAATTCCTTAACTCAGAACTTGCATCAGTCCCAGCGATCGCCTCAGAATGAATTCTGAGGCTTATAGCTAAAGTCTTCTAAAGAAGACTAAATAAGGGTTATACCAAAACACTTGTAGAGACGGCGATTTATCGCGTCTCAAAGATTTATCGCGTCTCAAAGATTTATCCCGTCTCGAAAACCCACAATTTTGTACAATTAGCCCCTAACTTAACCGTATTGGGTTATAGTCCACTTGAGTGGACTTGCATTATTAGCCTGAGAATTTATTCTCAGGCAGAATAGGCAGGTGCAAGAAATTTCTTAACCGAACGGTATTGAATAGGGACGCATATATGTGCGCCTTTACCGTCTGTCTTGTGATGCATTACGCGATAACACACCTCAATTTATCATAAAGATTAGAACATTATTGAGGCATTCAGGGCGATGAACGTGAAGCGCAAACTGAAATCAGCATTTGTTCAATCTTTTAGCGGCATGACGCTAAGTATCATAACTGTAATGGTGATATCACCATTAGTATCAGCGGTTCATGCAAAAGATTCTTTGCATTCGCCTGAACAGTCTGTTGAAAGACAACCACAAAAACTAGCACAGTTTCCAGGCACAGGGCCATCAGAGCGATCGCAGATGCTGCAACAAGCCAATGCTTTATTTAATCAGGGAGAGTTGACAGGTGCAGAAGAAAACTTACGCAAATTCATTAAACAATTCCCAAAAGATGCCTTCGGACACTTTCAACTAGGAAATGTGCTTTTTCGGCAAAAGAAATCAGAAGAAGCAATTAGTTCTTATCAAGAAGCCATTCGCCTCCAGTCAAACTACGCTCTAGCTCACAATGCGATGGGTATGGTTTACGCAAGTCAAAGTCGCTGGGATGAAGCCATTAGTGAATATAAAAAAGCTCTAGAAATTAATCCTAATTATGGCGAGGGGCTGACTAATTTTGCATTGGCATTGTGGCAAACAAATAAAAAAGACGAGGCGTTATCTTCATTAGAGAAAGCTTTAACTATTTTCAAAGAACAAAATAGAGGTGAGAAAGTTAACCAAGTAGAACGAATTTTGCGAGAGATCAAAACTGCTGATGATCCTGGTATTTCATGAGAATCACATTACTTAGTGGATAAAAATCAGAATAGCTCCGGGCAATCACACCTTTACGACAAAGTTACTTTACAGTAACAAAAACATGATTAAAAAGGTAGATGATATAGCAGTTTCTGTAGAATTTTATATCTAGGTAAGCCGGCTCTAGTGATACTTGAATATTAGTATCTAGCAGCATCATTAGATAAATTTCCGCAAGCTGCTTAATTTAGGATAGTTTCGCGCAAAGACACAAAGCTTTTTTAGCATCTTTGTGTGAAACCCTCTATAGTGAAAATTTTCAACATATTTCCACTATAGAGGTCAACCGTTCAATAAATTGTGATATTAAACCGCGTCTACCTTGAAAACCGTAGTTTTTTTTAATTATGGCAAAGCTCAGAACTCAAGCCACGACCGAATAATATACTCTCCTTAAAAACTCCAGGTTTCAAAATGGAGGGGGTTTACATTGCCATAGTTCTACAAATTTAATAGCTGAATCTCAGATTTAGTGTTAACTTATACTCAAATTATAAGTACTCAATTAAAAAAGCTAGAAAAACTTATGGGTCAGGAAATTCGTCGGTTAACAAAACGAAAGCAAGCTCAAGCTAAAATAGGGAGTCTAATCGGAAATGCTAACACCACATTAGTAATTCATTATTCTTGTGAAAGTTTCTATGATCGGACTGATGGCAAGACTCCAAGAGTCACATCTGTAGCTGTAAGAAATTTATCTTCAGGTCAAACAGATTCATTCTCAATTCATAAGGTTGCTGAACAAAAACAGATAGCTTTAGACCAAATTGATGTTAACTATGATGAGCTTGAACGGGAAATGTTAAATGAATTTTTTGAATTTATGCGTTCTCGTCAATTTTATTCATGGATTCACTGGAATATGCGTGATATTAACTATGGTTTTGCGGCAATTGAACATAGATTTCGAGTTCTTGGTGGCAACCCAACATTGATCTCTGAAAATAGTAAGTTTGATTTATCGCGTGCATTAAATGATTTATATGGAATGGCTTATATTGAACATCCAAAACTAGAAAGCATAGTCAATAAAAATGAGATTACTAAAAAGGACTTTATGACTGGTAAAGAAGAAGCAGAAGCATTTAAAAATAAAGAGTATATAAAATTACATCAATCAACTCTTAGAAAAGTAGATATACTAGCTGATATTTTCGAGCGTACTTGCGATAAAACCCTTAAAACTAATACTAAATGGTTTGATCAGTATGGCTATACACCACAAGTATTAGTAGAGTTTATTAAAGAGCATTGGGTATGGTCGTTGATATCAATGTTAGGAGTTATTTGGGCATGGATTGCTCGGTTTACAGAGTTATTTTAATTAAGCTCTATCATGGAATACAAGTAGCAGGGTGCGTTCGTACTTAAAGATTAAATATTGCAAGACTCGTTAACAATCAATTACTTATCTACAATAAAATTCAAATACAATCTTGATTGTGCCCATGACTTCCCTATCGGCATTAACTTTACCTGACCACACCCAGTTACCAGACTCAGACGGTACTTTTGTGAAAAACTGGCAAGGGCATCCCCAAAGTATCTTACTCACTGACTCAATTACACCTGTCTTAGAGAAACTTCATCCTGATAGTCAATATTGTATTGGGCAAGATTTAGGTATCTATTGGAGATTGACAGATCCTCCTGAAAAGGGCGCTGAAGCACCAGACTGGTTTTATGTATCCAATGTACCACCGACCCTTGAAGGTAAAACACGGCGTTCTTATGTGCTGTGGAAGGAGTATATTGCACCCTTGATTGTGTTGGAATTTGTCTCTGGAGATGGTTCAGAAGAACGAGATAACACGCCACCATCTCAAGGGGAAGGTGGAAATGTTGGTAAATTCTGGGTTTATGAGCAGGCTATTCGAGTGCCTTATTATGGAATTTATGAAGTAGCAAAAGCGCAGGTGGAAGTGTACCATCTAGTGGATAATACTTATCAACTGATGAAAGCCAATGAACGAGGGCATTACCCAATAGCTCCTATGGGTCTAGAGTTAGGAATCTGGCAAGGATTTTATCAGAATGCAGAGTTACCTTGGTTGCGCTGTTGGGATGCACAAGGAAATTTACTGCTAACGGGTTATGAACGGACGGAAGTTGAGCGACAAAGGGCTGAAGTTGAGCGACAAAAGCGGGAGAGAATTGTAGAGAAATTGCGATCGCTCTCAGCTGAACAACTCAACGCTTTAGGGATTGACCCAGAAATGTTGGATTAAGAAATATTATCGTCTACTAATAATACAACTTTGCCAGTAAAAATTATTGTATTGACATCCACATTTTTATACAAATTTATGGCGTGGTTAATTTGTTTTTTGAAGACAGGAGACAGTTCTTCTCCCCAAACTGCTGCTCCCAGACAATTGCTGCATCAGCCTTAATATTAACGTGAGTTCGACGAGTAATATAGTGTCCATCTAATTAGCCCTAAAAAAGACCTCTCCCTGGTTTTACTACGCAAAACCGTCCCTCTCCGAGTCTGAGAGGGACAGGCTTGAACATTAGTTCAAGGCAGTGAGAGGTTTATGGAACTCACGTTAATACTATTAGTGATGCCGCCATATAAATAAATACTTAAGACTAGGAATCTGCCAAAATCATCAGACGTGGCACTTTTATTAAAATTTCAGGACATAACAGCAAATTTATATTTCCAAATGTTGAGGTTTATTTAGCCTTATAGATTTTTTTTGCTGGCTGGGAATGCTAAATAAGCCACTTCATTGTCCTTTATTTGACAGTGGTGGATACTGCCCATTACCACTCAGTCGTGCAAAAATGATACCTGTCCTTCCCGGTTACAACTTTATTGAAGCTCTTCATGAAGGTGTTAATACTGTTATTTATCGTGCTTCCAAGCAGTTAGATCACACCCCTGCGATCGTTAAAGCCCTTAAAGCTGAGTATCCCAGCCTCGAAGAACTAACCCGACTCAGACATGAATATAAAATATCGCAGACATTAGTAGATATAGAAGGAATTGTCAAGTCCCTAGCTTTAGAAAATCATCATAACGGTCTAGCCCTAATTTTGGCAGACTTTGGTGCAGAATCTCTGAAAAAGTATATTAGCGATCGCCAATTGTCATTAACCGAATTTCTCACAATAGCCATTCAGCTAGCATCCACTCTCACTCAACTGCATCAAGCCAAGATTATTCATAAAGATATTAAACCTGACAATATCGTTATTAACCCAAAAACTGGGCAAGTTAAAATTATCGACTTCAGCATTGCATCGCGGTTAGAAAAAGAAAATCAAAGCATCAGCAATCCCAATTTATTAGAAGGCACTCTCGCCTATATGTCACCGGAGCAAACCGGACGAATGAATCGGTCAATTGATTACCGTACCGACTTCTATTCTTTAGGCATTACCTTTTATGAAATGCTAACAGGTGCGCTGCCTTTTAATGCCGCTGATCCTCTGGAATTTGTTCATTGCCATATTGCCAAAACACCAATAGCGCCTCAAGAGTTAAATCCAAAAATTCCTTCAGCGGTTTCTGATATTGTCATGAAATTGTTAGCTAAAACTGCTGAAGATAGATATCAAAGTTCTCTAGGACTAAAAGCCGATTTAGAAACCTGTCTGACTCAGTTACAGACAGATGGAGAGATTTCCCACTTTATTGTTGGTCAACTAGATTCATACAGCCAATTTTCTATCCCACAAAAACTCTACGGACGAGAAATAGAAGTTGCTACTTTGTTAGAAGCATTCGATCGCGTCAGTTCTGGTACTACAGAAATGATGCTAGTTTCTGGTTACTCAGGAATCGGTAAATCTTGCTTAGTTTCCGAAGTTCACAAACCGATTGTGCGCCAGCGCGGTTATTTTATCTCCGGTAAATTTGACCAGTTCAAGCGAAATATTCCTTTTGCTTCCTTAATTCAAGCATTCCAAGATTTGATGCGGCAACTGCTAACAGAAACCGATGACCAAATTGCCGTTTGGAAATCAAAATTAATAGATGCCCTTGGCTCCAATACTCAAGTAATTATAGACGTTATTCCCGAATTAGAACGGATTATTGGCCCGCAGTTAGCAGTTCCTCAATTAGGGTCATCAGAATCACAAAACCGATTTAATCGGGTGTTTCAACAATTCATTCATGTATTTAGTCAACCCAAACACCCGCTAGTTTTGTTTCTGGATGACTTACAGTGGGCAGATTCAGCTTCCCTCAAGCTTATCCAGTTAATTATGACCGACCCAGATAGCCAATATCTATTGCTAATTGGTGCGTATCGAGATAATGAAGTAAGCGCCACTCATCCCTTGATTCAGACCTTGGAGGAGATTCAACAGACTGGTGCGATCGTAAATAATATTATCCTCCAGCTTTTGGATATCCCTCACGTCAACCAGTTAGTAGCCGATACTCTTCGTAGTGAAGTTTTAAAGGTAAAGCCGCTAGCTGAGTTAGTTTTTACAAAAACTCAAGGCAACCCCTTTTTCTTGACTCAGTTACTAAAATCCCTTTATCAGGATAACTTGCTATCCTTTGACTTTGAGGGCGGTTTTTGGCAATGGAATATTGAGTTTATTCAGGGAGTTAATATAACTGATAATGTCGTTGAATTGATGGTCAGCCAAATTCAAAAGCTATCTGAAAAAACACAGAGAGTTTTAAAGTTTGCTGCCTGTATTGGAGACAAATTTACTTTAGATATATTGGCGATTATTAATAAAACATCTCAGTCAGAAACAGCAGCAGATTTGTGGGAAGCTCTGCAATCAGGCTTGGTTCTACCTCTCAATAATTCCTACAAAACACCGCTTGTTTTTGACTCAGAACAAATGGAGGCTGAGAATAAGCGATCGCACATTAACCAGCCCCCATCACCCATCACCTATAAGTTCTTACACGACCGAGTGCAGCAAGCATCTTATTCTCTCATTCCAGATGACGAGAAAAAACAGACTCACCTAAAAATCGGTGAATTGCTACTCAAACATACCTCGGAAACAGACATTGAAGAAAACATTTTTGAAATTGTCAACCAACTAAATGTTGGTGCTGAATTCATTACCCAACAGCCTCAAAAAGATAGACTGGCTCAACTCAATCTTATAGCTGGACAGAAAGCAAAAGCAGCAACAGCGTATGAATCATCTGTTAAATATTTAAATGTCGGTTTGGAACTTCTTGCGGCAGATAGTTGGCAGTGTCAGTATGACATGACACTCAACCTCTATGTAGAAACAGCAGCAGTGGAATTTCTCAATACTAATTTCGAGAGAGCAGAAATGCTTTCTGATGTAGTTTTATCACAGGCAAAAACCCTGCTCGATCGAGTCCAGGTATACGAGACAAAAATGCAGTTTTATATTGCTAAAAACCAAATGCAAGCTGCGTTAAATACCGGACTGCAAGTGCTAAAAATGCTAGGGTTGCCTTTAGCAGAAACCCCCCCGACAAGACTGACTAGATTGAATTTAGGAGGAAAACGGATTGAGGATTTAACAGAATTGCCAGAAATGACTGATGTTTATAAATTAGCCGCACTCCGAGTCTTGAGCAATCTGATTCCTCCGGTTTATATTGCAGCACCCGAACTTTATCCCCAGGTCGTTTTTAAAATGACCAATCTCTGTCTCAAATATGGGAACTCTCCACTGTCAGCTTATACGTATGCACTTTATGGAATGTTCTTATGTGGCGCTTTTGAAGACATGGATTCTGGCTATCAATTCGGTCAGCTAGGCTTAAAGCTGTTAAATCAATTCAACGCTAAGGAAATGACGGCGAAAATATATGAAACATTTAATTATTTTATCAGGCATTGGAAAGAACCAGCTATTAATACTATAGAACCGTTAATTGAGGGTGTCCAAAGAGGGCTGGAAACAGGAGATTTAGAATATGCTTCTTATTCGGCTTGTTTTTATTGTACACATCTGTTTTTTATCGGTGAAAATCTAGAAACAGCTCTCCAAAAACAGGCGCATTATATTAGTTTAATGCAAAGAATTAAACAAGAATTTCAAATTATCTATGCTCAGATAGTCCGACAGACAGGCTTGAATTTAATTAAAAAAACGGCGGAACCATATCGATTAATTGGCGAAAGTTTTGATGAAAATAAAATGTTGCCAATTCTGATAAATAGCAATAATTATATGGCTATTTATCCTATCTATGTTTCTAAACTGATTCTAGGTTATTTATTTAAAAATTACGATCACGCTGCTGAGAATGCCTTGCTGGCAGAAAAATACGAACAAGGTGGACTAGGGTTGATGTACAAAGCCGAACACAAGTTCTACTCCTCTCTGACTCTCCTAGCTTTGTATCCCAGTGCATCAAAAAGCAATCGCCAACAATATTTCAGCCAAGTGGTAGCGCAGCAGAAAAAAATGAAGCAATGGGCGTTGCATTCTCCTGTGAACTATCAGCATAAATACGATTTAGTGGAAGCAGAAAAGGCACGAGTATTGCAACAAGATGCCAAAGCGATCGCATTTTATGATCGAGCCATAACTGGAGCCAGAGAACATGGATATATTCAGGAAGAAGCCCTAGCGTCAGAACTAGCAGCAGAGTTCTATTTTGCTTGTGGCAGAGAGAAAGTTGCTAATACCTATCTCAACGATGCCTACTATGGATATGGTTGCTGGGGAGCGAAGGCAAAAGTCAAAGACTTGGAAAAAAGATATCCTCAACTATTTCGGATATCAAAGCGAGAAACCGTCAGTACGAACGCGACTCGGATGATAAGCTATACAGGTGAAAATGCTTCAGACTCGCTGGATTTAGCCACAGTTATGAAAGCATCTCAAGCCCTTTCTGGAGAAATAGTTTTGAGCAAATTGTTGGCTAAATTAATGACAATTGTGCTAGAAAATGCTGGCGCTCAAACAGGCTACCTAATTTTAGAAAAATCAGGAGACTTGCAAATAGAAGCATCAGGAACAGTAGACAAAAATGATGTAACTGTGCTACAAGGAATTCCAGTATCAAACAGTCAGCAATTACCAATTTCACTGATTAAGTATGTAGCCCGAACTAAAGAAAATGTTGTCCTCAGCAATGCAACTTGTGAAGGAACATTTACAACAGATACATACATCGCTATCCATCAACCAAAATCGGTTTTATGTACACCGCTCATCCATCAAGGAAAACTTAGTGGCATTCTTTATTTAGAAAATAATCTTACCATTGGCGCATTTACATCAGATCGCTTAGAAGTATTACAACTGTTATCCTCTCAAGCGGCGATTTCCATTGAAAATGCTCGTCTTTATAAAGACTTAAAATTAGCCAACGCTAACTTAGAAGCCAAAGTACAAGAGCGAACTTTAGAGTTACAAGAAAAAAATGTGCATCTGCAAAAAGCAGAAGAAATTGCCCAATCAGCCAACCGTGCTAAAAGTGATTTTCTTGCCAACATGAGCCATGAACTGAGAACACCACTTAATGGTATTTTGGGTTATGCCCAAATCCTTAAACGAGACAAAAGTTTAACTAACTCACAAAAAGATAGTATAGGCACTATTCATCAGTGTGGCGACCATCTCTTAAACCTGATCAATGACATTTTAGACCTCTCTAAAATTGAAGCGAGAAAAATGGAACTCCACCTAACGGATTTTCATTTCCTAGATTTTCTCGAAGGCATTGCCGAAATCTGCCGTATCCGCGCCGAACAAAAAGGTATTTGCTTAATTTTTGAACAGATTACTCAACTTCCTATAGGTGTCAAAGCTGATGAAAAACGCTTGCGGCAAGCTTTGATTAACTTACTGGGTAATGCCGTTAAGTTTACTGAAACTGGAGGCGTGGCTTTCAAAGTTGGTTATCAGGAAGGTAAAATTCGGTTTCAGGTAGAAGATACAGGAATTGGCATGGCACCAGAACAATTAGAAGAGATATTTTTGCCGTTCCAGCAGGTAGGAGATCACAATCGCAAAGCAGAAGGAACGGGATTAGGACTGGCAATCACCCGCCAATTAGTTCAGATGATGGGTGGCGAAATCCAGGTAAAGAGTAACTTAGGAAAAGGGAGCGTTTTCTTCTTTGATTTAGATTTACCCGAAGTTTCTAAATACGCTGATGTTATCAAAAAAGAGCAACGAAATATCCAAAGTTTTAAAGGCGATAAGCGGAAAGTTATCGTGGCAGATGACAGACCAGAAAATCGGGCAATTTTAGTCAAGATGCTATCGCCTTTAGGATTTGAAATGATAGAAGCAGTAGATGGTCAGGATTGTCTTAATAAGGCATTTGAATTAAATCCAGATTGTATCTTAATGGACTTGATGATGCCTCAAATGAATGGCTTTGAAACTACACGTCGCATTAGGAGATCGCCTGAACTAAAAAATACGATCGTGATTGGCACTTCTGCCAGCGTTTTTGATTTCGATCTCAACAAAAGTAGAGAGGCGGGTTGCAATGATTTTCTACCTAAGCCTATCCGCATAACAGAGCTTTTAGAAAAGTTACGGCATCACTTAGAACTGGAATGGATTTATGATGATGGGGAAACTCAAGTATATAAAGGTAACAAAGAAGAAAATTCTCAGCAATCATTGGTAACTCCCTCCGCAGACGAAATTGCGATTCTGTTAAATTTAGCAATGAAAGGCGATCTCAAAGGGATTGTGGAGCGAGTTACTCACTTGGAAGAAGTGGATGTTAAATATGCACTTTTTTCTTTAGAGTTGCGTCAATTAGCTAAAGGTTTTCAAGTTAAAAAAATTCGTGAAATTCTAAAAAATATAGGGGTAAATTAATGAGTATTTTAAACATTGAAAATGGCATTATCTTAATCGTTGATGATAACCCGACAAATTTAGGAGTATTATTTGATTTCTTGGCTGATTCTGGCTTCCAAGTGTTGGTGGCGCAGGATGGCGAAGATGCAATTGAACAGGTCGAATATGCTCTCCCCGATCTAATTTTATTAGATGTACTCATGCCTGGTATGGACGGGTTTGAAACTTGTGAACACTTGAAAGCTCAAGAATCAACTAAAGATATTCCCGTAATCTTTATGACGGCGCTTTCTGAGACGGTGGATAAGGTCAGAGGGTTGAATCTTGGGGCGGTGGATTACATCACTAAGCCGCTTCAACATGAAGAGGTTTTAGCTCGTGTCAAAATCCATTTAAGCATCCGAAATCTGACGAAGAGACTGCAAGAGCAAAATGTGCATCTAGAGCAGGAGATTCAAGAGCGAACTAAGGCAGAGAACGCTCTCTTAAAACTGACATCTGAGTTAGAAGAACGGGTAGAACAAAGGACATCTGCGCTTGGACAATCTAATCAGCTGCTGCAACAGGAAATTCAAGAGCGTATTTGTACAGAACAAGCATTGCAAGAATCAGAAGCACGTTATCGAGAACAAGCCAATCAGCTAGAACTTGCCTTTCGCCAACTTCAAGAAACTCAAAGTCAACTGGTTCATAGTGAAAAAATGTCCAGTCTGGGACAATTGGTGGCAGGTGTCGCCCATGAAATTAACAATCCTGTCAACTTTATCTATGGAAATCTGACTCACGCCTATCAATATACCCAAGATTTGCTCAACCTTTTGAATCTCTATGTCAAGTACACTCCCTCACCGCTACCTGAAATTCAACAACTGGCTGAGGCGATAGATTTAGAATTTCTGAGTGAAGACCTGCCCAAATTGCTGAGTTCGATGAAGGTTGGGGCTGACCGTATCCGCGAGATTATTCAGTCGTTACGGATTTTTTCTCGCGTCGATGAAGCCCAAATGAAGCTGGTGGATATTCACGCTGGGCTAGATAGCACGTTGCTGATTTTGCACAATCGCTTTAAAGCCAGTTCTAACCAACTAGGGATTCAACTCGTTAAAGACTATGGCGACCTACCGCTTGTGGAGTGTTATGCAGGACAACTCAACCAAGTGTTTATGAATCTACTGGCGAATGCAATTGATGCTTTGGAGGAGTATGATAAACAGCGATCGCCCCAAGAAATTTACTTTTGCCGCAGCACGATTCGGATTCGCACCGAAGTAACTGACAATGAGTTTGTGACTATTTGGATTGGCGATACTGGCCCCGGTATGACAGAGGAAGTACGCGATCGCTTATTCGACCCCTTCTTTACGACAAAACCCGTAGGTAGAGGCACGGGTTTAGGCTTGTCGATTAGCCAGGAAATTGTTGTCTCCAAACATGGTGGTGAAATAAAGTGTTTTTCAGCACCTGATCAGGGAACAGAGTTTATGATTAAAATTCCGATGCGATCGCACCCTCTAGAATTGGCTTTGGCGACACCGTGTCATTTTGGCTGCGATTAGTTTGATTAGAAAGCTGAACATGACCCAATACGCTTGGGTTAAGGGCTAATTGTACAAAATTGTGGGTTTTCGAGACGCGATAAATCGCCGTCAAGACAAGTGTTTTGGTCTTATCTGAACTGTATTGGAATATTGGAACATAACCTACAAAGGATGGCACTCTACTCAGTTGCAGACGGCTATATATTTTTGGCAAAACTTCTCCTATGGTCGCCACGCAGAGGTTAAATATTAGGCAATTTTTGTCGCTATGAACTTATGAAATCATGTACTTAGTAATGTATAATTACCCCAATAGTTCAGGGCGCTTGTCAAGTATTAAACTACTTGCTGGTACTGCCAAAGCATGTTGTATGTCTAAATCTGCAATCACCGTTACCGTCAAATTGTTCGCTGCTTATCAAGAAGCCTTTAGGGCTTCGGAACTGGTGCTGGAATTTCCCAATAGTATGCCAGTCAAAACAGTATGCGATCGCCTCATAGCTGAACACCCCGAACTCTCACAATGGCGGGACATCACCCGCTTTGGGATTAATTTAATATTTGTCGAACCAGATACCCTACTGCAAGATGGGGATGAAGTCGTACTGATTCCACCAGTCAGCGGTGGGTAGCAAAGTATTTATGAGTTAGGAGTGATGAATTAAATCAAAACTTCTAACTCAATTGTCTGGAATCAAATTGGTTATACCAATTACCTGTAAGCTTCCATAGAACAATTTGCTCAAGCTCCAAGTTAGTTTCACAAAGAATTGGTATTAGCAGTTATCTTGACTAAGTGATCTAACTCTTGCTGCATCTGATTAACAACTAATTCATAACATTCATTGACATAATAGCGATCGCTGGCTGCTTCAGGGCCGTAACGTTGAAATACAATTGGCGGACAAACTCGCGTATACATGGTTACAGGTAATGGAATGTTGGGTAACGGGCCAATTGCTAATCCCCAAGGTAGTCCAAGATAGATAGGGAAAACTTCCGGATCAATCCCGAACAGCCAAGGCATCCCCCATTCATGGAGTTGCTGCACAACTTTATAGCAGTCAGCCAGTACAATCAGCGTATCGTGAGCACCCCAGGAAATTACAGGCACAATCGGCACATTTTCCCGCAACGCTAACTTGATAAATCCTTGCCGCCCCGCAAAGCAGATTTTATTACGTAAATAATGCGGTCGGAAGACATCTTCGGCTCCACCTGGATAAACTAGCACACTAGCCCCAGAGCGCAAGGCAGTATAAGCCATTTTCGGATGAGCCATGATTGCTCCAGCCTTAGCAACCAGTTGCGCTAGTGGCGGGCTAACCTGCCAAGCTTTAGGATGCATCAAACCATAAACGGGTTGCTCCACCCCAAATCGTCGGAACCAGTCGTACATCATCATTGTCATATCGGGAGCCGCGAGTCCCCCATTATGCGAACCGACAAATAGGAATTTTTTTTGGGGTGGAATATTATCCCAGCCGCTAGTTTGAACTCGGAAATAGTAGTGATATAAAAAGCCCAAGAGGGGCATTACAGACTCTATGAACTTTGGATCTCGCTCATCCAAAGACCAACCGTTTTTTTTGTTTATAAGATGTTGCTTTTTTAACATTGATGCATTTTAACAGGATTGGTAAAGGTCAAACAATCCTTGGTTAGGTATGACCAGGTTTCCTCGATGCACAAAACCTGATTCGTCTAAATACTTTAAGTCAGTTTCTTCTCTAAGAGTAGCTAATTCCAACTTTATTACTTCTGCTCGGTCTTTTACTTTCTGTTGATTACTTGCACCAAAGATTGATCAATAAACCCGATCGCTACATAACTATGTAGCGATCGCCACAGTGACAATTTAAAACGCTCAAGGCTGAATAGTCTTCGCCGATTGGTTAAATAACAATTCTCGTAACTTATCTGGATCGAGCGCTTCAGTTTTGAATGCTTCTGCTTTTTCGTAGGCGCGAATTGTTGCTGGACGCGCTTTTATTGCCTCAAACCAGCGTTTAACATGAGGAAAATCCTCTAGATTCTGACTTTGGAGTTCATGGGGCACTATCCAGGGATAAGCAGCAATATCGGCGATGGAATAATCGCCAGCCACAAATTCTTTATCTGCTAGTTGCTTATTCAGCACTGCATATAAGCGTCCCGTCTCATTCACGTAGCGGTTAATGGCATATTCAATCTTTTCGGGAGCATAAGTATTAAAGTGATGATTTTGTCCCGCCATTGGCCCCAGCCCTGCCATTTGCCAAAACAACCATTCTAAAACTTGAGTGCGATTACGTAAATCTTGAGGAATTAATTTCCCAGTTTTTTCTGCCAAATATAGCAAAATTGCCCCAGACTCAAATAGCGAAATTGGCGCACCTCCATCTGCTGGTTCGTGGTCAACGATCGCGGGGATGCGATTGTTAGGAGAAATCTTTAAAAATTCCGGTTTAAATTGATCCCCAGCCCCAATATTCACAGGAATTATGGTATATTGCAAGCCGACTTCTTCCAAGAAAATCGTAATTTTATGACCGTTTGGGGTTGTCCAATAATAAAGATCAATCATGGTTATCTTCCCTAAAATTGTGCAATTGTTTTTTAAGCCAATAGTGCGGACAGCTTTTTCGGATTTCTCAAAAAATCTGAAAAGAAGAGGGCAAAAGCTGCAAAAATGTATATTTAGTAAGCATTTTAGCACCTTTATACTCAAAACTATTCTCCTAAAGGTAAGATGGAAAATTGCTTTCAGGAATGGAGCTATAGCCCCATACTGGAATATTTTGCTGGGCTATTAATGATTTTGCATTACAAAAAGAAGACGTAATGCTTAAAAAAAATTAACTAGTTCATCTGTAGGGACGATGACACTTTTCGAGATGTTGGTGAAGTTGCATTGTAACCCCAAAACCTAGAATTTCAAATACTTAGAGGTAACTTATGAGTGAAAAAACAGTAAGCGTGATTGAAGAAAACTTATTGCCAAAAGGAGATTATGTTTCGTCAGGATTTGCTACTATTCAGCCAGATTTACATTTTCCCAATATAATTTTAGGAAATAAATATGATTCTTTTTGGCTTTACTTGCGAAGGGATATTACTCATAATTGGTACGTTGATAAGCGACGGCAAAATGTAGGATTTGTCAGCAGAGATGAAGCTCATATTATATACAATACATCCTTAAAATTTCAGGGTAAAAAAGCTTTAGAAATAGGTTGCTGGATGGGTTGGTCAGCTTGTCATTTAGCTCTAGGAGGAGTGGAGCTAGATGTCATCGATCCTATGCTATCCGAACAATTATTTAATGAAAGCGTCACAGATTCGCTAAAGTCGGCAGGCGTTAAGGAATCTGTGAATCTAATACCAGGATATAGCCCTCAAAAAGTAGAAGAGATAGCAAATAAATTTCAACGGAAATGGTCATTGATATTTATAGATGGTAATCACGAAGCACCAGCTCCGCTCGATGATGCAATTATTTGCGAACAATTTGCAGAAGCAGATGCTTTAGTTTTATTTCACGATTTGGCTTCTCCTGATGTAGGTCAAGGCTTGGACTATTTTAAAGAGAAAGGGTGGAACACAATGGTGTATCAAACTATGCAAATTATGGGAGTTGCATGGCGGGGGAATGTTGAGCCTGTAATACATCAGCCAGATCCTAATATTAACTGGCGCTTACCTCCACATTTAAAAGGTTATTTTGTAAGTGGTTCAGTTGAATCTGCGACGGAAGATAAATTTGCAGAAATTCTCAGAGCAGTTCGGCCATTTACTTTATTGAGCGAAAGAAAGTTATTATCGCTTTATAGTCAGGCAAAACAAATATATTGTTATCTTTTTTGGCTGCCAAAAATGCTACTACTAGCGATCGCTAGAATCAAATCTATCAAGCACGACTAGCTTTGTATTATAAGCCATCACTAGCGACTGGCTATGTGGCTAATTTTATTGCTTAGTAGTCCAAAAATGTATGAGTCATTTTTGAAGTGTAGTAAGAAAAAAGCTCTGCCTCGTTGAAACAACTAAAGGCAGAGCTTAAGTAAGTGCATTTCTCGGCTAGAGTTGAGAAATGAGGTAGATAAATTGTTTAAGTTTTGTTAGTCTAATTTCCGTCTATTTGGTTTTCTCCCACAATTCCAGTTGCTTCTAAAGCTAGCTCACCTGCTGTGTAGAGTCCAAGTGCTGTCATGCCTCCGGCCTGAGTCACTGCGCTGTCTGCATTATTCAAAGTTTTTATTGTGGCATGCTTAACTGTTTTTGTAACTTTCTTCCACCAACTTTTACCTCCTGTTATTTGTTCGCAGCATTCATCTGATAAGACTTCAAATAATTCTTCTTGGTTTTCAACTATCAGGTTTTTGTTTTTGTTTATAAACCAATACGGTTCAGTTAAGCGCTACTGGTACAAAATTTTGGGTTTTCGAGACGCGATAAATCGCCGTCTCTACAAGTGTTTTGGTCTTATCTGAACTGTATTGGTTTATAAACATGGTGAATTATTCTCCCAAATAAAGAAATACAAAAATTTACTTTTTGGGTTTTGAGCAAGAAAATATTATTTATTGCTCTAACTATTAATTAGATTAATCAAAAGGAATGTATCTGCACAGACTTGACAATCCAGATTTGGAAAGATAGCAAGCCCTATGACAATTATTTTGCTCTTTTTTCAGTATTTATCATGAGAATTTTTTTGTTTAAACTTAGTAAGTAAATATTTGGAATCTAATCCGGTATATAGCTTTTATTCCTATAATTATCAAGCTTATCAATATATAATATTTTGGATGTATAGATAGATATATAAATAATATTTATAAAAGAATCATAAATTATTTATAGCCTTGCAGGATTTGTTTAAAGTTATCAATAAATATTTCTGAGTTGTTTCTACCTATTTTCCCTGAAATTGGTTTTATGAGCAGGTATCAATTGTATGAAACGCTAAACTAGCGTAGCTGCTGTGGCTTACAAACAAGACATTGAAGCAACACGATTTTGTAAGATCAGCTTAAAAACAAGCGATCGCACGACGAGATAATTTAGCTTTACATTGCTGTTGCGGTTCAGTTTTCGCACGTCTGTGGGTGGTGCGATCGCGTGGGGTGAGAAATCCCTCTGCTAACAATCGCCTTAATTCGTCTTGGCTTAATATTTTGCCTTGTCCGTTACCGGAAACCTTTACCTTTATCTTTAATGGCAGCGACTGTTATACTTTTTCATAGCGGTGATTTTGCGATCGCTGCCCAAACTCTATGGTGAACCTGAAGAATTGGTGTAGGATATTTTGCTTCGAGTAATGTCGCCAATTCCTGGTCAAATACTTCTACCTTTTCTGGTGTCAAACTGGCTCCTACACCAGCACTAGCACGAATTCGTCCTCGCCAATCTTCGTGTGTATAAGACACAAATACATCGTAAGAAAATGTACGGATTTCTCGGAATCCTCCTTCGCCAATGTCTTGTAACCACAGGGGATACAATCCATTACCGCCGCCCAGGTTCCATGCTGGATTATGAGCCTTGATCAGTTGTTCTGTTGCTTGAACTACATTACCTTTTAAGGGTATCCAATCAAAATGAGCGATCGCAAGCAAGCCATTTTTTCTCAGTATCCGAGTAATTTCTTGGACGACACGCGGACGGTCAAACCAATGCCAACATTGTCCAGCGGTGACTACATCAGCACTCGCGTCTGGTAAGTCGGTATTCTCAGCAGTTGCAACTCGATAATCTACTTTAATTTGAGTAGATTCGCTTAACAGCATTGCTTGTTCTAAAAGTGAAACTGATGGGTCTATCCCAATCACATAAGCGCCCCTATCCGCAAAGCCCCGCGCTAGTGTTCCTGTTCCTGTACCAAGGTCAACAATGTTCTGCCCTGGTAAACCTATACCATATTCAGACAGTTTATTAAATAATGAACTGGGAAAGCCAGCGCGGTGTTTTGCATAATCAGTAGCAGTTGCACCAAAATCAATTTTCATACCTGCAAAACCATTTTTGTAACAATTGTCTCGGCTAGAAGTTCTCTACCCACGGACGTAGTTCTACTTCAAAAGTCCAAGCACTGCGGGGTTGGCGTAGGGTACTCAGATAAGTTTGAGCAATAGCATCCGGGTCAAGGGTACTATCAGGATTATCTGCTGGATCTTGGCGAACTACTGAACGGATAGCACCATCAATATTTAGAAAAAGCTATCCTGCATAAGGATTACCGATTCTATCCACAGAGACATTGAAGGAGAATGGCAAACGACCTGGATTTAAGCGTGGTTCTGCGGCATAGCCAACAGGAACTAAAACAGCGATCGCTAAATCTGGATTATCCCCAGCCCCAATCACTTCCTTTACTTTATCCTCAATCCAACCGTTCATAAAACAAGTGGATAATCCCAGACTTTCTGCCGCTAACACCAAATGGGTAGCGGCAATGATGGCATCTTTGATGGCATATTCACGTCGCTTGTCACCCAGCCCAGCTTGAAATTGTGGGACGGCGGTTTTGAAATAGTTTACCGTACCTTCATTCCACGCTCCAGTTTCGAGTCCCCGCTCTAGAATTGGGGTCAAGTCTTGTTCGCCTGCGTTAGGATCGGCGGCAAAAACGAAGGTTACAGGTGCTTGGACAATTTGCTGTTGATTCCACGATGCGGCTGATAATGCTGCCTTTTGCGCCTCATCTTGGACAAGAATAATTTGCCAGTCTTGGATATTAAAGCTGCTGGGCGCTGCCACAGTTAACTCTACCAGTTGCTTGAGTAGTTCTGGGGCGATGGGGTCTGTTTTAAAAGTTTTGATGGAACGGCGTTGAGCGATCGCACTTGGTACATCTAAAGGTTGGGTTTGGGTGATGGAAATCATAAGATTCTCCTGATGGTTGGGTTATAAAGCTGCTGTAGCAATTTTTAGGATTGGACGAAATATTCTAGTGGTGTAAAAAGTTTCTTGAAAGTAGATTACCAAAATTATGCGTTAGCTACCTGCTCATTAGCAGCCGACCAAAATGGATAGTCTGTATATCCCTTTTCACCGCCACCATAAAAGGTTGCTTGATCTGCTTCATTTAGTGGTGCATTCAAAGCCAAGCGGCGGGGTAAATCTGGGTTTGATATAAATAATGTGCCAAAGGCAACTAAATCTGCTGCTTTGTTTGCCAGCACTGCATCGCCTTTTTCACGGGTATAACCACCATTGACGATTAGTGTACCTGTAAAGCGATCGCGTATATGGCTAGTGGGGACAACTATCCCGCCATGTCTAATATCTGCCTCTGTTGCCTCAAAAATATGCAGATATGCCAAATTAAACTGGTTCAATGCTTGAGCCGCATAACCGAATGTCTCCAGAGGATTAGAGTCACCTATATCGTTAAAAGTCCCACTAGGAGATAAACGTACCCCTACTCGGTTAGAATCCCACACATTAGTTACCGCCTCTGTCACTTCTAACAAAAATCGGGCGCGATTCTCAATGGAACCGCCATATTTATCTGTACGTTGATTGGTGCGATCGCGGAGAAACTGATCTATTAAATAACCATTAGCTCCGTGAATTTCCACCCCATCAAACCCCGCAGCTAGGGCATTTGCTGCTCCCTGACGGTACTGTTCGACTATTTGCGGTATTTCTGAAGTTTCTAAAGCACGGGGAGTAACAAAAGGTTTTGGCCCCTCATAAGTTGCAGCCTCACCTTTAGCAGCAATGGCAGAAGGTGCCACAGGTAAAGCTCCATTCGGTTGTAAGTCTGGGTGAGAAATCCTGCCTACGTGCCATAGTTGCAGAAAAATTCTGCCTCCGTGCTGATGCACGGCATCGGTTACTAATTTCCATCCCTCCACCTGTTCTGATGAATGAATTCCTGGTGTAGCGGGATAACCTTGTCCTTCAGGAGTTACTTGTGTTGCTTCCGCAATAATCAGTCCGGCGGAAGCACGTTGGACGTAGTAGGTAACATTTAGTTGGTGTGGTACATTTCCCTCACCTGCCCTGTTTCGGGTTAAGGGTGCCATTACTATCCGGTTTGGTAGTTCCAGATTTCCTAATTGGTAAGAAGAGAATAAGTTGATATCATTAGTCATTGGTTTTATCTCCAAATTATTTTAGTCATTTGTCATTCGTTTTCTTCCCCTACCTCCCCTACTCCCTCATCTCCCCACTCCCCACTCACAAACTAAACAATCGATCGAGTTCTACCAGGGCCAACCCGTTCAGAAGGAGTTGAAGACTTTATCACTAAGCTGGCGCAGGAACGTGGCATTAGTGTAAATGAAATTGAGGCTGAGTTTTTTCAGAATGTGCGTCCAAGTTCCCTAATCAAACGCTTTGCAACTAATGAAGAAGTAGCAGCGATCGTAGTCTACCTTTCTAGTCCCATAGCTTCAGCAACTAATGGTGCAGCTTTGCGGGTAGATGGTGGCGTTATGGAGTTTACCGTGACTCCAGTCCCGACAGTCATTTCTGCTAGACCCCGTGCAACAGCAAGTTGTGCTGTCTTAGTTGTGCCATAGTGAATCATTTCGACTGGGATCTGAATTCCAGATTCGCTGGAGATAAAAATTATCCGCCCCCAGTTTTGCTCTAGCTGCTTTTGCAGATATTGCCGACTCAAACGGACTCCACTGAGGACGTTAACCTCAAATATGTTTAACCAGTCTTCATCAGTAATATCAAAGAACGTTTTTGGCTCATAAATACCTAAATTGTTGATGAGAATATCAACGTGAGGAACTTTTTGAAAGAGTTGCTCTACCCCTGATGCAGTGCCTGCGTCAGCAACAACACCAGAAACTTTCGCGTCGGGTGTACAATGCTTAATTTTGGCGATCGCTTGGGATACTCGTTCTTCAGATCGACCGTTGACAATTACTGATGCACCCTCTTGAGCTAACCCAAGGGCGATCGCAAGACCAATACCTGCGGTTGAGCCACTCACCAACGCGGATTTACCATGTAACTTCAAGTCCATTTCGCTCTTTCCCCGTTAGTTGAAACAGAATTTAGGAATTAGGAGTGGGGAATGGGGCATTGATGATTGGGCATAAGAGGCACAGGGGGGAGGGGAAAGGGTGCAGAGGAGAGGAATTTTTCTCCTACTCCCTACTCCCCTTTCACTTAAATTAAAGATGCTGTGCTAAGGTCTTATTCAAGGTGGTTTTTGGAACTGCCCCTACGACAGTATCGACCTGCCGACCTCCCTTAAAAACCATCAGCGTCGGGATGCTGCGAATTCCATAGTGGCTAGCGACAGTAGGATTTTGATCTGTGTTCAGCTTCACAAATTTCACCTGTCCTTCGTATTCAGCAGCAACTTCATCGACGACTGGACCGACCATCCGGCAAGGACCGCACCACGGTGCCCAAAAGTCCACTAATACCGGAATTTCACTTTCCAAGACTTCTTGCTTGAATGTGGCTTCTGTGACATTTGTAATGGATGACATAAAATTGCCTTCCTGATAATTCTATAATTCGATAATATCGAATAATAAAAATATATGCCACTTGATGAGATAATGCAACTATGAGATTTCTTTATCATCCAGATAGAAAAAATATTTCTTTACCGGGCGTGTTGTATGCATTGGGCGATCCAGTCCGGCTAGAGATTGTGCGGCGGCTGGCGGCTGAGGGGGAACAATGCTGTGCCAGTTTTGATTTTGCGATCGCTAAGTCTACTATGTCCAATCACTTTAAGATTTTGCGAGAGTCGGGGATAGTCTTTACACGCAAAGAAGGGACACATCACATTAACATCCTGCGGCGTGAGGATTTAGAGGTGCTGTTTCCAGGTTTGCTGGGTGTAGTATTGAAAGCGGCTCAACCATTGCCTGTAAGTACTGCGAGTGATAAACAAACAGCTTCAAGGATCTAGGGCATTGGGCATTGGGCATTGGGCATTGGGGATGGGGCATGGGGCGATCGCGCTACCTGTTTAAGAATCTTCTCGTGTTTCTTTCTGTATTTCTAAATCAGCAAAGATATCATGTTGTTCCCAAAAAGTTCTTGGAGTGTGAGATAAACCTAAATCTGTAGAGAGTAAATCAATACCATCGATAATTTTGGGTATCTGAGCTTGATCAACTTGCAGACTGAGAAAGCATTTCTCCCTGTAATCTGGTCTTTCTTGAAATAGTGCGATCGCTCTTTTCAAAGGGCGCATAACCTCATAGGCTTTTTCAGCCTTTTCAATTGATGCTTGAGGTATTGGAGATTGCAGCCTAAGAACTGCTAAATCGATTAAATCTCTTGCCTCAACGCTGTCATCTGCATAACGGTCAGAATTTGACAGCAGCTTAGAGGTAAAACAGTCATTGGAGCTTAAGCAGGGAACGAGTGACCAGTTTAGATATCTTGGTGGATCTATTTGAAAACGAGTTTCGGCAATAATTTCCGTTTTAATCGGCACATCATCTACAAAAACGATCATCCGAATTCCATATTGGTCAGTTGTGCTACGTCCAACTTGGATTTTACTTAAATCCCGAAATAATGCTTCATGCCCACCATCAAATACCACTGTCCGCAGATATTTGTAGCCTTCTGTACTAACAGAAGCGATAAAATCAATATCCTTACTCCAGCGATATTCGTCAAACTCAAATGCAAGAAGGGTTCCACCACCGAAGTAAGCAGAACCCTTCCTAAGTATGTCAGAATCTAAGCATTCAAGAACTGTGAGAATTTGATTATGGTATTCAAACCTGGAGATCATAAACAAACTTGCAACCAGGATTTATAGCGTCTGGCGAGTTCCTTAAGAAAATTGAGTTCTTCACCCTCAAGATTATTAAATAGGTTGCGATATTGCCAACCACGCTCGTAGCGACTCAGCATTTGTTCTGAAGTAAACCGATATACATCAGTAGTTTGCCAACAAATTGACTCCAGAAAGGGCAGCTTTTTAGGGACAATAACAGGATTATTTGTTGATGTTGCGGTTGTCATAATAATTTTAATCAACCACTTTTGGCTTACTCTAATTTTAGATTAGCACTACCGATTTTAAAATGAAATTTTATCCCAACTATAAATTATCTGGGTTGGGATAAACTCTGCCTTTCCAAGCGCCGCCGCGTCCTTGCCAGTGACGTAGTGCTGAGTTTAGAGTCATCAGGGTATAGAGAAAAGCGATCGCAGGTAAACTAAATGCTAACCAAGGAGGACATTTATAAAAGCGGATCGTTGGATAGTAAGTTAACGACATTAGCAACCATCCTAATAAACCTGTAAGTGCGATCGCCCAATTGCTCCAAACTGCACCTAAAATTACACACACAGGTGGAACTAGATAAATCAGAGGCATTCCTACTAAAGTTCCCAATAATAGTAATGGCGAATAATTCAGTTGGGTATAGGCAGTACGAGCAACCATATCCCAAATCGTCGCCAGCGAGTCATAGGGACGCAGACTCCGAGTCAAGCTACTCAATCCTAGCCAGATACGGCCTTGATTGGGGATTGGGCATGGGGCATTGGGCATGGAGCATGGGACATGGTTATTATTTTTCTTGTCCCCCTTGTATCCCCTGCTCTCCTGCTTCTCTACTCCCCACTCCCTACTCCCGACTCCCCCACTCTGCTTAACAGCCTGAGCTAGGGCGCAATCGTCAATTAAAGCTTGGCGAATGACTTGAATACCACCGATTCGCTCTAAAGCTTCACGGGCGATCAGAATAGATCCCCCTGCGGCGGCGGCTGTGGGATTGTTGGGATTATTTACCCAGCGAAAAGGATAGAGTTTTTGGAAAAAAAAGACGAAGGCTGGAATCAAAAGTTTTTCCCAAAAGCTTTCACACCTGAGCCGAACCATTACCGAAACCATATCTAAATCTTCTTGGACAGCTTTAGCAACCAGCCGGCGGAGATTATCAGGATCATGTGCAATATCTGCGTCGGTCAGGAAAAAATAGTCAGGTGCAAATTTACTAGCCCTGTTTATACCTTGCTCTAATGCCCAAAGTTTGCCCGACCAACCGGGAGGCAGTGAAACGCCAGAGATAATATGCAATTGCTGGGGTTTACCTACAGCGTGTGCAACTCCTTCGGCAAAATTTGCTGTCCGGTCTGTGCTGCGATCGTCTACTAAAAACACGTTGAAAGAACCAGGATAATCTTGGAGTAGGAGCGATCGCAAACTAGTTGGTATTAACTCAGCTTCATTACGGGCTGGAACCACCGCACAAACCACAGGTAACGATTGTAGAGACTTTGTATACAACGTCTCTACCTCTAATTGCTGGTCTGTCCGCCAAAACTGTCCCCAAAAACACAGTAATCCTAACCAAATTGTCAAGGATAGCAGCATCAATCCTAATACAATTACACCCATGACCTATTGCAAATTCTCAGTGACTCAGACACGATACTATGTCTACTGATAGACAAAAAAGTTTTTTTCATCGTATTGCCGTGTTGATAACTAGTGTTAGGTGTTGAGGTTAAATAGTTTTTGATGCAAACACAAGACAGGGTAAAAGTCAATCAAGTCGCAACAGCGATCGCAGCCAGTCAACAATATTTACTTTCGATTCAAAATCCCGCAGGTTATTGGTGGGCAGAGTTAGAATCCAATGTCACCATTACTGCTGAAGTCGTTCTCCTGCATAAGATTTGGGGAACAGACCAAGGTAGACCTTTGCATAAAGTTGAAACATACCTGCGCCAAGAGCAACGGCAGCATGGCGGTTGGGAACTTTACTACGGTGACGGCGGAGAACTTAGCACTTCGGTTGAAGCCTACATGGCGTTGAGGCTGTTAGGTGTACCAGCAACTGATCCGGCGATGATTAGAGCGAAAGCTTTTATTCTCCAACGGGGTGGTATCAGCAAAACTCGGATTTTTACCAAGTTGCATCTAGCCTTGATTGGCTGCTACAACTGGCGCGGTATTCCTTCGCTACCACATTGGATAATGCTGTTGCCAAAAGCTTTTCCAGTTAATATCTACGAGATGTCTAGCTGGGCACGTTCTAGTACTGTGCCGTTGTTGATTGTATGCGATCGCAAACCTGTTTTTATCACTGAGTCAGCTATCAACCTAGATGAGCTATATGTTGAAGGCGTTAATCAAGTCCGGTGGGAATTACCCCAAACTGGCGATTGGACAGATTTATTCCTCACCCTCGATCAGGGATTCAAGTTGGCAGAAAGCCTTAATTTAGTACCCTTCCGCGAAGAAGGCATCAAAGCCGCCGAAAAGTGGATTTTAGAGCGCCAAGAAGCTACAGGTGACTGGGGCGGCATTATTCCGGCGATGTTGAATTCAATGCTGGCTTTGCGGTGTCTGGATTATGACCAAAGCGATCCGATTGTGGAACGAGGTTTGCAAGCAATTGATAACTTTGCTATTGAAACAGAAGATAGCTACCGAGTCCAGCCTTGTGTTTCACCAGTTTGGGATACCGCTTGGGCAATGCGTGCTTTAGTCGAATCTGGCTTTGCAGCAGATCATCCCGCTGTGGTGCAAGCTGGAGAATGGTTATTGCAAAAACAAATTTTAGATTACGGAGATTGGGCTGTAAAAAATCGCCAGGGAAAGCCAGGGGCTTGGGCGTTTGAGTTTGACAATCGCTTTTATCCCGATGTAGACGACTCGGCGGTGGTGGTGATGGCTCTACATTTGGCGAAACTTCCTAATGAAAAAATCAAGCAGGCTGCGATCGCTCGTGGGTTAAACTGGATTGCATCTATGCAATGTAAACCAGGCGGGTGGGCTGCTTTTGATTTGGATAACGATCAAGATTGGCTTAACTCAATTCCCTATGGCGACTTGAAAGCCATGATCGATCCAAACACCGCAGATGTTACGGCTAGAGTACTAGAAATGCTGGGTGCTTGTGATTTGTCAATTGATAATTATAATTTAGAGCGATCGCTTACTTATCTTTTGCACGAACAAGAAACCGAAGGCTGTTGGTTTGGTCGTTGGGGTGTAAATTATATTTACGGCACCAGTGGCGTTTTATCAGCCTTGGCCTTGATTGACCCTCAAAGGCATAAACTCAGTATAGAACGAGGAGCAGCTTGGTTAATTGGATGTCAAAATCCAGATGGTGGTTGGGGTGAAACTTGCCGCAGCTACGATGACCCTAGTTTTAAAGGAAAAGGAAATAGTACTGCATCGCAAACTGCTTGGGCTTTAATTGGCCTCTTAGCAGCAGGTGAAGCAACTGGTAAATTAGCTCTTGAGAGCATCGAGCGCGGAATTGCCTACCTCGTGGCAACTCAACAGTCCGATGGTAGTTGGTTTGAGGCGGACTTTACAGGTACTGGATTCCCTTGCCATTTTTATCTTAAGTATCATATGTATCAACAATACTTTCCTTTAATAGCTTTAGGTCGCTATCAAGCAGCGATTAGAAAAAACTAGTAGGGGCACGGCATGTTCCCTACACCTGGCGATATAATTTTGTACCGCATCTGACTGAGAACCGCTAATATAAGTAACGATTAAGCTGTAGTTAATACAACTTAAACATTTGTTATCGTTCCTGAAGCTGTAGTTACTACAGATGAAGCTGTTATAAGTAACGATTAAGCTGTTGCCTGTAGAGCGTGGTCTATTTACCTGAAAATTGCTATAAAAACAAAGGTGAGGCATAGCCTCACCTTTGACTCTTGACTCAAAAGTTTTACGCAAATTAAAGGTACAACAGCTTACGCCGCTCCTTGTGGGCGGTCTTTTCACTCAGCACTCTTAACTCAGCACGGGCTAAACGCCCCGCTACCGCTAACAGCAGTTTTCATAGCACCCGCTTGAAGAAAGTCACTAAATCCTCCATGTTAGGTGTGTTAAGTAAATCTACTACTTCTGTAGCTTTTTCAGAAGGTAGATAGTCATCTGGTACACCGATGATTGTAGTTCCCAAGTTTTGAGCTAATTGATACCAAATAGCCAATTTATCGTCAGCGTTCATTGAAGCATACTCTTCAGTAGGAATTGCTGTTTTCCCTACTTCATCTTGGTTTAGCAACTGACGCAAAGCAAAAAGCTGTTCTGCCTGTGGTAGGTTTTGAATTTGTGCAACTAAATTCGCAGTCTTTTTGTTTGGCACATCATTGAGAGCGATTGCTGGAATTTCATCACCAATTTCAGTATACAGCAACGCTAGAACCGCCAAGCGATCGTCCATATCCAAATTCTGAAATTTTGATACGCTTTGTTCTAAAAAATTGACGTTTGTAGAAGTCATAAACACCTCAAAGTATTAACTACTTAATTAACTAAAAAAATATCAGATGAAAATTGTAATCTTGCCTTGAACAAACTTGATTCTCGCTTTACTTGTAAACAGTTTACGCCAAGCAAATAGGTGCAATTTTAGGTATTAATCCTAATTTTTTATCAGAAAAAATAAAGACGCCAGCCACGAAAATTTAGCTTTATATTAAGCGACTGGCGAATATGGGGAGCTTTAGAGCATGTTTGAAAAGTTCTCTTGTCGGTATCAAAAGTTTGAGTTGGTAACGCTAGGCTAACACCAATCGCCTAAACCTCGTGGAGAGTAAAGACATTCTGATTCTTGAATTCTTCTACTACTAAATGAACTTGGTATAACAGTCATCCTCATTCGGGGACTAAAAAGGTAGCCTGAAGCGGGCTAAACAAGTTCAAAAGTGCTAAATTTCAGCACCTGCTTTTGCTTCGGCACCCATTGGGGAAACATAATCACGGAAAAGAGTCATCTGTTGCTCAAACTCTAATCCTTGAATTCTGCCAAACAACGCTTGACATTCTGAAGGAAGTTCATAGTCAGAAGGTACAGTAATGATAGTACCATCATCCATACCTTGAGATAATCGATACCAAAATAGTAGCTTAGTGGTATCACCCAAAGAACCATACTCACGAGAAATTAGAGTGTCTACTTTATTAATCAAGTCACGCTGAACTTGTAATTGTTGTTCGTGAGATAATTCCTTAACTTGATTAAACAAACCTTCAGCAATTTCTGGGGAAACAGTGCTAGCACCAGGAGCTGCTGGCGTAATTGACTTACCCATTTCTTTGTAAATGAACCAAAACAAAGCCAGTTGTTGATCCACATCCAACTGTTGCCAAGCTTGAACATGTTCACGAATAGTTGGATCGCTAGTTTGTGTAAATGTCATTATTAACTCCAATTGCAATTAATCTATTTCATTAGCAAGGCTATCAAATGTACAATTAGCGTTTTACCCTACTGAAGACAGATGTATTGGAATCATAAAGAAGAATAAATTATAAACAGAACATAAATCGGGCAACATTTAGTCCTGCATTAGAAGTATTACAGTTAAATAAAAATTAAATATCAAAAGCCAAAACAATGCTTGCCTTTGGCAAAGTAAAGAATTTAGCAATGTGAATGCTACCCAATTGAGATATTATCAAGAGGTATTTCGGTAGATAGATGTTATTTTTCTTGTGACAACGCTTTTCTAAGCACTGCCCAATTCAGCCATATTAATTTATTAACGGCGACACCGAGAGGAATACCGCTTTTGCTTTTATTTTGGGACTTCCAACTAAAAAAATATTCCATTGCTACTGTTAACTATTGACTGTTGACGGTTCACAGTCAACAGTCAATAGTTAACACCTCAAGCAAAATAATTAATATTTTGAGTTCCCTTAGCTTATTCTCGCCGAGCTTGATAATCTTCAGAAGACTTAGGATCTAACTCCCAGCGATCGCCATCACGATCCTCTAAAATATCATTGGTATGGAGAAACTCAGAATCAGCCATTTCTAGCCCTACTGCTGCTTCTAGCTCCTCAGTCACATTTTTACCGGGAGTGGAAGTACTACCACCAACAGCTTCATCCCCAACTGCATCTGCATCTTGCCAATAAGCATCAACATCGCCACCAGTGAGTTCAGGACTAGTTTCTGTATACTCCTGTCTCTCTGCTCTCATTGAACGCCCACCAATATTGTATCCCGGCAACTCTTTTACACCAGTACCGTAGGATTCGGTAATTTCCTGTGGCAAATCATTGGTTTGAATTTCGTCATTATGATTTTTTTCTGCCATGATACTAGCCTTTTTCTGCATTCTCACAATAGCGTTTTCCGGCTACGAAGTTATCTTACTAGAGATGTATAGCTTTAGAAATAAAAGAATCTATCCCCTTGGTACGAAGCTAAATTAGCGATCGGGCCATAGGATTGTAAATATGAATTCATGGTTAAGCAACTTGTAGTTGAAGTTTTTAGTTATGAGTTAGGAGCTATTAAAACGGAAATTATTTCAGTGGCCAGGTTCTGACTCATAACTATTTTTTATTATTGAGCAAAAATAAAAGATTATGTTTAGCCATTTAACTTTAGATTCATGATTTTAATTACCTGAATGCTAAACAACAAGACATTCAATAATTTTGAGAAGCGGAGTTAGACAGTGGAATACGACGACTTTATTACACATGTACAAAGCCTTGCCCAATCAGATTCTCGTGAAGAGGCAGAACGTGCTACCCGTGCTACATTAGAAACCCTTAAAGAACGGATAGCAGGTGATGATGTACAAGAATTGGCTGCAAATTTGCCCCAAGAATTAGGCGATTATTTGCAAGGCAGGGAAGGAGATGGTGAGCAATCCTTCAACTTGCAAGAGTTTATTACACGTGCAAGCCAAAAAGAAAATATAGAACCAACCACTGCTGCAATTCATGTCCGGGCTGTGTTCGCTGTGTTACAAAATGCCATTAGTCCAGAACTATTTGCTGCCTTACATACCCATTTTTCTCACGATTATGAAGAATTATTTGGAACTTCACCAACAAGTGAAGTCCCTGCTTAGTAGGCAATTAAAATAAATTTCCTTAGGAGAAATCCTGGCTATTTATTTAACTGCCCTAATCGATAAATATTTTAGCTAGTTAAATACTAGAAATAAACAGGTAATACAATCTATGACTGACCATAACAATCATTCCGGAAAGAAAAAAGTTGCCATTCTCATTGAACAGGCAGTAGAAGATGCAGAATTTACAGTTCCTTATAATGGAATAAAACAAGCAGGAATGGAGGTAGTAGTCCTCGGTTCCCGAATGAATGAAAAATATAAGGGTAAACGCGGCAAACTTAGCATCCAAGCTGATGGTACTACGACAGAAGCGATCGCAGCCGAATTCGACGCGGTGATAATTCCCGGCGGGATGGCTCCCGATAAAATGCGGCGAAACCCTAACACAGTAAGCTTTGTCCAAGAAGCTATACAACAAGGAAAATTAGTTGCTTCGGTATGCCACGGCCCACAAGTTTTAATTGAAGGCGACTTGCTCAGAGGTAAACAAGCCACTGGTTTTATCGCTATTGCCAAGGACATGATTAACGCTGGCGCAAAATATCAAGATGAGCCGGTGGTAGTTGACGGAAATTTGATTACATCTCGTGAACCTGGAGACTTGCCAATTTTTACCACAGCTATTTTGAGCCGTTTGGGTTATGGTGGCAAAGATGCTGCATTACCAAATGAAAAAGACACAAGTGCTGAATGGTGGAAGCTGGGTGATGCTTGGGGTGGCTCAACTAAAGGTGAGATCACCAAAGGTTTAAATAATGCCCTTGCTGGTGAACGTTATTCGCTAGAAGCATTTGAAAACTACTTGCAAAAGGAATCAGATAACGAAGTTAACTTAGTCTTTCAAGAAATAATTGCTAATAAACAGAGCCACATTGAAAAACTGGAAACTTATCTTGAGCGATTAGGCGAAAAACCTTCTTTAGGAGCAAATATTGCTAATCAGTATGCCAAGGTGAAAAGTGCCATGACAGGAAGTGATGATATATATCAGTTACGTTCTGCTCTAGGTGATGTGCAAACTGGTATCGGCGATATTGGCAATTTGTCTGCAATGTTCACTGACCCAGTAGCAACTGCTATTTTCAAAGAAATTTACCACGATTTATTGAAATACGAACAGCAATTGGCAGGACTATATCGGGCACGGGTAGGCGCTCAGATTCAGCCTCCTAAGCCGACTACAGGGGCTGCTGTTTCAATGTAAGGTTTTTTGAAGGTAGACGGCTACCGCAGAGGCGCAAAGAACACAGAGGGGTATTTGCGCCTCCGTGGTAAATTTACTGTGATGGAGATATAAAAAAGTGACTTCAACATCAGGTGATAAACCAAGTACAAACCAGCCAGAAGCTAGTGAAGTAGAGCGTTGGGCATCCCTCATCGGTGGCGGTGCGATGGTGCTGATGGGTTTAAGGCAAGGTTCATTGCGAGGAGCGCTGACGGCTTTAGCCGGTGGCGGTTTGGTTTATCAAGGTGCAACCAAGCAAAGCACAATCCAGAAAGCACAGGAAGCAATAGGGATAAACCAACCCATCAAAGTTGAAAAGACGGTAACTATCAATAAATCGGCAGAAGAATTGTATCGCTTTTGGCACAACTTTGAGAATCTGCCGACATTTATGAAGCATCTCAAATCTGTCAAGGTGCATAACGAAAAACGTTCTCATTGGATTGCCAATGCACCTTTGGATAATACCGTAGAATGGGATGCAGATATTCTCGAAGACCGGGAAAATGAATTTATTTCTTGGGCTTCTGTACAAGGTGCAGACATTGATAATTCTGGTTTTGTTCGCTTCAAAAAAGCACCAGGCGATCGCGGCACGGAAGTCAAGGTTGTTTTGGAGTATAACCCACCAGGTGGAGCATTGGCAGCTACTGTAGCTAAACTTTTTGGTGAAGAACCAGAACAGCAAATTGGTGATGAATTACGCCGCTTCAAAATGCTAATGGAAGCAGGCGAAATTGCCACAACAGAAGGTCAAACTTCTGGACGCAGCTAGTTATTTCCTCAATGCCCAATGCCCCATGCCCCATGCCCAATAATTAATTATGAAAGCAGTATGCTGGAACGGTGCAAATGATGTGCGGGTACAGTCGGTACCAGATCCGACAATTCTTAACCCGCGTGATGCAATTATTAAAATTACTTCCACGGCGATTTGTGGCTCAGATTTACATATTTATGGTGGCTATATTCCCACAGTGCAACAGGGTGACATTATTGGTCACGAATTTATGGGAGAAGTCGTAGAAGTGGGTAAGGGAGTCAACAATTTAAAAATAGGCGATCGCGTTGTTGTTCCTTCGACAATTGGCTGTGGTAATTGCCATTATTGCCAACATGATATGTGGTCATTGTGCGATAATTCCAATCCTAAAGGTTGGATTGAAGAAAAATTATTTGGCAATGTAACCTCAGCCATTTATGGCTACTCCCACATGTTAGGTGGCTATGCAGGCGCACAAGCAGAATATATCCGTGTACCCTTTGCTGATGTGGGTGTCGTCAAAGTTCCGCCAGACTTACCGGATGAGATGTTATTATTCATCTCCGACGCCATCCCTACTGGTTATATGGGTGCAGAGTTATGCGATATTCAACCGGGTGATACTGTAGCCGTTTGGGGTTGCGGTGCTGTTGGACAATTTGCCATGATTAGCGCCTACATGATGGGAGCCGAAAAAGTGATCGCAATAGATCGCTTTCCCGAACGCCTGGAAATGGCGAAAAAGTTTGCCAAAGCAGAAGTGATTAACTACGAAGAAGTTAATGCTGGCGAAGCGTTGAAAGAGATGACTGGTGGACGTGGCCCCGATGCTTGCATCGATGCTGTTGGTTTAGAAGCACACGGCGTTGGTTTAGAAGACTTCTACGACCAGACAAAACAAAAGCTCAAATTGGAAACCGACCGTCCCCACGTTCTGCGGGAAATGATGGTCGCCTGTCGTAAAGGCGGGACTCTTTCAATTATGGGTGTTTATGGTGGTTTTGTAGACAAAATACCATTTGGTGCAGCCTTCAACAAGGGCTTAACCTTTAGGATGGGGCAAATGCATGGGCAAAAATATATGCATTCGTTATTACAGATGATTTTGGATGGAAAACTTGATCCATCTTTTGTTGTCACCCATCAATTGCCTCTAGAACAAGCACCCCACGCCTACAACATCTTTCAACAAAAAAAGGATAACTGCATCAAAGTTGTTCTGAAACCCTAAATGGCGAATAGTCATTCAGTGTTTGGATTTATACACCTTACATAATAGAATCGAGGTTTTTTATGAATCGATTAACTTCTTGGCTACGAAATATTCGCATTTCCCAAATCGTTGTAGTTTTCCTGGTAGGATTTATGTTTTTACTGGGACAAGCTTTTAGCTATGTGAGTGTAGCACAAGCTGATGTTATAACCCCAGAGGGCACTTATTACAAAGGAATACCAGACGGACAAGGTGAAATCAGAAACGATACCCAAACAACAAAAACCCAAAATCCATTAAAAAGCGCTGCTGATAATATCCGCGAGAAGCTAAATTTGGATGAAGAAACTCCTAGAGCTACAAAAGAGTTTCTGAAGTCTACAACAAATAAAGTCGAAGAAACAGTTGAGCCATTGACTGAAACTAAAGAAGGTTATTACCGAACTCCTGCTGCTACCAGATAGTGAAGAAATAGGGTCTAAGCTGATAACAATTTGTCTCATTGTTTGACTAAATATATTGTTGCATAAGCTTTGAGCATTTATTGGGACGCGATAATTATCGCGTCTCTAAATTAGACCCAATCAAGATATTTATCTTGATATTATTTAGCCATAAATTCTAATTAAGGAAGAAATAATTATGAAAGCAGTTTGCTGGCATGGAGCAAACGATGTGCGGGTTGATACAGTTCCCGACCCCAAAATTCTCAACCCACGCGATGCCATTGTTAAAATTACTTCTACGGCAATTTGTGGTTCTGATTTGCATCTTTATGACGGCTACATTCCCACCATGCAAAAGGGCGATATCCTTGGTCATGAATTCATGGGGGAAGTCGTAGAACTTGGAAGTGCAGTTAAAAATGTCAACGTAGGCGATCGCGTCGTTGTTCCTTTCACTATATCTTGTGGTGGTTGCTTTTTCTGCAATCGGGATTTATGGTCACTGTGCGACAACTCTAACCCCAATGCTTGGTTAGTAGAAAAGCAAATGGGACATTCGCCAGCAGGTCTATTTGGCTACTCTCATTTATTCGGCGGTTATGCTGGTGGTCAAGCAGAGTATGCACGAGTGCCATTTGCCGATGTCGGCTTGTTCAAAATTCCCGATGGTTTGACGGATGAGCAAGTGCTATTTTTAACAGATGTTTTCCCCACTGGCTACATGGCAGCCGAGAATTGCAACATCAAACCCGGTGATATTGTCGCTGTTTGGGGTTGTGGCCCAGTCGGACAATTCGCCATCAGAAGCGCATATATGCTCGGTGCGGAACGGGTAATTGCCTTTGACCGCGTTCCTGAACGTCTGAAAATGGCTAAAGAATACGGCAAAGCTGAAGTTCTCAACTACGAAGAAGTAGATATAGGCGAAGCACTCAAAGAAATGACTGGCGGTCGTGGCCCCGATTCTTGCATAGATGCAGTAGGAATGGAAGCACACGGCACAGATTTTATGGCGATGTACGATCAGGTAAAGCAAGCAGTACGTCTAGAAACAGACCGTCCAACGGCATTACGACAAGTAATTGTGTCTTGTCGTAAAGGTGGTCACGTATCAATTCCGGGTGTATATGGTGGCTTTATAGACAAAGTGCCAATGGGTGCTGCGATGAACAAGGGTCTAACCATGAAAATGGGACAAACACACGTCCACAAGTATCTAAAACCTTTGTTAGAACACATCCAAAATGGTGATATCGATCCAACGTTTATAATCACTCACAGCTTACCTTTAGAACAAGCGCCCCACGGCTACGAAATTTTTAAGCACAAGAAAGATAACTGCATCAAAGTTGTACTCAAACCGTAAGGTAATTATGAGCGATACCAGCGTTAAAAAAATAGATTCTACCCATTCCCCTAAAGGTAAACTCGGTCAGAAGTATCTTGCTTCTGGTAAATCTATTTCCATGCGTCTTTGGGAAGACGAACAACCAAACGAAGACAAAGAACCAGCTTCGCGCGACTATGAAACAGTTGGTTATGTAATTAATGGCCGTGCCGAATTGCACATTGAAGGGCAAATGATTTTGCTAGAGCCTGGGAATTCTTGGGTTGTACCCAAAGGAGCCAGCCACACATACAAAATTTTGGAACCATTCACGGCTGTTGAAGCAACCAGTCCACCAGCCCAAGTCCACGGACGGGATGAAAATTAAACCGCAAACATTATAGCGGTTCTCAAATGTTTGAATCTTACTCCCCTTCCCTTGCAGGGAAGGGGCTGGGGGTTAGGTCTGTATTGAACTCAACCCAGAAAGACTATATAGCCGTTTTCAATTGTATTTAATGTAGGTATTTCGTAGGATAGCACAGGTGTCATTAGTGTCAACTTAACGTAAAAGCCATGTCCCGCAAGGAACTTCAGTTCCTTGCTAATAGCTAAAGTCTACTTTAGTAGACTAAAGATTTTTAGGAATATTTAGTCTACTTCAGTAGACTTTAGCTATTAGCCCTGAAATAAATTTCAGGGCGGGTGAGGAAGCTTTCAGTTAAGCTACTTTTAGCTTAAGTTGACACCAATGACAGTTGCGCTACCCTGCATCAAAACTTGTGGCTAGCAACCATTGAGGATTTAGAAAGCTCTGGATTGGAAACCACGCCAGTTCCCAGTTCCTTCCCATTAGAATTGGAGAAACGCGAGTTTTCCTATCAGTTCTGGAATCACTCAGAAGGCACAGAAAGTTCTGAAGGTCGTTGGGCAAAAGGCCCCTCAATGGATCGCAAAGGCGAATTTGAGTATGTGGAAAATCCCCAACCACTAGGCCCCGAACCGCAACCTCCTGTGCCCGATCCACGACTGCATGGTACCTCGAAAATGCCACTGGCACAAGGCAACGGTTCAAGCGCAACCCCTTTGATTGAGCGTATAACAAATATCGGTGGCTAATCATTGGCATAAAGTTGCGTTCACATCTGTTCTAATAAGACTTGATTCCCCCAATTTTCCTGTCAAAGGAGGGTTGAGGGAATTTTGGCAGATAAACATACATCAGCTAGCTAGGACTTATTTGGTAGTTTGATAGATTAAGAACAATGTGATCGCCGAAATAGCAAATGGGTACCCCGAAATAACAAATGGTTACCCCGAAATAACAAATGCTTAGGCGTAGCCAGCCGTAGGCATCGCCTTTTACTAATTTCTCAATAACCCTGATGCCCTACGGAATATATGCTGTAATCAATCACCAGCACTTCCTATTGCATCGATCGCAGCCTCCAACGCGATCGCTACATGAGTCCAATGAGTTCCCCCCTGGCAATAAACCACATAGGGTTCACGCAAAGGCCCATCTGCCGATAATTCCAAGGTACTCCCTTCAATAAATGTGCCCCCAGCCATAACTACCTTGCTCTCATACCCCGGCATTTCATCTGGAACAGGGTCTAAGTAGGAACCTATAGGAGAATGCTGTTGTATGGCTTTACAGAAGGCAATTAGCTTTTCGGCAGAACCGAGTTTGATTGCCTGAATTACATCTCCACGGGGAGCCAGGGGTGCGGGATTCACTGGATAACCGAGTTTGTCAAATACATAACCAGTTAAGTACGTCCCTTTCATCGCCTCTCCTACCATTTGCGGAGCCAGAAATAAGCCTTGGAACAGCAGGCGATTTTGGTCAAAAGTAGCGCCGCCATAACTACCAATACCGGGAGCAGTGAGCCGACAAGCAGATGCTTCCACTAAGTCGGCGCGACCGGCGACATAACCACCAGCGCTGACAATGGTACCACCAGGATTTTTTATCAGCGATCCCGCCATTAAATCAGCACCTACGGCTGTAGGTTCCCTCGTTTCAATAAATTCGCCGTAGCAGTTATCCACAAAGCAAACGGTATTCGGGTTTTGCTGTTTTACCAAATGGACGATTTTTTCAATATCAGCAATTGATAAACTAGGTCGCCAAGAATAGCCACAAGAACGCTGAATTAACACTAAACGAGTGTTTTCATCCACACTAGTACTTAAAGCTTGCCAATCTATAGTTCCTTCTGTGGTTAGCTCCAATTGGCGGTAATTTATGCCAAACTCGATAAGAGAGCCTTGACCTTGACCACGTAAACCAATGACTTCTTCAAGCGTATCGTAGGGAGAACCGACCACTGCTAACATTTCATCTCCGGGACGGAGAACACCAAACAAAGCACAAGCGATCGCATGAGTTCCCGAAACGAACTGCACTCGCACGGCCGCAGCTTCAGCACCCATAACTTCGGCAAAAACTTTATCTAAAGTTTCTCGTCCTAAATCATCGTGACCATAGCCACTTACACCAGCAAAATGGTGTGCGCCCACACGGTGATTACGAAAGGCATCCAGCACTCGTTTTAGATTATGCTTGATATGAGTGTCAATTCCAGAAAAAATTTCTAATAGTGCGTGTTCTGCTTGCCGCAGCTGCTCTAAGCTGTTCATCAGTTCCTCGTTCAAAAAAAAATTAAATTATAGATATGCGGATTTTAAAATCGCGCAGACTAGGCTGGAAAATTCAAATTCAGGTTACTGCATGACAATTGCTACTTCAACCAAACCTCAAATTAACTGGGTTAATACCCTGTTTTTCATTGGACTGCACATCGGCGCTTTATTTGCCTTTGTTCCTGGTAACTTTAGCTGGACGGCAGTTGGTGTGGGTTTCTTGCTGTACTGGGTAACTGGCGGTTTAGGCGTTACTCTAGGATTTCATCGCCTTGTCACCCACCGCAGTTTTCAAACTCCCAAGTGGCTAGAATATCTCCTGGTTTTCTTTGGGACACTCTCGTGTCAAGGAGGCCCAATTGAATGGATCGGGACACATCGCATTCATCATTTACACTCCGATACTGACGCTGATCCCCATGATTCTACTAAAGGCTTCTGGTGGAGCCACATGGATTGGCTGATTCATTATTGTCCCGCTCACGCTGATGTTCCTCGTTTCACCAAAGACATTGCAGAAGACCCAGTTTATCAGTTTTTAGAAAAATATTTCATTTTGATCCAGGTTGCTCTAGGCGTATTGCTTTTGCTTCTGGGTGGCTGGCCTTTTGTTATTTGGGGAATTTTTGTTCGCATTGTCTGGGTTTACCACTGTACTTGGTTGGTAAACAGCGCTACTCATAAATTTGGCTATCGGAGCTATGATTCTGGGGATCAATCGACTAATTGCTGGTGGGTAGCCGTACTAGTTTTCGGTGAAGGCTGGCATAATAACCATCATGCTTTTCAATACTCGGCTCGTCATGGGCTGGAATGGTGGGAAATCGATTTAACTTGGATGACTGTTCAATTGCTGCAAGCAGTTGGTCTGGCTACTAATGTGAAGTTGGCCCCAACAAAAACTAGTTAGGAGTTAGGAGTTTGGAGTTTGGAGTTTGGAGTTATGATGCGTAACGTCTTTAATTCATAACTCATCACTTCCAACTCCTCACTTTTCAAAAAGCTATTTACTGGTGCGCTTGTGTCGGTTAGATTGCTATAATCCAAAGCGCTAATATTAAGAAATTTTGCGGCAAGCCACTTTTTTAGTGACTTGGTGGAGGAGTATGTTCTTTTTCAGGTGTCCATGACTACATCAATAATTAATAGCCAGAAACTAAGTGACGAGCCTGGTAATTCCGACTTTAGGCTCAAAGATATTGTCAAAACTCTGCCACGGGAATGTTTTCAAAAGAACCGTCGCAAAGCTTGGACACAAGTACTGCTAAGTGTCTTGGCGGTTGCCTTGGGCTATTACAGCCTGATTATCACTCCTTGGTTTCTCTTGCCCTTAGCTTGGATTTTTACGGGCACTGCTTTAACAGGTTTTTTTGTAATTGGCCATGATTGTGGACACAGGTCTTTTGCCAAACGTCGTTGGGTAAATGATTTGGTAGGGCACTTCTTCATGATGCCGTTAATTTATCCCTTTCACAGTTGGCGCATTAAGCATAATTATCACCATACTCATACCAATAAACTGGATGAGGACAATGCTTGGCATCCAATCAGACCAGAAGTGTTTGAAAATTGGGATAAAACCCGGCAGTCTGCTTTTGAGTTGTTCATGCGTAAACGCCTCTGGTGGGTAGGTTCCATTGGACATTGGGCTGTGGTGCATTTTGATTGGCGGAAATTCAAAACGAAAGACCAATCGAGTATTAAGCTTTCTGTGGCTGTAGTAGTTGTGTTTGCAGCGATCGCTTTCCCGATTCTCATTGCCACAACTGGTATCTGGGGATTTGTCAAGTTTTGGCTTGTGCCCTGGATGATTTACCACTTTTGGATGAGTACTTTTACTATTGTTCACCACACTGCCGCAGATGTTCCTTTTGCGACAGCGAACAAGTGGAACGAAGCTTTAGCACAGCTAAATGGCACTATTCATTGCGATTATCCGCGCTGGGTAGAAATCCTGTGCCACGATATTAATGTTCATGTCCCTCATCATATTTCCACTGCGATTCCTTCTTATAATTTGCGGCTAGCTTACAGCAGCATCAAAGAAAATTGGGAGCCTTTTCTGCATGATGAGTGTCAGTTTTCTTGGCCTTTAATGAAGCAGATTACAGACCAGTGTCAACTATACACAACTGATGTTGGCTATAAGACTTTCAACGAACATTACGCAGAGCGATAAATAGCGCTGCGATCGCACTCACGCTCTTGAACCAACGAGAGCGTTTATCATGCTGTGTTTATATAGAATCTGGCAATTGTTTACTGAATAAAATTACTAGATAAATTGCCAGAAATTATCCTCTTGTTTGTTAGCGATCGCTAATGTCGTGGGCATCCTAGAGATGAGATAATTTTGTCTCAAATAAAGTTCCGATTTCTATTCAACAAAAGAATCCAGTGCAATTAGATACCATCAGTTTCAACAATCCTCCTAGCCTTGAAACGTCTGAGGATACAACTAAATTACCTTTCACTCTTCAAGATTTAAAAGCTGCAATTCCTGCTGAATGTTTTCAGCCCAATGTGACAAAATCACTTTTTTACTTTTTTCGTGATATCCTGATTATCGGTCTGCTTTATGCAGTTGCTTCTTACCTGGATTCTTGGCTTTTCTTTCCGATTTTCTGGCTAATGCAAGGAACGATGTTTTGGGCTTTGTTTGTAGTCGGGCATGACTGCGGACACCAATCTTTTTCTAAGCAGAAATGGCTCAATGATTTGATTGGACATCTTTCTCACACACCAATACTTGTTCCTTATCATGGTTGGCGAATTAGTCACAGAACTCACCACAAAAATACTGGCAATATCGATAACGATGAAAGCTGGTATCCTGTGACAGAATCACAATATAAGGAGATGCCTTTAGCCCAAAAGATCGGCAGATATTACGTTTTTCTTTTGGCTTATCCTGTGTATCTGTTTAAGCGTTCTCCTAATAAAGAAGGCTCTCACTTTTTGCCCAGTAGTTCGCTTTTCAAACCATCGGAAAAATGGGATGTTCTCACTAGTACTGTACTGTTGATTGGTATGGTAGGTTTGCTAGGTTTCCTCACCTACCAATGGGGTTGGATGTGGTTGCTAAAATATTACGCTGCGCCCTACCTTGTGTTTATAGTCTGGCTAGATTTGGTAACATTCTTACACCACACTGAGCCAGAGCTTCCCTGGTATCGTGGAGAAGATTGGACTTTCCTGAAAGGCGCAATTTCTAGTATTGACCGTGATTATGGTTTAGTTAATCATATCCATCACGATATTGGTACTCATGTTGCTCATCATATATTCCTTAACATCCCTCACTACAATTTGCTGAAAGCAACTGAGGCAATAAAACCAGTGATGGGTGAGTATTTCCACAAATCGGAAGAACCAATTTGGAAGTCATTATGGAATTCATGTATCAGCTGTCATTTTGTCCCTGATACTGGTAGTAAGGTTTACTACACATCCAAGAATAAGTTAGCTAAAGACTAAGACTCAGATTCCCGACTTTTTCAAGGAAGTCGGGAATATTGTATTTTTGTCATTTCTTTCTGACTATTGACCGTTAAGCGCTCCCTTATAAAGATGGGCTTTTATAGGAATTGCATTTAAAATTACCTAAGTACTTAAGATTACTGACTTTTTGAGGGGCGTTGGCGTAGCTCGCACTTCTCTACGAGACGCTGCGCGAACGGCTGCGCTCAGTGACCGCCGCAGGCATCGCAACATTATTAGTGCTTCTAACTCTACCAGTATTTGAGCGCCCTTGGCCTGCGGTAAATTCCATTAAAATACAGAGTTAAAATAAAAATAGATAAATGGCATTGGCATAGCCCATCGCAGGCATGGTGGATTTTTGCCCCTACCCTTACAGGAAGATTTATTTTCTCCAAACTCTTGCTGTCTTGGTGGGTAAAGATTAACATATCTTTGGGCACAGGTAATAACAGTGAAAACCCTTCGGCTGTCTACTTTGAATCCTGTTGAGTGCCAGTTAAGTTTATCTGCATGTAGTGATTTAAGATAGGGTTATAAATCAGCACAGACTATAGTATAGACAATTTACTCAAAACTCTTTTCAGTTTTAAAATCAGAGGTATCAATGATTATAACTAATTTTAGTAAACAAAGAAATGAATTTAAAGAACCTAAAGTACTCAAAGCTAAACCACATTGGCAAGGCCAAAATTTGAACGATACTACTGTCAAAGGTAAAGATACCAAGATGCGAGATCCTGCACCTGATAGTTCGATTTTAAATAGCTTAAATCGTGGTCGAGTTGCTATTTTTATTGATGGCTTAAGCTTATTTCATACAGCTTTACAACTCGGCATCGAAATTGACTACGTTAAATTGCTTTGTCATTTAACTAACGGTTCAAGGCTGTTGCGTGCTTTCTTCTATACTGGGGTTGATATCAGCAATGAAAAGCAACAGGGTTTTCTATTGTGGATGCGTCGTAATGGCTATCGTGTAGTAGCTAAAGATATCATGCAACCAGCAGAGAATTTCAAAAAATCAAATTTGAACGTAGAAATCGCTGTAGATATGATCACTTTAGCTCCTTATTATGATACTGCCGTTTTAGTCAGTGGGGATGGGGATTTAGCCTATGCTGTGAACGCTGTCAGCAGAATGGGGGTTCGGGTAGAAGTGGTGAGTCTACAAACTACCACCAGTGAAAGCTTAATTGATGTTGCTGACTGCTTCATTGACCTCGATAGTATTAAAGCACACATTCAAAAAGATTCTAATGTTGGCTATACCTATCGCACGCCGTCAAATTCAAACCTTTAAAACTTTATTTCAAATGTATCGAAATCTATACTGAGTTATTGCAAGCCTGTAGAAGGTTTATCAGGTTGGGTAGGGGTTTTAATCTCCATCCATACTCGTCAGATTCCTTAGTACGGCAAAAATCCATCTACTTCAGATCCGCGACTTCTTTAACAAGTCGGGGATCTAGCAGTCCCTCAAAATCAATGGAACAGACCACTAGTTTCCAGTTATATTTGCGTATTTTGCTTGGCCCTAATTGAAATGGATATTTTAATCGTTGAAGATGAACCAGAAATTGCTCATTTAATCCAACTCTCTTTAGAAAAAGAAGGGTTTTTTTGTCGCATTAGCCGCGATGGCATGAATGCTTTGCGGATGTTTCAAGAGCAACTACCTGATTTAATCATTCTAGATTTAATGATTCCTGGTTTGGACGGGTTGGAAGTTTGTGCCAGAATTCGCCAGAAACCAGGTGTAAAAGATCCTTACATTTTAATGCTCACGGCTAAAGGTGAAGAAATCGATCGCGTTATTGGTTTGTCTACTGGTGCTGACGATTACATGGTGAAACCTTTTAGCCCCAGAGAATTAGTAGCTAGAGTGCGGGCACTATTGCGGCGTAGCCTCCGGCAAGGGGGACAACATCAAGTCAATCGTACCCAACACTTTATTGTCGATGTAGACCAGCGCACTGCAAGTCGTCAGATGAATTCTCAGGAGGTTGAAATTTTGGATTTAACTACCCTAGAATTTAACTTGCTAACTACCTTTGTCAGCAATCCTGGTCGAGTTTGGAACCGCACTCAACTAATTGATAAACTTTGGGGAGATAACTTTTTTGGTGATGAACGAGTGGTCGATACTCATGTAGCTCGGTTGCGAAAAAAGATTGAGCCTGATTCAGCAAATCCTACTTTTATTAAAACTGTGGTTGGCGTTGGCTATAAATTTGAAGATCCTCTCTATAGCGAAGGCAATAGGCAATAGGCAATAGGCAACAGTTAAGAAGCCTCTTTGAGTTATACTGGATTTTTTTAAGAATCAAATATGAGTCCTCTAGTAGCGTAAATGTTATGAAAATGGGGCTGAGAGAGCGCCTATTTTTCTCCCACTTAGTAGTAATGATCGTGGGAGTAGCTAGTTTAGTGAGCATCAGTAAAATTTCTTCCCCCCGCTTGTTTGTACTGCATTTGGAACGGCTAGAAAGTGAGGGGTTTAACTTAATCAATGTTCGTACTAAATTGGTTACAGGATTTGAATTTGCTTGGCAGCAAAGCACTATTTGGTCAGTCTTAGTTGGTAGCACCGCAGCCGGAGGATTGAGTTACTGGGTGTCCAGACGAATTATGCAGCGCTTGACCGAGATGGAACAAATCACCCAAAAATTTGCTGCTGGTCAAATGGATGCACGACTACCTATGTCTGACATTCCAGAACTTAATGCACTAGGTGCTAGTTTCAACCGGATGGCAGCCAGTTTAGAAGGGGTAGAAGCGCGGCGACGAGAAGTGATTGGAGACATGACTCATGAATTAAGAACACCGTTAACAGTTGTGCGCGGTTACTTAGAAGAACTGGCTGATGGAGAAATTGAAGCATCTCCTGAGATTTATCGGCGTTTAGCTAAAGAAACTAGGCGCTTAGAGCGGTTGGTAAACGATTTACAAGAACTATCTAAGGCAGAAGCTGGTTATTTACCAATTAATATACAACGGGTAAATCTGCGTCCGTTGTTAGAGTCATTAGTGGAAAAATTTACTGACCAGTTGTTGGAAGATGGGCCAGTTCTGATCTTACAATGTCCATCTGTGCTGCCCCCTGTATTGGCAGATATTGACCGTATAGAACAGGTATTGGTTAATTTGCTAGGTAATGCAGTGCGTTACACAAATGAAGGTTCAATTACCATTCATGTTGGGACTGAAGCATCTCAACTCTGGATTGCGGTTATGGATACAGGCATTGGTATCGCTCCAGAAAATTTGCCCCATGTGTTTGAGCGCTTCTGGCGAGCCGACCAATCACGCGATCGCCATTCGGGAGGCACTGGTATTGGCTTAACTATTTCCCGTCGTTTAATTGAACTACAAAATGGTCAGATTCAGGTAGAAAGCGAATTGGGAGTTGGCAGTACGTTTCGGTTTTTTCTGCCTTTGGCTTAAGTTGAGCCAAAACCCCTGATAGACATTAGTTTACTTAGTGTTTCGGGTTCCGCTGTGATGCCTATTTGTTCCTCTCTTGCTATTTTTGCTTTAGGCAGTTTCAATCCCTAATAGGGATTTTAATGAATTGCAATTCGTGACTCATGCTTTCACTCATACACAACCTGTTTCAATCCCTAATAGGGATTTTAATGAATTGCAATTACCAATCCTCCCCCTTCTGCACAGTCATTGTAAGTGTTTCAATCCCTAATAGGGATTTTAATGAATTGCAATCCAAATCCCCACTATCTCCGCAGTCGTTGTATGTGTTTCAATCCCTAATAGGGATTTTAATGAATTGCAATAATTTGAGTCTGATGATGGGCGCGTTACTGTTAAGCGTTTCAATCCCTAATAGGGATTTTAATGAATTGCAATATGCTCCATCTCGTCCCCTCGACGGTTGTACGGGGTTTCAATCCCTAATAGGGATTTTAATGAATTGCAATATTTGATGAGCAAGTTGATAAGCAATTCAGGTATTTGTTTCAATCCCTAATAGGGATTTTAATGAATTGCAATTCTTATGCATATATACTTCTTATATTCTTTTGCCTTCACGTTTCAATCCCTAATAGGGATTTTAATGAATTGCAATGTTTGAGCGCTTGCAGTTTGATGTCAAAGCTAAGTTTCAATCCCTAATAGGGATTTTAATGAATTGCAATCTGAGAACCAAGTTAAAAGCTTCTGGTATCCCTTTAGGTTTCAATCCCTAATAGGGATTTTAATGAATTGCAATGCTAGAGAGTACGGTTTAATAAACGATAATCAAGCACAAGTTTCAATCCCTAATAGGGATTTTAATGAATTGCAATTTTACCCATCAGCTTCAATAATAGCCGATAGTTTGGTTTCAATCCCTAATAGGGATTTTAATGAATTGCAATTAAGTAAGCATTAATCATGATGAGAGAACTTTCTTGTTTCAATCCCTAATAGGGATTTTAATGAATTGCAATTGGTTAAGGAAGCTAAAACGGGATTTTGGCATTTAGTTTCAATCCCTAATAGGGATTTTAATGAATTGCAATCCTACCCCTACCCCTCCCCCCCCCTTGCCTCCCTATCCTGAGTTTCAATCCCTAATAGGGATTTTAATGAATTGCAATAGCGGGAGCCGGAAAGCCAAGCTATATTCAGTTTTCAAGGTGCGGTTGCGCGATTCAAGAGCAATCATAGCATTTGAGAATTCGTTTGCAAAGAGCGTTAGGAAAGTTTAAAGGCTGTAATTATATATTGATAAGCATTTCAGAGGTTGCGCGGATAAGCATTAGGCGAATAATGGTTTGAAAGCCTTGTTGGAGTTGAGATAGAAGCACTTTTTTGGGGCTAAGAAATTTGTACACCTACCCTTCCGCGCATAGTTTAGGTTGAGAATGACAAGATCCGATGCAAGTTGTTCAATAGTACCAAAATGGGCGATCGCTTCATTCTCATCTTAGAAGCATCTATAGTGGTTCCCAATTGTATGTATGGAATACAGACCTAACGAGTCCATTCTTTGTAGAGACGGCGATTTACCCTTGTCTCTCTAACGTGTCAATTTTTTAGACGCGATAAATCGCGTCTCTACATGAGGAGTTTCTGGCTTATCCCAAGGGCTTCTGGATTTTTCCCACCCAATAACATTACTGCGATCGCAACTACAGTTATCTGAACTCGCATATTGAAAATCCGTCAGTGTTATTAAGTTTACGGCATAGAGCGGATATATTGTACGTAAGTTCTATATCAACCTTGCTATTGGGTGTCTCAAAAGACGGTTGCTTATTTCGCCAGTACTCAGTATAAACTCTCAGACTTTCCAGTTGCGATGACCTCCGGCGGGCGGTTACGCCATCGCTGAAGTTGATAAGTCTAGAAGTTGCGCTAGTGCCAGGAGAGGGTATAGTCTGAGAAATATGAACCTCTTCCCGAAAACTATGACAGAAAAATCTTCAGGTTTTAAGCTTTTGTTTAGCTTTTTATAGATAATTACAATGGGGAATTATCTGGTAAATCCACTTACATATAAAAAGCCATGAGAGAAAAACCTAAACAACAAATGCGTATATGGGCGATGTTGTGCCATTTCTCGGCTTTGTTAGGGTGGATATTATTGGTTTTTTTAGTATTTTTTGGGATTCCTTTATATTTGCCTTTAAATCTTTTAGCTCCACTGATAATTTGGCGATTCAAAAAAGTCCAATATCCCTGGATTGATTTACAAGGTAAAGAATCCTTAAATTTTCAAATGTCTTTAACAATATATACGTTGATTATCATATTAATATCGTTATTTTTAATATTGACTAGCTTTAGTATGGCAGTGACTACCAATGGTTCAATCAATCAAATAAAAAACACTTTAGACAGCTTATTAATTGTACTTATGTCATTATTTCTATTCAAATTAGTATTACAATCGTTTGTAGTGACTTTTGCTGCTATCAAAGCTTACAACGGTGAGCATTATCGCTACCCATTGACAGTTAGAATTTTACGATAAAATAGGATTTATTACGAATAATTTAAATAGCTTAGTTATGGAAATAAAAAATATATGATTGGCATTGCGATCGCAGGTACTGGATTTGGTCAAAAAGTTCACATTCCCGGTTTTAAAGCACATCCTCAAGCTGAGGTGGTTGCTGTTTATCACCGAGATATAAATAAAGCCAAAGCTATAGCAGAATCCCATAATATTCCCCATGCTTCTGACTCACTTGCAAATATTGTGGCATTGCCAGAAGTGCAAGCAGTTAGCATCTCAACGCCGCCTTTTTTGCACTATGAAATGGCAAAAACCGTGTTGCAAGCTGGGAAACATTTGTTATTAGAAAAACCTACAGCCTTAAATGCGCTTGAGGCTAAAGAACTTTATCAGTTAGCTAAAACAAAAGGCGTCATTGCAACTGTAGACTTTGAATTTCGCTTTGTACCAGCATGGCAGTTGTTTGCTGAATTATTGTCAGAAAATTATGTGGGTGAGTTGCGCTTAATTAAAATTGATTGGTTAGGTTCTTCTCGTGCTGATACTTCACGCCCTTGGAATTGGTACTCTGACAAAGAGAAAGGAGGCGGTGCATTGGGATCATTGGGTTCCCACGCCTTCGATTATATTCACTGGTTATTCGGGCCAGTTCGTAGATTAAGCGCCCATTTAACTACTGCTATTCCCACACGCGTTGACCCTGTTAGTGGGGAATCTAAGCCAGTGAATACAGATGACAACTGTATATTAACCCTGGAATTAGCGAATGGTACACCTTGCCAACTTTCTATCAGTGCAGTTGTTCACGCACCAAGAACCCATTGGATAGAAGTATATGGCGATCGCGGTACATTAATTGTGGGCAGTGAAAATCAAAAAGACTATATACACGGCTTTCGTGTTTGGGGTTCCCAGCCAGGTAAACCTTTAACGGAAATAGAAATACCGAATCGGTTAATTTTCCCCAAAAATTATGCTGATGGGCGCATTTCTGCATTTATCCGCGTAGTAGACCAATGGGTACAAGGAATTAACCGCAATCAAGAAATTACACCATCGCTGCGAGAAGGGATTTATTCTCAGTTGTTGATGGATTTATCTCATGAATCTCATACAAAAGCAAGCTGGGTAGACGTACCAAGCTTGGAAGAATTTCTGACAAACTAAAGAAAAAATGAGCAAAACTCCTCGCATTCGCATCCCGCCGGAAGTCAAGAAATATGTTTTTAAACGTGACAAATAGCAATGCCAAAGTTGCGGTAAAACACTGAAGAAACTAACTTCTGTATTGACCATATTATTCCCTTTTCCGTGGTGGTCAAAATGATATTAGCAATCTATAAACCCTCTGTTTAACGTGCAATCAGCAGAGATCAAGCAACATTGATTCCCGCTTCCAGCAATATTTTCAGCTTTAGGTTAGGATTGGATGAGCTATTAATTTCTCATCATCTATGCCTCAAAATCACAATAGCAATTCTCTAAAATTCTTCAATACTAAAACTGCGATTCTCTACCTCTTCGCGGTCATAGCTGTTTTAGTAGTAACCTTTCCTTGGTTATATGAAATTAAAACGAAAGCTGGGATCGATATATCACGTAGCCGCCATGCAGGAAGCTTTTTTGAGAAACATACCCGCGGACTCTTCAGGTGTGAGTGGCTTTATCCCTACGATTGCGATCGCTCTCACATCAAGTAAATAAAGTTACAGCAGAATTCAGGAGTTAGAATTTTGAAGTAAAACAGGGTGCATTACCTGGATTTGAGACGAATCGTTGTGTACTTGACTAACTTAAAATTCACTGTAAAAAGAAAGGGGATATTATTCCCTTTTCTTTGTGTAAGGTTTTTATTCAAAAATTGACCTCGTTTCCAGTCTTTAGCCCTACAGTGTATACACAAGTACTTCTCACCCCCAGGGCAAACGCATCTAAATATTGATGAGCATAGATAAAAGTAGAACTTTTAAGACATTTCCTGCAAGATTAGCGATCGCACTCTTGAGAACAGACATTGCACGCTCATCAACCTTCATAGATGGTGCGATGTCTACGACGGGCTACGCCTACGCTTGACTTTTAAGACAGTCGCTACAAGAGCAGCGATCGCACTAACCTTCAACACTCAATAGAATAATAGGAATATGTGCTTGGAAACTCTGAAAATCGTTATCTGTTGTGAGGATGCTGTAGCTTCGATGATGGGCAACTGCACAAATCAGAAAATCAGTATTTGAACCTTGGATACCATTGCTACGGCAGGTATTAAAAAACTCTGCGGCAAGTTCGTAGTCTTCAGGTAAGAGTTCCATATCTGGGAATATCCGCAGGTAATCTCGTAGACGGGTAAACTGTTCCGAACTGCGAATGCCAGAAAGGATTTCTTGCCTAATCGCACCCAGCAAAGCAACTTGGTCATTGGTAATTAAATCGCGTAATCGGGTAACTACAGGGGAAGAATCGGGTGGGGTTCTCCGACGCAAAGCCAGCGACCAAACAGAGGTATCAACTATGACCCTCATGCCTGCTGACGTTGCTGTTTGTAGTCGTAGTCTGGGTCATAATCAATAGTGCCAAAGAGTTCTAACACTTTGAGTCGCTTGCGACGTTGGATATATTCGCGCAGTGCAGTTTCGACCAGGGCATCAACGGTTATCTGGTCATCTAGGGCGAGTGCCTCTTGCAGCAATGTATCGTTGATGTTGAACTGTGTAACCACGATCGCTCCCGATCCAACAACTGACTAAATCAATATTATCGCACTTGGACGAAAAGACATTACACGCTCATCAACCATTAGAAGCGATCGCACTTGGACGAAAAGACATTACACGCTCATCAACCATTAGAAGCGATCGCACTTGGACGAAAAGAAATTACACGCTCATCAACCATCAAGAGCGATCGCAATCTCCCCTAGGTTGCTTCAATTATGAACTTCAATCTGCCAATTAATTTTTTCAAATCTATCAATTTACCACAAAAATTTTCTGCAAGAGGTCTATTAATTAAATCTCTCTCTGATTCTTTAACTATTCTGACTCCTGTTAGCGAATAGCTGAGGTTTAGCCCATTCTGGCTCCTTAATTCTTATATATTATTGTCCATTCTGATTGAAGTATCACTTATCAATTTGGAGATATATCAATGAATAAAAATCCTCATGAACAGAGCAATTTTGAGCGTAGGCAAGAACTTCAGGATAATGAAGAATCTTTCCGACTTCAACAGGAAGAGAGAGGACTGGAAACAGGCAAACGTAGCGCTACGTTTACCTGTTTAACATTTATTACCAAGATGTGTGTACACTAAGTTGATACTAATGTACCTTTGTGAGTCCCTACATCTATCCCAACTGATTTGAGATCATGCTGACATCAACGGCTAACTTTTTGCCCAACTTGAGCAACTGAAGACACTGATTATCTCCTTCATTCCCAACGCTAGTAATACACACCGGCGCTATCTGACTGTGCAGACAACTAAAATAGAGTTCTTGCGATCGCTGTAGGGAAATGTCAATATTTAGTTGATCCCCGACATCAATCAATCTCTCCAATAGCTGGATATCTGCATTAAAGCTACCATTAGCATCATGCAATAATTGCCAGAGCGATCGCGCAATTAACTGTTCTAACATCTGCTTACCGTCGGGAATACTCAGCCGACAACGCAGATGTTTTGCTTCAGTTGCGATCGCTTCCAATTCTAATATGTGACTCCAACTCTTTTGGGGATCAGCAATATCTTGCTCAAGCGATCGTAATGTCATCAGGCAGCGATGCCCTAAAGCAATATCGGCTGCTACCTGCAATTCTTGCGGTACTGCTATTTCATCTCGATGAAACGCCATCAGCACGCCATAATTATCACGGTATGCTTGAGTATACAACTGTCCTAAACGTGTCAGCGTTTCCTCACTCAGCAGCCGCATAATCCGGTGGCGTTCTTCAGCAAATAGATTTTGCAAGTTGAAAGCTTCTTCGCCAAATAGCTGTGTCATCGCCAAGATAGTATGAGCTGCACTAGCTTGTTTTAGTGCGCCGAACAGCTTTTCTTTTAATTGGCTGTAGTCACGCCGCCCAGTAAATTGTTGAATACAGCAGTGGAAATCCCAGCCTCCCAAATGGAGAACCGCAAATACCAAATGCTCACTTTCCCAAGTAATCTCTGATACCAGCTTTAAATTTCCTACAGCTAGAGTTAGCGATCCCATGCGTTGCAGTTGGTAATCTAGCTCATTAGCAGCGTAGCAATAAACCTTTTTGTGGTAACGCTGAGATTCTTTGTCCGCAGCATCTTTTCTAGGCAGAGATGTACGTGTCTCTGCTGGTTTGTGATTGGTAAATATGGAAGTAATGGCGTAATGGGCTGCTACTTGCTTAAAGCCAAGCTGGGCAGTTAACACGAGTTGCCGATAAATTTCGCCACCGTGTTTGAAGTCATCGACATTGCTGGGGGCTAAACCAAGACGTTTGACGAAGCCTTTTTCCAACTGCACACCAGCCACTTCCCCTGCCAATTCCAAAGCACGGCCGGCGTAGCGGAGAATTTGTGTCCCCTCTGGACGGGAAATTTCTTCAAAAAACCAACCGCAACTAGTGAACATCAACAAAGCGTGACGCTGCATTTCCAATAGGCGTAGTGCGTCTACTTGTTCGGCTGCGGTTAATTTGTGGTTTTGATGACGGGCTAGGAAACGGTTGACATTGGTAGCAGAGCGATCGCGCAATACTTCGATATATTCATCTCGTGTTTGCCAAGGATCGCGAAATAACTGCCTACCATGTTCCTCATACACCTCTGTTAGCTGATCCCGCAGCCAATTTAGGGCATCCCGCAGAGGACGACGCCATTTCTGATGCCAAATGCTGCCTTCTCCACCGCAACCACAGTCATCTTGCCACCTATCTACACCGTGAGCGCAACTCCAGGCTGTGACTGACTTTAATTCTACTTCCCAACCAGGAGTATTTAGGCTGAGGTAGTGGGCGAAGTTCGTCACCGTCCAACCTTGCTGGGGAAACTCTTTAGTAAAGGCGTAAGCTAAAGTTTTCTCAGTTCCCTTCTTGTGGTGTCCGAAGGTTTCCCCATCCGTTGCTACAGAGATTAACTGTGTTGGCCGATGATCCCCACGCACGGCCGAGCCGATACGTCCAGCAAAGCGACTGGAATTATAAACGACATCACTAAAACCCATATCCCGCGATATCGGGCCATCGTAGAAGAAGATATCAATGTAAGGGGGGGAGTGGGGAGTGGGGAGTGGGGAGTGGTTACTATCCCCATTCCCTACTCCCAATTCACTACTCCCTTCCTTGATCGCACTCAGAGGTGAAGATGAAGTATCTAGTGTGGGCTTTAAATAACAACGATAAGGACGAGTGGAATCAATCTGACTACCGCCAACTTCGAGCCATTCAGGATTGGGATGATCTGGAGTGGGGACGGGACGGCAACGCAGTGCTTGAGACGGTGCAAGGATAATGAAGCGAATACCTTCAGCAACAAGAGCTTCGAGGGTGGCATAATCCACACCGGTTTCTGCTAACCACATCCCTTCGGGATCGCGGCCAAAGCGGGAGCGGAAGTCTTCTTTACCCCAGCGAATTTGAGTATATTTGTCGCGTTCATTCGCCAGAGGCATGATGATGTGATTGTATACTTGCGCGATCGCATTGCCGTGACCATGTAAGCGATCGCTACTCTTGGCATCCGCCTCTAAAATCCGCTGATAAACCTCCACATCGTAGCGTTCTAACCACGACATCAGCGTTGGCCCAATATTAAAACTAAAATACTCATAATTGTTGACGATCTTCACCACTTCGCCTCGGTCATTTAAGACTCTGGCAAAGGCATTTGGACGATAGCATTCCCAATGAATCCGCTCATTCCAGTCATGGAAAGGTGCAGCGCTCGGTTGGCGTTCAATTGCGTCCAGATAAGGGTTTTCCCTCGGTGGCTGGTAAAAATGACCATGCACCGTCACATAAACACCATTAGCCTTTCTCAGGGGATCGGTTTCATGAGTGCTTTTGGGATCTGAATGTAATGTTAACGTTGAGCCAGAGCTAGCTGGCATTTCAGCAGCAGAAGTCATGTATATTTATCCAAAAGAAAAAACTTGCAGTTGCACCGAAAACATTGTGCATAAACCTTTCTCCAATGGTTTGAACACAAAATCCGGTATAAACAACAACTATAGAATCCAACCAAATTTTTGACAAAGCGTTTTTATTGTAGTGGGAAATCTGCGTTATCGCACAGCCCTTTCCCTGAAGGCTCAAAGTAATTAGCCATTGAACAAAGACTCAGTTAGGGGTTTTCTTGTTAGCAGCGCCAATCAAAATTTTAATTGTCTTTTAATATATTAAACCCCATTCTTATTGTAATAATTTGGCTCCAATTCATACTTTTGCAACAAAAAATTACAGAAACTCATTAAATCGCAATCTTATTTTACATACAGAGTATTGAACTGAAAACAGTACAATTTCTGAATTGCTCTACAGGCGGTTGAGAGTATCCTATTGGAGTGCTGAGTAAAAGTAATTGTTAATTCAACACTCCAAATTTAAAATTTAGGATTTATCGCTGTGAATGATACCCTCATACCAAGGCAACAAATGTCAACTAAAAACATTATTCTTCTGGTTTTATTACTATTTATCCCAGTTTCCCTAGCAGCCCACTTTCTGGAGTGGGGAGAATTGATAGTTTTCATTACAGCTGGATTGGCAATTTTGCCCTTAGCAGCTTGGATGGGTACAGCCACAGAAGAAATTGCTGTCGTAGTGGGGCCATCAATGGGGGGCTTGTTAAACGCCACTTTTGGCAATGCTACGGAACTAATCATCGCCTTAGTGGCGCTGAACGCTGGATTAATAAATGTAGTCAAAGCCAGTATCACGGGATCGATTATTAGCAACTTACTACTGGTGATGGGTTTTTCCATGCTATTGGGAGGACTGCGCTACAAAGAACAGACATTTCAGCCAATTGTGGCGCGGGTGAATGCTGATTCGATGAATTTAGCGGTGATTGCCATGTTGATGCCAACGGCAATGAATTATACCTCTCAAGGAATTAACGAACAAACACTGCAAAATCTTTCTATTGCTGTTGCTGTGGTGTTAATCCTGGTTTATGCCTTAACGCTGCTATTTTCGATGAAAACCCACTCCTATCTATATGATGTGGGTGTAGCAGAGACAGAAGCAGACGAAATCCCTCATGCCAAACCAAATATGATGTTGTGGGTTGGCGTGTTGCTAGTATGTACCTTAATGGTGGCAATTGAGTCAGAAATGTTAGTTGATTCTCTGGAGGTGGCCACATCTCAGCTAGGTTTGACAGCGCTGTTTACAGGGGTGATTTTGGTTCCCATCGTCGGTAACGCGGCTGAACACGCTACAGCAGTCACCGTGGCGATGAAAGATAAAATGGATCTTTCCCTTTCGGTAGCTGTGGGATCAAGTATGCAGATTGCTCTATTTGTCGCGCCCGTGTTAGTTATAGCAGGGCGGATATTGGGACAACCAATGGATTTGGATTTCCAACCCTTTGAATTAGTAGCTGTGGTTGCGTCAGTGTTGATTGCAAACAGTATTAGTTCTGATGGTAAATCCAATTGGCTCGAAGGCACTTTATTATTAGCTGCTTATACAGTATTGGGATTCGCCTTCTACTTCCATCCAGTTATAGAAGGTATTGGGTAGTACCGCAGGGCGGAAGTCAGCCCCTTTGGGGAAGTCAAAAGTTAAAAGTCAAAAGTCAAAAGTCAAAAGTTTTGTATATCAAGGCTTTTGCAAGTTTTAAAATGGTGGTTTGATTTCCGCCGTGCTGTACTAGTTAAGCAGTGCATAGGCGTAGCCGATCGTAGAGATCGCTCATAGTTTATCGGATTCGGAGAAGTCCACATCCTCAACGCCAGTAAAATAAAGAGATATAAGAGCGATCGCCTATATGAGCTACTGCCTTAATCCCCATTGTCCCAAGCCTGAAAATCCTCATGATGTCAAGTTTTGCCGGACTTGCGGTTCCAAGTTACTCCTCAAAGAACGTTACCGTGCTATCAAACCAATCGGGCAAGGTGGTTTCGGCAAAACCTTCTTAGCTGTGGATGAAGATAAACCTTCAAAACCACGCTGCGTAATTAAGCAATTTTATCCCCAATCCCAAGGCGCTAATAGTCTTGCCAAAGCTGTAGAGTTATTTAACCAAGAAGCTGTGCAGTTAGATGAATTGGGTAAACATCCCCAAATTCCCGAACTACTGGCATATTTTACCCAAGAAGACCGGCAGTATCTTGTACAAGAATTTATCGACGGGCAAAACTTAGCCCAGAAATTGGCACATAAAGGTGCTTTCAATGAAATACAAATCCGGCAACTATTAAATGATTTATTGTCAGTTTTGCAATTTTGCCACGCTAGACAAGTAATTCACCGTGATATTAAGCCAGAAAATATTATTTTACGCGAGAGCGATCGCAAACTAGTATTAGTAGATTTTGGTGCTGCTAAATCTGCCACTGGCACTGCCTTAAATCAAACTGGCACAAGTATTGGTAGTCCAGAATATGTTGCCCCTGAACAAATGAGAGGTAGGGCTGTCTTTGCCAGCGATATTTACAGTTTGGGTGCGACTTGTGTTAATTTATTGACCCAGCGATCGCCTTTTGATTCTTATGATACCAACAACGATACTTGGGTTTGGCAGCAATACTTGAAAACCCCTGTTAGTAATCAGTTGAGTCGCATTCTCAACAAGATGTTAGAAAGTATTCCAATTCGGCGTTATCAAACAGTAGATGAAGTTCTCAAAGACTTAAATCAACAGTCACAAGTAGCAGCCACGCCAGCAATAGCGTCAAAACCCATCCCTCAAGCCCCATCAAATTCTCCACCCACTTTTGTATCGCCATCTCCTAGTCAAATTGATCTGGAATTAGAACAAATGAAAACCCAATTTTTGGGTAGTAACAAACCTCAGCCAAATAAAATACAACCACAAAACCCCACACCTCAGCCTTCTAGTACAAACGAAATAGATCAAGAATTAGAAGAATTAAAAGCCAAATATCTTGGTAAGAATAATCCTTAAAATCCAATACAGTTCAGATAATACCAAAACACTTGTGGAGACGGCGATTTATCGCGTCTTCAAAGACCAATTACCTACACCAATAACCCTTAACCCAAGCGTATTGCCTTAAAATCAATCAATAAGATACAGCAGTTTTATTTTGCATTTAACTCAGCATTAAAAAGAAAGTGACTCTGAAACTCAGAGCCACTTATAATATTTATTCTGAAACAGTCTAAAGTTTCCCAGTAAATTGAGAATTTAGAAGTGCAAAAGCTTACTTACCAGCTTCAGCAATAGGTACCCATTCAGTGTGGAAACTTCCGGGCTTATCAAGACGCAGGTAGGTATGTGCGCCGAAGTAGTCGCGTTGTGCTTGAGTTAGATTTTGAGGCAGGCGATCGCGGCGATAGCTGTCAAAATAATCCAAGGATGCGCTAAATGCGGGTACTGGAATTCCTACTGTTGCAGCTGTCGCAATTACTTCCCGCCAAGCAGTCTGTCTGTCGAGAATTGTCTGCTTAAATTCGGGAGCTAACAGCAAGTTAGGCAAAGCTGGATTTTCGCTAAAAGCCTTCTTAATCTTATTCAAAAAGCGAGCGCGAATAATACAACCACCTTTCCAAATCCGCGCCATTTCGCCCAGATCCAAATTCCAGTTATATGTTTTTGAAGCTGTGGATAGCAACGCCATCCCTTGAGCATAAGAACAGATTTTTGAGCAATAGAGAGCATCACGAACTTTGTTGATAAAGTCCTTAGTTTGCCCGTCATACTTGCCACTGGGGCCTGTGAGGACTTTAGATGCTGCAACCCGCTCATCTTTAATAGAAGAGATAATCCGGGCATTAACTGCTGCTGTAATTGTAGGAATAGCAACTCCCAATTCCAATGCAGTTTGCACAGTCCAGCGTCCAGTTCCCTTTTGACCTGCTGCATCAACAATCAAATCCACCAGGGGTTTATTTGTTTCTGGGTCAATATATGGGAAGATATTCTTCGTAATCTCGATCAAAAATGAATCGAGTTCATCGGTGGTGTTCCATTCAGCAAACACCTCATGTAGCTGACTCGGGTTTAATCCAGCGACATTTTTCAGCAAGTCGTAGGCTTCAGCAATTAGCTGCATATCGCCGTACTCAATGCCGTTGTGTACCATTTTGACATAGTGGCCAGAACCACCAGGGCCAATATAGGTTACACAAGGGCCATCATCGACTTGGGCAGCAATTTTGTTGAAAATTGGTGATAGAAACTCGTAAGAGCTTGTTGTACCTCCAGGCATCAGTGAAGGCCCATTTAGCGCTCCTTCTTCACCGCCACTGACACCCATACCAAGATACCGAAGCCCTGCGGGTTCTAATTCCTGAGTGCGTCGTTCCGTATCTTCAAACCAAGAGTTGCCACCGTCGATAATGATATCGCCTTCCTCTAACAAGGGTTTGAGTTGAGCAATCACCGCATCCACTGGTTTACCAGCTTGCACCATTACTAGAATTTTGCGGGGACGTTCCAATAAGGCAACGAATTCTTCTAGAGTAAAGGCGGCTTTGACGTTCCGTCCTGTAGCACGCTGCGCCATAAACGCATCCGTTTTTTCGCGGGAGCGGTTGTAAACTGCAATTGGGAAGCCATTGCGCTCTACGTTGAGAGCGATGTTCTCACCCATAACGGCTAATCCAATCACACCAAAGCTTTGTAGTGTCATAAAAAATTTCTGGCTAACTCTCTTGCAGATCCTTTACCTATAAGGGTAGTCCGATATTTTCCGTTCTCCCCTAAAGAAGACCTTAAGAGTTGAATAAAGGGCAAAAATCCGCAACTAATGCGGCTAATTAATTTTAAATTGTATCTAAATCAACAATTGACTGGCAAAATTTGCAAAATTGAAATAGTCAAAGGACGCAGTAAGGAGTAACCAAATAATGCTGGCATTTGTCCTAGCTTTGGTGGTCGGTCTTGGTAGTTTAGCTATTTATATAGCAGCTTTCTTTTTTCCAGAAATCCACCGCAAGAATGACTTTATCTGGAGTGGTGTAGGATTATTTTATGCCTTAGTCTTATGGGTGTTTGCACCACGCATTACTGGGGGTTTGTTGCTGGGTCATGTGGCTAGTGTGGCTCTTTTGGTCTGGTTTGGCTGGCAAACTCTATCATTACGTCGCCAATTGACCCCCCAGACACAACAAACTCAAGTACCTAGTCCTGAGACGGTGAAAACTGGCATTCAGGAACAGGTGAATAAGTTGTCCCTTCAGGAACGGCTGGGCCAGTTGCAAAAAGGTCTTGGTAGCACCTTCAGTGGTGTGAAAGACAAGGTACAACAAACTGGGAGTAAAAAAACACCCACAACCCCCAAACTTGAAAACATTACCTCTGTAATAGCAGAGAAACCGACTGTTGAGATTATCGACAAAACTACTGCTATACCAGAACAACCAGCAGAGGAGACAGTTACTACTGACACCGAAGCAAAAACTGAGACTGTACCGGAAGCGATTCCACCACATCCCCCATCTCCTGAATTGGTGGAAGCAGCGCAACCAGATGCGGAGGCTGAGGATAAGCAACCGATTCCCGTAGAAGAAATTGCGCCGGATGCGGTACTTGCTCCCCCGGCGGAAGCACCACCTGAAGAAATACCGCCTAATCAAGCTAGTTGAATGCAGTGAAACCCAACGTTAACCTAATATAATGTTGGGTTTCACTATTTCCATCAGGCTATTTTAGGGCTAGTTTCAAACGCTAATTCAGAACGATAGAAGCACACATCAAACGCTAATCTGGATTGACCTCAGTAAATGCGAATCTAACTTTATCAACCATGTGTTGCCGCTTTTTCTTCTGCTAATGCCTTCGCTAAAACAGTAGCAGCTTCAAAAGAATCATATAAGCCAAGACTTGCTACTTTGTCCTCAGCATCCAATGGAACTAAACTTGATTCCTTCAACAATTCGGCTGCCAGAAAATGTATTAGTAAGAGTTTATCAGTGTGGGATAATTCTTTAACTAGCGGTATGAGTTCGGTAAGAAGCATAAGTTAAGGCTTTAATGAATTTAGATAAATTTTAGAGCATAGTTTTGGGAATGCTCTTAGCTAACTAGGAATAATAATTATGAACATCCAACTTCAAGGGAAATACGAGCAATTTATACAAACCAGAATTGCTACAGGTAGATATGAAAATGCTGAAGATGTGATTGCTAAAGCATTGAAACTGCTGGAAGAATGGGAGAATGGTTATCAGGAATGGGAAGAAGAAACTCAGAAAAAAAATAGCTGTTGGGCTTGCTTCTATTGAACGTGGAGACGTAATAGATGGTGAAGTGGTGATGGCGCGACTTTCAGAAAAATTACGCCAAGCGCGTGAGACTCCAGGATAATGGAATATTTTATTGCCAAAGAAGCAAGCCAAGATTTAGATGAAATTTTGGGTTATTTTCTAGTTTGCAATATCAACGCAGGGGAAAGATTTATTCAAGGATTTAATAAGAAGTGCCAAAACATAGCTCAATTCCCGAATATAGGACGAAGCTACGCCAATTTTGATCCAAGCCTTAGAGGAATACCCTTAGATGGCTACATTATTTTTTATCGAGTTTTTGAAGATAGTGTTGTGATTGTGCGGGTAATTAGCGGTTATCGTGATTGAAAATCTATATTTGCAGATGTGAACGATGAATAGATTTTTGATAAAAGTTACCCTATCGATTTTATGCAGCGATCGCAGTACCATCAGAATATATAAAAGCATATAGCGATCGCAGTAGTACACCCGTAGGGGCACGGCATGCCGTGCCCCTACACCTTGCGATATAATTTTGTACCGCATCTGAATGGGAACCGCTATAGCGATCGCAATTCCATATCCCCAGCTTCAGATATTTATGCAGCGATCGCAGTATCATATCTCCGGGTTTAGACTATGAGATGATGAGTTGCACTGGCGATCGCAGTGAGTTTATCAAGGAAATCAGCCAAAAATACTATAATTTGTGAGAAGCGTAATTTATACTACTCCTCAAGACGCAAAATGGCAGATGTTTCGTTGGAACCACTCAAGGTGTTTTGTTCCTACTCTCACAACGACGAACCCCTAAAGGATGAACTGGCTAAACACCTGACTATGTTGGAACGGGAAGGTGTAATTTCAACCTGGCACGATCGCAAGATACCAGCTGGAAGAGAATGGGATCAGCAGATTAATGAAAATTTAAATACAGCCGATATCATTTTATTACTAGTCAGTTCAGACTTTATATATTCTAAATACTGCTGGGATGTTGAAGTTACCACAGCAATAAAACGCCACGAAACTGGACAAGCTTGCGTCATTCCAATTATTCTGCGGAACGTTGCTTGGCAATCGGCACCATTTGCTAAACTACAAGCTCTACCCAAAAATGCCCAGCCTATTAAGTCTTGGAGTAATCAAGATGATGCATTCACGAATGTAGCTCAGGGAATTAAGTTTGCGGCTGAACAACTAATTAAGGAGCGTCAACAGCAACGGTTAATCAGGGAAGCCGCTATAGTTGAGTATCGTCAGCAAGCTGAAGAATTTGCGTCTGATGGCGAGATTTCTCTTGTGGAATCTGACATATTAAAGGATTTACAAGAAAAGTTAAAATTAACAGATCAAGAAGCTAGTGCAGTTAGAGAAAAAGCATTAGAGCCTTACGGTATATATAAGAAAAATCTAGATATATACAAGCAATACTTGGCAAGCTTTGTAGATGAACAAGGATATCCATTGCGTGAAAACGCTGAAGCTGACTTAGAGAAATTTCAGAAATACTATCTGCTTAAAGATGGGGATGTAGTTCGCTTAAAAAAAGAACAAGAAGTCGAGTATCAAAAACGACAAGCAGAAAAACTTCTGCAACAACAAGCAGAAAGATTACGCCAAGAACACCTAGAGCAAGAAAGATCCGAAAATAAAAGACAGGAAGCGGAAAGATTACGCCAAGAACAAGAAAGAGCCGAAAATAAAAGACGGGAAGCAGAATTACAAGAACAAATAAAAAGAAAACCATCTCCCCCAGGTATTCAAACTCAGCCGTTTGAGTTTGACACCGCCACCCTAACCCCTAAATCAGCAGGGTTTTTGGGTATAAAAAAAACCTATGAAATTAATCGCAGTCGGGGACGGGCTGAGTTTTTTAGAGAAACCCTGGGTAATGACGTAGTTCTGGAGATGGTTGCAATTCCAGGCGGTAAATTTATGATGGGTTCGCCAGAGAGTGAGCCAGAAAGAAGTGGTAATGAAAGTCCACAGCACTCCGTTACCATTCAATCCTTTTTCATGGGGAAATTTACAGTAACTCAGAGCCAATGGAAAGCTGTTGCCACCTTACCCAAGGTTAATATTGATTTAAATCCCGACCCATCTAATTTTAAAGGTGCTACTCGACCTGTTGAAAAGGTTTCTTGGGATGATGCAATTGAGTTTTGCGCTCGACTATCTAAAAAGACTCAAGAAACCTATCGCTTACCCAGTGAGGCAGAATGGGAATATGCTTGTCGGGCGGGAACGACTACGCCGTTTTATTTTGGCGAAACGATTACAACGGATTTAGCGAATTACAACGGCGAGTATACCTATGGTTCTGCCCCAAAGGGCGAATATCGTAAGCAAACAACAGATGTGGGTAAATTTCCTGCCAACCCCTTTGGTTTATTTGATATGCATGGTAATATATGGGAATGGTGTCAGGATGAGTGGCACGAAAATTATAACGGAGCGCCAAAAGACGGAAGCGCTTGGTTATTTGATAATGAGAATCAAAATAGGCTGCTGCGTGGTGGTGCGTGGGACTTCTATCCCTGGCATTGTCGCTCGGCGTATCGCTACTCTTGCGCGCGTGAGTATCGTTCCTTCAACGTGGGTTTTCGGGTTGTGTTGGTTCGTGGCAGGACTTAATAGCCCTTTACACTATTGTCCTTTAGCACTCTGCTCTTTATTTCTTTACTCTTCTTAATGTCTCGCGCTCTGCGCGATCAATTTTATTGTTTAATTTTGTATGGATGAGTGATTTACCAATAATACAAAAAACTTACGATTTAATCAAGTGGTATGTGCCAATTTTAAATAGGCTTCCTAGAGATCATAAGTTTTTGCTAGGAAATCGGATAATTATAGAATTATATGACCTATTAGATGGTTTAATTGTAGCACGGTATGCAAGGCAAAAATTAGCTCAATTAGAAGACTTAAATAGCAAGCTAGATATTTTACGTTATCAAACTCGGTTACTTTTAGAGTTTAACTTAATTAAAACAGAGCGTTATGAGTATATTCAAAAACTTTTAACTGATATTGGCACTGATTTGGGTGGATGGATAAAACAGCAAAAAATTAAACTAGGTATTTCCAATTAAAAAATATTCCACCAGCAACTTTAGAATGAAATTATTAATCACCCAGGCGACTAGAAATCTCACGAAAACCCCGATACATAACTAGATTATCGTAGGGGCATGGCATTGCCCATACGTGTCAACTTAACGTGAAAGCCAGCCTAGAACCAGCTTTTACATATTGTCTCGTTGTCTCGTTCCCAGTCTCCGACTGGGAATGCTGTCCTAAAGGCTCCGCCTCCCTTGCTGGCGGCAGAGCCGCAATTGAAGTGCATTTCCAGCCCAGAGGCTGGAAACGAGATTTGAAAAGGCTTTCAGCTTAAGTTGACACCAATGGGCATTGCCATGCCCTTACTAGCCATAACCTAATCTTAAACAGAAAAGTTATTCAATTCTGGCGCGGAGCGCGGGAGATCGAAAGAGAGTTGCAAATCCAGCTTGGCGCTCATTTAAAGGTTCTAGAGCATCGTTCCAAAGACTTTCATAATAAAAGAAAGTTATGCCTAGACCACGTTCTTGAGCAGCCCGCACCTGAGACTTAATTTGCTGCATAGGAACTGGATTATTTCGTAACCCTGCCATAATGCCAATTCCAGTTGGAATTATTTGTTGTGCTTCTTGAATTTCTGGGCGGGAAATATTAGCCACAAAACTTTGCAGATCCGGACGATAAATTTGCACGATTAACTCATCTACAATATTTTGCCGCATCCAACCCAGCCAATCTTGCAGGTGAAACTTGTAAGCAAAATCATAGTAATTAGGAGAAACAGAGAAAATCGCCTGGGGTCTTCTCTGCTTCACAGCTTGGTTAATTTGTACCATGAACGCTGTAATCTTATCTGCCCGCCATTTTACCCATGCTGCATCTTGGGAATTAGTTGGGGGAGGATTCTTCGTTTCTTTGGTGTACAAAGCAACTGTATATTGGTCGTAACCAAATTCGTGAGGCAAACTCATGTGATCGTCAAACTGAATACCATCGGCATCATATTGGGTAACAGTTTCTAGCACAAGATTGGTGATGAACTGTTGCACTTGTGGATGGAACGGATTAAGCCACATAACCTCACCCGCCGCACTGTTTGAAGTTTGGCTACCATCCCGCTTTTGTGTGAACCAATCCGGGTAATTCAGTGCCAGTTCTGAAGTTGGGGGAGCCATAAAACCAAACTCAAACCAGGGAATTACTAGCAATCCTTTGCGATGAGCTTGGTTAATTAAGTCTGCAAGAATATCATGTCCATCTGAACCTTTGTAGACAAAAGGTTGAATACCTGCACGTTGTGCGATCGCACTAGGATACATTACATAGCCAGAATTCCACACCACAGGATAGATTGTGTTGAAGTTCAGCCGCCGTAATTGACTCACCGCATCTTGCACTTTGTCCCGATTTTTGAGGGTGTCAAAATCATTGTTGGTCATCCAAACCCCGCGAATTTCCTGACGCGGTAACTGTGCGACGGCAGGTGTAAAACTGTCCACCAACAATACAGTAAAAAAAGATATTAAAATGAGAATCGGAAAAAAAGACTTGAGTAGTCGCCGCCAAGTTTGAACAATAAAAGGTGATTTCATAGATTTGAATGATGCATTAGCTACCCACACATGCCATTGTTCGCTTTTACGATTGAATCTACTAACCATATAGTCTACAAGTATTTATGCTTAGTACAAGATTGATGAGTTGGTAGTTATTCGTTCCTTGCTTATGAATGGAACTTTTGCACCAGAAAAACTAAAGCAGACAAATTAAGATAGTTGACGCAGCAAGTAGGCATTTGTGCCCAATAGATATTGGTATGGGGAATAGGGCATTGGGAATGGGGCATGGGGCATGGGGCATAGACAAGGGAGAGGGGGGAGACAAGGAAGAGACTTGTTCAATAATTCCCCCTTGCCCCCTGCTCCCCCTGCCCCCTGCCCCCTGCCCCCTGCCCCCTGCCCCCTGCCCCCTGCCCCCTGCCCCCGATCTTCACACTCCCCCACACCCCACCTGTGTCACAATAGAGAACTGTAATAAGAAAAATATTGTTAAGGTAATTTAGTGAGTCCAACTGCTCAATCCACGGCAAGTGCGCGTCGCGTGGTATTTCCTTTTACGGCAATTGTGGGCCAGGAAGAAATGAAACTGGCGCTCCTATTGAACGTGATTGACCCCAAAATTGGTGGTGTAATGATCATGGGCGATCGCGGCACCGGGAAATCCACAACTATCCGGGCGCTGGCGGATCTGCTGCCAGAAATTTCTGTGGTTGCTAATGACCCCTTCAGTAGCGATCCTAGCGACCCCGACTTGATGAGCGATGAAGTCCGCCAACTGTTAGAACAAGGGGCGGAAATTCCTGTAGCTCACAAAAAAGTCCAAATGGTAGACCTGCCGCTAGGAGCTACAGAAGACCGAGTTTGTGGCACAATCGACATCGAGAAAGCTTTATCTGAAGGTGTCAAAGCCTTTGAACCGGGACTGCTGGCAAAGGCTAACCGGGGCATTCTTTATGTGGATGAAGTCAACTTACTAGATGACCACCTCGTAGACGTTCTACTAGATTCCGCCGCGAGTGGATGGAACACTGTAGAACGGGAAGGTATTTCTATCCGTCACCCAGCGCGTTTTGTTCTTGTGGGTTCTGGAAACCCAGAAGAAGGCGAACTACGCCCGCAATTGCTCGATCGCTTTGGGATGCACGCAGAAATTCACACCGTAAAAGAACCAGCCTTGCGGGTGCAAATCGTGGAACAACGGGCGGATTTTGACCAAAATCCTCTAGTATTTCTCGAAAACTACAAAGCACAGCAAGAAGCATTGCAACAGCAAATTGTCAATGCTCAACAGCTTTTACCAGAAGTGAAACTTGATTATGATCTGCGGGTAAAAATTTCTGAAGTCTGCTCAGAACTGGATGTAGATGGTTTGCGGGGTGACATTGTTAGTAACCGCGCCGCCAAAGCCTTAACAGCTTATGAAGGACGTACTGAAGTCACGGTTGATGATATCCACCGCGTAATTACGCTATGCTTGCGTCACAGACTGCGGAAAGACCCCTTAGAATCGATTGATTCTGGCTATAAAGTTGCCAAAGTTTTTAGCCGCGTCTTTGGTGTCGAACTGCCAGAAAGTGATGCTGCACAAAAGAACGGCACAGGTCAAAAGCTAGGGGCTAGAGGTTAAAAGTTAGGAGCGGAGCCGGAAATGCTCCGCCTCCGGTGAAGAATTAAGAGTTAAGAGTTTTGAAATCTCACAATTTTAATTCTTCACTTAGCACTGACTATATAACTCACAACTCCTAACTCCTAACCCAGCACTGAAATATGAGAATTTGGTCTTTTTGGTTCAACAGCTTTATTCTATCTAGCCAATACAACCCGCCCAGGTTTGTAGAATTATTGATGCTTTTATTAGCGATCGCTATGCTGGCAATAGCCAGTATTTTACCAGACATACCCTATCTAATTTTAGGCTTGAGCTTAGTAGTTGGGGCATCTATTTCCATCTTAGTGCGGGAAGCGATCGCCCCCTCACCCCAGACGCGAATTACCCAACTAACAGCATCGCTATTACTTATCATCAGCCTCTATGGCTTTGCGGACTTAATGTACACTTTTTAATGGGGAATGGGGAATGGGGAATAGGGAATAAGGAATGGAAAGAAACTTAATCAACAATTTCCCATGCCCAATGCCCAACAACTTACCAATTCTGCATTTCCACCAATTCCATGCACAAATCATTAATTTGCTCCAAATCAGGTTTGTGAGGTAGGGCAGATTGTTCATAAACAATTTCCATTTCGGCAACCAAATCTTCTGCCATTTTCATCACCTGCTCATAAGAATATTCACCCTTTAAAATAGCTTTTAAATCCTCAAAATCACCAGCTATTCTCCTATCTACAATCACTTCACTCCGCCGCAATATTTCTACTCCACTGCGTAATAATCTAATGCAGTGCATCCCATGTTTGAGGTCAAAACCCGATTTTCTTTCCATTTCTGCTCTAGCTGGATTCCTATTTTCCTGCCAAGATAAGTAAGCCTTCCATTCTCTTAAAGCTATTTGATAACTTTGGCTTTTTTGAAGCAAGCGGATAAAATCTTTACGACTATTGGTTAACTTTTGGGTATATTCCAAAGTTTCATCTGGCAAAGTGTATTGTTTCAACACGCCTTTGAAATCAATATCTGCCGTCAGCAATTGGTATAATTGCTCCGCTTCTTCCAAAAACTCAATCCGTCCTCTGATTAAGTTATAAAGATATTCCAGAAAAGCATTTAACTCATCTTTGCCCAGAGGTGCTTCGTCTTCTATGGCGAAATCAGATGGTATTGGTTTTTTCTGCGGTGGTTTTAACAACCATTTTCGATGAGTTTCCATCTTTTTGATTTGGGCAAAAGCATAACCAGTGTAAGTATGTTTTACCTTCTTGCTCAAAAATAACTGTTTATGATTAATTAAATGTTGTCCAACAACGCTTACAAAAGGATAGTTATTTAACCACAGTAATTCTAAAACATTGGGATTTGCGCCCGCTAATAACTGGAGGATTTTTCTTAATTCATATATAACTGTGTCTTTGTTGCCATCTATGAATGGAAATATACCTGGTTCATCCCAACCATCATCTTTCTGTTCTATCCGATCAAATCCCAAGTAATACCTTTTGGGTGCGATAAATACTCCCCGATAATCAAAGTCTGAATCAGGACGATTTAAACCATAGCCGTGGCTACCTGCCAAACCAATTAAAATAGTTCTTTGCTCAACTTCTATTCTTTTCATATCACCTGATGAAAATATAGTGATTCTAACTTATGAGTTAAGCAGGTGAGAAGATGGGAAGTAGAGTTGCTTAGTTTAACAGAAATGCTCCTAAAGGAGATCAGGCAATGATATCCCCTTGAGAAGCAAAACTTGTCAATTCAGTTGTTCCTATACTTACAGTTTTTTAGAACAGGAATTATCTTGGATTAAGATGCCGTCTAGTGCCCCATCCTGGATTAATAATGGCGGCTAAATCTTCTTCAGACAAATTGTTGATTTCACTGTCGAGTTCTTCGACGCTGAAATCATAGCCACGCTCTTGAGCAATCTTGACGAAGGCTTCTGGATTAGCTGTTGCTTTGAGCCTTTGCTGTAACGCTTGATCTTGTTTTACGGCTTGAAAAAGTCGGGTAGCATTTTGCTGTGTCATGACAATCTCTCTCCTGTTTTAAATATCAGGTTTGAATGTAGTAATTTCAGTCCTGTGGATTCACTAAATTCTGTGAATAACCTTTAGATTAAGCGTGTAAATTTAATTTTAAAACAAAGAATAAAAATGTGTAGATTCTGATAAGAAAATATAAGTTTTAGTTTAAATATTTCTTCTAACTTGTAAAATTCATCCCTAAGATAGAAGCAGTTTGAAAAGTATTAGGAGGATAGAATTCGCTACTACACAAACATAGACGCTTTGCGGCTTCCGCAGGGTAGTCCACCTCCGTGGACTAATACAAAATCAAGGATTTTTAACCCACAGAGGTGGGTAAAGTCTGGTCTAGCCCAATACAGTTCAGATAAGACCAAAACACTTGTAGAGACGGCGATTTATCGCTTCTCGAAAACCCACAATTTTGTACAATTAGCCCTTAGGTGAACCGTATTGTGGTATGGTCGCAACTTCTAGTCGCCTAAGACTTTTCAAACAACCTCTTAGATTCTTTGCGTTGGTGATTCAGCCATGACGACTTTTGGCAATTGAAAGCTTGACTTAGTACCTATTAATAAAATATTATGTTAGATTGTCTGTCTAATTCCTGCTCGGATCAGGTAGACATATTACAAAAGCTGGCAAAAGCGTCTCTACACGAGATAAAAACCGGCTACCTGTACGGCAACCTCAAGGACAATTCCATGACCTACGCGATTATTGAAACTGGCGGCAAACAAATACGAGTAGAGCCAGGGCGGTTTTACGATATTGAACTGCTTGCGATCGAACCAGATGAAAAAGTTACAATAGACTCCGTATTACTAGTGCAGCACGATGGCGAAGTCACCATTGGACAGCCACTAGTGACAGGTGCAACTGTAGAAGGGACTGTAATGCGACATTACAGAGGTCGTAAAGTCTTGGTATACAAGATGAAGCCTAAAAAGAAAACCCGCAAAAAGCGGGGGCATCGTCAGGAAATTACCAGACTTATGATTGACTCCATCACCCTTAACGGTGCAGTATTTGCTTTTGAAGGAGAAACGGAGAAGGAAACCCCCGTTTTAGATGAGACTCCTGCCGAAGAAGTTGAAACCGCTGCTGAATAATAATAAGAAGATACACAAGAGGAAATCATGGCTCATAAGAAAGGAACAGGTAGTACACGCAACGGTCGTGATTCTAATGCCCAACGTCTGGGTGTCAAGCGTTATGGCGGTCAAGTTGTGCGTGCAGGAAACATTCTCGTGCGTCAGCGCGGCACTAAATTTCACCCTGGTAACAATGTCGGTATTGGTAGCGATGACACTCTGTTTGCCTTAATCGACGGTGTTGTAATGTTTGAGAGAAAGGGAAAAACCCGTAAAAAAGTTAGTGTTTATTTACCCATAACTGCTGCTAAACCAGCCCCTGCTGAGGCAGTAGCAAGTTAGTGTTTAGGGTGGGTAACAGTGCCCACCCTAATTGCTAGTTAGCGATCGCATGTCCCAGGCGTTGTTTAAAAGTCGCTTTGTTCCTCTGTTGCCCATAGATTAGTATTAAGAGCATCAAAGCGCAGATATTCTTCAATAGACATCTCCAGAAATTAAATATGCATTATCCAGAAACCTTGTAGAGACGTAGCACTGCTACGTCTCTACATCCATTTTCGGAGATGTCTAATAATAAAATATTACACACAGAAATTGGATTGCGTAGCTTGCCGTCTTAGGCATCGCATATCAAACCTTAGGTACTAATTTTTGTCAGCTTTTGGATGATTGCACTAGATGTTCTAAAGTTTAGAATAGCCAGCCAGAGATATTGTTAGTTCTGAAACTTTGTGGATTAGGCGATGTGGTCTTCTGGGTCTAGTGACTTTATAACTGTCATACTATTTATAATTGCTAATTTCTTACTTGCCCCTGAAGGTAGGAAGCATCCGTCTTAAATAAGTCTATGTTCCTGTAGAGGTTCTATGAGTCTGATTCTTCCCAAACGCACTCTATCCCGTCGTCGGTTACTGCAAGTATCTGGACTTTCAGGCGTAGGCTTTCTTTTAGGTGGCTGTGGGACAAATTTGTTCTCAGATAATCTGCGGCAAATATCTGAGCCACTAAACCAAAGTCTTGAAGCACTGCTGCTAAGTCAAAAACCAGTTCCAGAATTTCCTGTCAGTGCCATAGAACCAGACAAATTGCTGATTAATACTTTTGACTTCACGCCGCAAATTGATCCGGCGCAGTTTCGCCTGAGGATTGATGGTGAGGTTAATAACGCGATGCAATTGAGCATGGCAGATATTCAAAAACTTCCCTTGACTTCAATGGTAATTCGCCATGTGTGTGTTGAAGGCTGGGCTGCGATCGCTCAATGGGGAGGCGTGCGATTACGAGACTTGGTAGCGCTGGTACAGCCCAAGTCAAACGTCCGCTATGTCTACTTCAAGTCTGCTGATGGTTACTATGAAAGCTGGGATATTGCCTCTGCTGTACATCCCCAAACTCTCATGGCTTATCAAAAAAATGGACAACCATTATCAGTTGATAATGGTGCGCCCATGCGCCTAGCATCCCCAATTAAACTTGGCTACAAGCAAAGTAAGTGGGTTACTCAAATTACATTCGTCAGCAATTTGTTACCTCGTAAAGGCTATTGGGAAGATCAAGGTTATGAGTGGTTTGCTGGGCTATGAGGGGGAAGGGGGAGAAAGAAAAATATTATCTGAGTAAATTGGATAATTTATTTTCTGGAAGTCCCTAAGTAAACTGTTCAATAATTCCGCCACCTAACACTTTTTCTCCGTTGTACCACACCGCCGCTTGTCCGGGAGTGATGCTGAATTGGGGTTCATCAAATACCAAACGCACACGGGAGTTTTCCAACGGAATCACCGTCACTGGTGTAGGGTTTGAACGATAGCGAATTTGTACTTCAGCATGAATGGGGGTGGATGGTTCGGCAATCGAAACCCAGTTTACTCGCCCTACTGTGCATTCCGGCTGAGTTACCTTAGTGCGATCGCCTACTACTACCTTATTATTTTCTGCATCTAATTCAATCACATACAGCGGTTCAGCAGCAGCAATCCCCAAGCCTTTGCGCTGGCCAATGGTGTAGTGATGGACACCATCATGTTGTCCCAAAACTTTGCCTGTGATATCGACAATATCGCCTGTTTTGGGAGCTAAATATTTATCCAAAAATGCCCGCATGGAACCGTTACTTTCCACTAAGCACAAGTCTTGACTTTCTGGCTTGTCGGCAGTTTTCAGCCCGTATTCAGTAGCGATGCGGCGCGTGTCAGTTTTTTCTAGTTCGCCCAGAGGAAATATGGTTGCTGCAAGTAAATCTTGAGATAAATCATAGAGGAAGTATGACTGGTCTTTGTTGCGGTCAACAGCCCTTAATAACTGGTAACGTCCAGTTGCTTCGTCATAGTTAATTCGGGCATAATGACCGGTGGCAATGCGATCGCATCCCAATTGTTCATGGGCATACTGCACCATTGGCCCAAACTTCACTGTTTTATTGCACTGGGAGCAAGGCAAAGGCGTGATTCCAGCACTGTAACCAGTCACCAGGAAATCGACAATATGCGTCTGAAAGACATCTCGAATATCTACAACCTCATGGGGAACGCCCAGTTGTTCACAAAGATCAGCCGCGTCAATCATACCTTCAGAGCAACATTGACCCTTGCCTTTCATTAGCCAAAGAGTCAAACCAATCACTTCATAGCCCTGATGGTGCAGGATAGCTGCGGCGGTGGAACTGTCAACACCACCAGAAAGACCAACGACGACTTTTTTCATACAAAACACGACACGATATGCGTGGTTGTCTAATTGTAGCACACTCTCTTCAAAGCCTTGCTACCAAAGCACTTCAGTTTCTGAGTCAGCAAATAGAGATGATCGCAGTAAAAGCAGACTTTCTGTTTGAAAACTTATTGACACCAACCAAATGAGCATTAGTCAACTTAAGGCTTCTTAACGCGTCCCACAACTACGAAAACATAGCTTGTCTGACGGCACGCTGCCGCGTTTGCTCGTTTTCTTGAATGTCGTGGGGAAATCGAAGTTATTAGTCATTGAGTACCACTAACTAAATCGGCGGGCGGCTATCCTGGACACCCTTTGAAGGGATGGGATTCCCGCCGATTTTTGTTGAGTTAAACCAATTTACAATTACGTTTTTTAAGGCAGTAGCCATGCTTGTAGAGAAGGCGCTAGGCTATCCCTTTAGGCTACGGTGTATACACACCAGTTTTATCTCAATACGCTTGGGATAAGCCAGAAAGCCCTCTTGTCTTGACGGCGATTTACCCTTGTCTCTCTAACGTGTCAGTCTTTTAGACGCTATAAATCGCGTCTAAAAGACTGGACTCGTCAATTATTCCTTGACAGACTATTATTTCCGACTTGTGTGTACACCGTTGCCTTTTGATACTTTGAAAACATCCTCTAAGATTAATTACAGATGTATTTTTTGCCACCTAGATGAGCTAATTTTACCTCAACGCTATATAGTAGTTGCTACAACGGTAAACTAATTAGTTCCTAATGGAAATTCCCTAAAAATACTTTGACAACTTTCTAACTACTATGTCGAGAGGAATAACGAGTAAATTTATCCCATTTCAGATGCTGCGCCGAAATTCTGAGGGTTGGAAGCCGACTATCAGACTTTTTCCTTTATTCGTGGCAGGATGGTTAGTGCTGATTCCCGACTCTACCCCAGCACAAGCACAACTCCACAACAGCAATGTGCTATTGGCTCAAGAAGCAGGTGAAACTTTACCGCCAATTCCCTTTGGTCAACAGCTATCACCGCAGTTACAACCAGTACAGGAGAGTCAATTTGAGCAGAACTTTCAGCCTTCTCAACCACTACAAAACAATCAATTTGAGCAGGATTTTCAGCCCTCTCAACCATTACAAAACAATCAATTTGAGCCGAACTTTCAGCCCTCTCAACCTCCACAGTTTAGTCAATATAATGAGAACTTTGAGCGCTACTTAGTTTACGTAGATACGAGTGATTTCCAGACGCTACAAGCAATCCGTCAGATTGAACCCAGTGCCTACATTCGCCAGTACCAAGGACGGAATGTAATTCAATCAGGAGTTTTTAATAGAGTATCTAACGCCCAACAACGGGTGAGTGAGCTACAGTCACTAGGCATATATAATACCCGGATTATTAGCTTTGCTAATGGGCAGGAAATAGAGGTAGGCAATAGAGGGTTTGTAGGCGATCGCAGTAATATAAATGCTAATAGGCCAGTCTCTAGATATTATGTCACCATTCCCACCACTTCAGAACAGTTACCTGCGATCGCAGAACAAATTAGGCAGAATCTTGCCCGATATAGTCAAGGTTTAGGGCGATCTGGCGGAGTCCTCGAAAGGACGCAACCACGAGGGCCACACGTAGCAGTAGGGCCTTTTTCTGATCGATTCCAAGCTGAGGAATGGAATAAATATCTGCGAAATATAGGATATCGTAACGCCAGGGTTTATTACGGAAAGTGAATAAGTTAGGAGTTGGAGTAAGATGAATCCCTAGTAAATTAATTTATCTAGATGATACCTAAACTAATGGATAGAACGTAGGCGATCGCAATGCTAAACAACACCAGCAAGAAATATTTCAAGGATTTAGAAGCAAAGCGAAATCTTAAGGTTTCAACTCGTACTGAGATGACAGCCCAGTTAGTACTACAGCCATATTTCAGACAAAACTAGAGGGCATCCTGCTAGCTGTAACAAAATCAACTGAGGCGAAACATGGAAGTCACCTACACTCACTGTGTTGGAATAGATGTTTATAAGTGGATATAACAAGTCGATAAAATAGAGTGTCCCCCTGCATAATGCGAAATGTAGCAGGTAGGTCAACCTTGTTGATCTGCCGAAAACCATTCTTTTCATAAAATCGGTGAGCTGCTTTGAACGCTTCTATTGTTCCCAAGTAAATCTCACAAACTTTTCGTTCTGTTGCCCAACTGCACAAAGTATCTAATAATTGATTACCAACCCCAATCGATTTCCCACGATAAGGTGCTGCAACAAAAATTTTCCGTAAAGCAAGTTGGTGATTACCAATGTCAATGGCAGCAATAGTTCCAATAACTTGACCTGAATCTAGAGCCACCCAAAAATTTCCATCACCTTGTTGGTAAACAGTTGGAATATTTAATAGGTCAGGTTGATCATCTAGAGTGATAGGCGATCCAAACTCTTCTCGTTGAATTTGCAAAATTAGTTGAACAACCGGAGTTTGGTACTTAGGTTGATAAGTGTTAATTTGCATTCTTGAGGATTTCCAGTGAGAGATTTGGGCTTGTATCATAGCTTAATGTGAGCTTCCAACAAACAGGACTCGTTATGCCTTAGAAGAAAAAATATCTTGTTTACTAGGAGTTCGACGGGGCTAAATTGACTGTGGTAACTGACAGAGACTTCAATTCAAGGAGTAGGCGATAACTTAAATAGTCATGGCGCATCTTGAGTCTCGATTGGATATAACTCAAATGCTCATTTGCCCCCAAATACGTTCAAAATAACTATCATCAAACCCATCCAAAATACGGCAATTAGGACAAGCCTCCGGAACAAAGCTTCAGGTACATGATGGGAGAGAAGCATCCCAATCCAAGTACCAAGACAGAGTGCTGGAAGATTTATTAGAGCTATTTTCACAGTAGACCAGTCTAATAGACCTTGCCATGCCATAACTGGAAGTATTCCTATATTCATTAGTAAGAATAAGCTGGTGGTTGTAGCACGAAAAATGTTCTTTTCGATTTTTTGCGATGCAAGAGCGACAACTACTGGTGGACCCCCTAGTGAAGTGCTGGCATGAATCACACCGGAAACCAACCCAGTAGGGAACAGAACGTACCGGGACCATGATAAAGGAAGTTTTATACCGGGAGTTAGGATTACGGCAAAAATGATAACAACAACTCCAACTAAAGCTTTAAGCAATTTCGGCTCTAGGTGTCCTAATATATAGACACCAATTGGCAAACCAACCATCGAACCAGTAACTAGTGGTAAAATTAACTTGTACCTTAAGCTCTCCCGTGTACTATTAAGCACAAACAAGTTATTGACAAGACTAAGCAGCGTCATAATGACAACTACTTTTATTGGAGAGATAAATAGGGTCAGTAAAGGTGCTGCAACTAAAGAGAAGCCAAATCCTATGCACGCTTGAACTAGTGAACCAACTAAAATAATAAAACTATTAATTAGGAGTTCAAACATATTTATAACTTGAGAATTTTGCTGTGATGCTCATTTTTTGACAATGCGTAAATTAAACTTTTGGCATTAACTCATCAAGAAATGGGTGAAATTGACAATAGCAGAGAAAATTTTATGCAAGCGATCGCACTCTTTAACGAAATACAAGCACCGAAGCAAGTTGAGAAAGTACAAACAGCAATGGAGTGTTTTGAAAAATAAGCAATATTATTCGATTGTAATGGTTATTCTTGTTTTTTCATCTTCAACCATGTTCTCGAATCACCTGACTAAACTCATTGACTGCATCATACTGATCCGCCATGCGCGAATACTGGGCTAGCAATTCTATATCTAAATCTGAGAAAAAAGAACTTTGGGGCACTTTTTCATATTCATCCTCTCGTAAACAATAGACGGAAAGTAGCCCATCTTCCCAAAACCAGACTTCTGGAACTTTCAGACGCTTGTATATCTCCAACTTATTAATTCCGCCACTGGTGACAGTAATTTCAATAATCAAATCTGGAATCGATTTTTTAGCCCCAAAGTTATAAGACTCATCTGGTTCTCGTCGCGTACCATCTTTGCGTTTGCCGAGTGTAGCACTTCCTCTAACGTAGAAGCGAATTTTCTTTTCTCTTAGGTATGCCTCTAATAAAAGACTTGTAGTACTTTTAGCATCTTCATGGTCATCGGAAAGTGGGGACATAATTTCTAAAATTCCATCTAAATAAGTTAGTCGCGCACCTGTACCTTCTAGGTCTACATCTAGCTTTTCTAGTTGATCCCAACTGACGTTATATAGCAAAACATAGGAAGTCTTTGGAGTGACAGATTTGGCAATGACTGGGGAATTCATGGGGCGATCGCTCCTAAAGAGGTCTATAAGTATTACGGTATAGTAATTCTAGGCAAAATAAAGCGATCGCTCCTAGAGAGGTTTTATGTCCCTGACGCTTGAAGACTTGGAACAAATGCAGCAACAGCATCCCGACTATCGCATGGAACTAGTCAAGGGTAATATTATTGTTATGAGTCCATCAGGATACGAATCAGATGAGGTCGCAGCTGCAATGATTGCCCAGTTATCTAACTGGGTTAGACCGCGCAAACTGGGACGAACAGCAGCTTCTAGCGCTGGTTTCAGATTGCCAAATTCAAATTTACGCGCACCGGACGCCTCATTTGTTTTAGCCGAACGCTTGCGTCGTAGTCCAAAGTCTTTTGCTCAATTGGCTCCCGATTTGACTGTAGAGGTGAAGTCCCCTAGTGATAATTTAGAGGATCTGAGAGCCAAAATTCAAGAATTTTTGAGTTTGGGAACTAAGGTAGGACTTTTGCTCAATCCAGATGAGCGGATTGTTGAAGTTTACAACTTTGGACAAGAGGCAATAATACTTCGTGATGGCGATATTTTAACAGTTCCCGAACTGCTCCCAGGATGGGAAGTACCAATTGCAGATTTGTGGCCTCCAGAGTTTGACTAGGATAGTGGTAAAAAATCCTACAGACGTAGATGGATGGAACTAGTACCGCAAGGCGGAATTAAAAATTCAAAAGGATAAAACTATCAAAAATTTGGCAACTGCGATAGTGATTTAGTCCCTGATCAACTGAGGGGCGGTAGAATATACCTAATTTTCGTAGCTTTAAAAGCCAAACTATGACGATGCATTCTCCACTCCAACGTGCATTTACTAACCGCCGCGTCCTGAAAGTGATTAGCGGCTTGAATAACTTCGACGCTGCTAGCGTCGCTGCTACTGTTAAAGCTGCTGAATTTGGCGGTGCTACTTTTGTCGATATCGCCGCCGATGCAGGCTTGGTGAAATTAGCTAAAAGTTTGACAAATTTACCAATTTGCGTATCAGCAGTAGAACCAGAAAAATTTGTGCAAGCTGTAGCAGCGGGTGCTGATTTAATTGAAATCGGGAATTTCGATTCCTTCTATGCTCAAGGACGCCGCTTTGAGGCTCCAGAAGTGCTAGCGCTAACAAAGCAAACCCGCGCTCTCCTACCCGAAATCACCCTATCTGTTACCGTTCCCCACATTTTGGAACTAGATCAACAGGTGCAGTTAGCAGAAGAACTCGTAAAAGCTGGAGCAGACATTATCCAAACCGAAGGCGGTACTAGTAGTAACCCAGTTCACCCTGGAACTTTAGGATTAATTGAAAAAGCTGCTCCCACCTTGGCAGCAGCTTTTGAAATTTCTCGTGTGGTATCAGTACCGGTATTGTGTGCTTCAGGCATTTCTAACGTTACTGCACCATTAGCGATCGCAGCTGGTGCTGCTGGTGTTGGTGTTGGTTCCGCCATCAACCAACTCAATAGCGAAATAGCAATGATTGCTGCTGTGCGTGGCTTGGTAGAAGCCTTAGCAACTGCAAGAGTGCTGAGTGCTGAGTGCTGAGTAGTAGGGAGTGGGGAGTGGTGAGTGGGGAGTGATGAATATTAAAATTCTCTATTCCCTATTCCCTATTCCCTATTCCCTACTCCCTACTCCCTACTCCCTCACCCCAAACAATCCTTCAACGCATAAATCACCTGATCTTGCTGTTGTTGTGTCAGTTCTGGGTACATAGGCAAAGAGATGACTTCATGGCAAGCTTGCTCTGCTATTGGTAAGTCGCCAATTTGATAGCCCAGACTTTGATAAACTGGCTGTAAATGTAAAGGGTGGGGGTAGTAAATCATTGAACTTACGCCCTGCTCTTGCAATTGAGTACGCACCCAGTCTCGATATTTGGCGCTAGAACCATTTCGCCCTTCGCCTGAGATGCGAATAGTGTATTGATTCCATACCCCAATACCCTCAGGTAACTCTTGAGGCGGCACTATCCCTGGAACTTGGCTAAGGAACTGATAGTAATAGTTGGCGATATCTCGTCGGCGATCATTCCAAATATCTAAATAACGCAGCTTAATTTGCAAAATAGCTGCTTGGAGAGCATCCAAACGGCTATTTACACCTATTTCCTCGTGTAAATATCGAATTTTACTACCATGATCTCGTAATATTCGCAGTTTAGCGGCGATCGCTGGATCATTAGTCGTTATTGCCCCGCCATCGCCGCAACCACCAAGATTTTTGGTAGGGTAGAAACTAAAACAACCTATATGTCCAATGCTTCCTACTTTTTCATTAGCCCACATTGCGCCTGTAGACTGGGCGCAATCTTCAATTATTGACAAATTGTGAGACTGAGCGATCGCCATCAATGATGTCATATCCACAGGTTGTCCAAATAGGTGAACCGGGATAATCGCTTTGGTTTTGGATGTAATCGCTGTCGCTACTTGCTCCACATCGAGATTAAATGTAGTAGCGTCAATATCAACAAAAACAGGCTTTGCACCAACGGCGCTAATCACTTCTGATGTAGCAATAAAGGTGAAAGGCGTTGTAATCACTTCATCGCCTGCACCAATTTCCAAGACTCGTAACGCTAAGTAGAGCGCATCAGTACCAGAATTACAAGCTACACATTCAGTAACAGTATTATAAGCAGCAAACTGTTGCTCAAAGCCTTGGACTAAGGGACCACCGATATAGCGCCCAGAAGCCAGAACCTCTAAGACGGCTGCACTTACTTCTGCTTCGATGGTGGTGTATTGCTGCTTAATATCAAAGGCAGGGATAGGATTTACACTTTGGATCATGAGTTCTTATTTTATTGGGAGATACAAAGGATGCACTTCGACAGTCAAATTTTGCTAATTGAATTGTTAATCAAAAAGGAGCTACTAAAAGACTATCGCCCAAGATACGCATCTATTAGGGTTTTTACTTAAATTGTGGCGTCAGAAACTACCGCACATTTAATTTAGAGAAAGTAGGCATACTAGGTGTTTGCCATGTTAAGGTTGTACCATTTTTGAATTTTGAATTGATAAAGTTGATATATATCAACCAAGATCCAACACATCGGATCAAAGTTCCAGATGTGTGGGCTGCTTTGAGAACAAAATAGCAGGAGATAGAGAACCCATGCAGGATCTGATCCAGCTGGATTTCGTGGATTTAGCTATTGCTGTAGGATTGATGGCGATCGCCATTGGTTTATCTGCTTGGGAAAAATTAGGACTAGAGTTGAACTTGGCACTTGCTACTGGGAGAACCATCTTACAACTACTTGTATTGGGATACATTTTAGATTTCATCTTGGCTTTAGACAATGCTTGGGCAGTTTTGGCGATATTAACAATAATGCTGACAATTACGGCGATTGTCGCACGAAATCGCATCAGCCAAAAAATTCCTTATGTGTTGCCTTTGGTGTGGGGTGCAATTTTAATTAGTACCGCTCTGACAGTGTTCTACACCAACTTTTTGATCATTCAACCAGACAGATGGTATGAACCACAATATATAATTCCCCTAGCAGGGATAGTCTTAGGTAATGCTACCAATGCAGCTGCGATCGCAGGCGAACGTCTTGTCAGCACTATTAATTCCAGCCATCTTGAAATAGAAACCCACTTGAGTTTAGGTGCAACACCCCAGCAAGCAGTTAGCCAGTATCGCAAAGACGCCATCAGAGCCGGATTGATTCCCACTCTCAATCAAATGTTTCTCATCGGTATGGTGGCAATACCAGGAATTACCACTGGACAGTTACTAGCTGGCGTACCACCCCTAGATGCTGTATCTTACGAAATTTTGATTATATTTATGGTTGCTTTTGCTAATTTGTTGACAACAGTTTTAGTCGTGAAGGGGTTGTGTCGTCAATTTTTCAATTCCGCCGCGCAGTTAATCAGGTGAAGCGGTTAATCTACATCCAAGAGTATTGCATCATCTTGCCCTGGCAGATCAAGAGCAATCAATAGCGATCGGTTTAGTTGAGCGATCGCTTCCTGAGAAAGCGTTCCCCGCAAACGCAATAAGCGTGATTTTGAGAGTACCCGAATCTGATCTGTCATTGCCAGCGAATCATGGATCAACCCACCGTCGGGTGACTGGATCAATACTTGTGTGGGATAGATCCGCTTACTCGATCGATAGGTTGTGCAAGGAACAGCCAGAACCACAGGACTGCCAGCATTAATCACATCCCGGCTGACAATAATAACTGGACGGGTTCCACCCTGTTCTGAACCTTCAGTCGGCTCTAGACGGGCATCGTAGACTTCACCCCGTCTCATTCTGAAGTTTCCTCTAACTTCAAAGCCTCCCACTGAGCCGGAGCAAATTCTGCCTCCATCAGCAAAACTTCGGCTTGATACTCTACATCATTTGCCATTTCTGCTAAGGCTGTATCAATTTCTGCCCGTTTTTGAGCAGCAAGTTCACGCCGTAATGCTCGTGTTACAAACTCGTTGCGGCTTTTGGCTTTTCCTGCCTGAACAGCTTTATCTGTTGCCTCTAACAAATCCTTTGGGAGGGTTAGGGTTGTGCGAACCGTCTGTTGCTCCATACCGTTTTATCAAACGATGTTTGATTTGATGACTTTTATAACATCATTTTAGTTATCAATTATTGATTTTGGCAAATCACGTATAAAAACTTGCTAGGAATCCCTATAGATTCCAAACTTCTCACTGGTAACTTTTTTACTTACCCACCCAAAGTTCGTGTATAAATTACCTGACCTTGGGAATCATAGAGAAAAAGGGACAAGTTAGCATTATCGCTAATTACAGCTAAGGCTTCCCGTAAAATTTGCAAGTGATTGGTAACGTCAACAGCAGTATCTGAATCCGAGTTCTCATTCTCAGAATAAGGATTAACCAAATTATTTTGCCTTACTTGGTCATATTCAGACGTTAGCCTCACAATAATTCCTACATTATCTATACTAAATGTGCAAATCCGAATTCCATTAATACAGCTTTTATCTAGGTCGGTGCGGGTTTGTTGCAAACTACTAACAACTTGTAGTTTTTCTTGTGCTTGTTTGAGGGCTACTGAATAAGGTTCGATGAGAGACTGAGCCTGAGTGTAGTACAAGCTATCTTGGGAAATCTGTTTAGCAGTTTGCAAAGCCTGATCCCAGTATGTCGCTGCTGCTTGCCATTGGTTTTGTTGCTCATATACTTTGGCTTGCTTGGCAGCGCTAACGGCTTGTTGGTAGCTTTTAATAGCTAATCGTTCTTTAGTAGCGCGATCGCGTGCCGCTACTAATTTAGGTTTATAATCTACCAATAGCTTTGCGGCTTCTTGGTACCCAAGGCTAGTCCGGGGAATGCTATTCAAGGCATTAATGGCCACCAGCCAAGTAGACTGAACCTTTTGCCAGTCATTCAAAGATTTAGCAGTAGCTTCGCGTTTCTCGGCTGCATTAGCCACAGCTTTTGCTGCTGTTAATTTTTTCAGCCATTTTTCCTCAGTAAATATCTGTTGATTTACAGTGTGCAAACGAACACGATAATTAAGTAATTTACCTTGCGCTAACCCATATAGTTCGCTATCGGGGCTTATGGTTTCTAGTGGCGCTATAGCCCGTCGCCATAAGTGTTGTCTAGCTTGTAACTCCTCTAGGCTATATGCGGGAGTTTGAACTTTTTGTGTCGCCAAGGATGCCGTCTGCAAAGCCTTGACCACCTGGTTGATTTTTTCTGATCGTCCAGACAAACTTGCTTTTAGTTCTTCTGACACCTGGTAACGGGGCGACCAATTAGGAATTACATTCAGGGCTGCACTGGCTATCGCAAGTTGCTGTTGTAGAGCTACTAATTCTTTTTCAGACTTGGCGCGGCGCATCAGTTGCGGGGATTTTGTTTTTAATTGCTCGGCATTTTGTATTTCTTTACACTCAGACATCACACAAGGGCGAGTCAATAAGTAAGCACCGCCGCCTAAGACTATAATTCCCATCAAGGCTGCACCCAGTAAAATGGGTTTGATTTGAGATGCTGGCTTTGAAGTTGGCAAATCCGGTGCATCTGTAAACGGGTCAAACAGTTCCTCCTCAGCCTTATCAATTGATGGAGAATAGGTCAAAGCTGATGAAGAGGCAAAGATGGGAAAATCTTCCCCCTTGTCCACTTGTCCCCTTGTCTCCTTATCCTCTCCTCCATCTCCCCCATCTCCCCATCCTCTCATCTGCTTCAGAGTCAAGAAACATTTGGCATAAGGGAGTTGTTCACCTAAAACTCTGAGGAAACATTGCACTCGCTGCTCTCTGTGGGGTGCTAGAGACTGAAGTACTTCCTCAATTACTGCAAAGATTATCTGAGCATCAACTATTACATCTGATTCGTGTTGCGTTAAAATCATTAGCTCGTCTTTATTGACGGCACATTTAACCTCGAAGACTTCAGCCGTTGAGACTTCTACAAGCAATTGTTCCTGCAAAGTTTTGGCTAAAAGCTGTAAATCTTCCTGCTGGACTGCTACTTTCATAGAGCTTTCCCGCTGAATTTCTATATTGTTTTGATTATCTTTAAAAGGATGAAATGAACTTTTTAGGTTTTTTGAATGCAAATGCACAGTTTACCCAACCATCGCCTAAAAATCTGAACGAACAACTTTCTAACACACATTCTGAGTTTTCACCAAAATTTAAAAAAGCAATTATTGTTCGCGCCGCTACATTTTCACAGCGCAAGATGCAAAATTAAATAATTTATGTTCAGATATAAATTACAAATAAAAATGGGAATAATAGAGTGTTTGAGTATTTTCACTGCATTATTTCGTGACAATTACATTCACAGCATCTACTGCTGTGAAAAATTTTAGTTGCAGAGCAGTTGTGACAAATTTATCCAAAGGTTAAAAAAACGCTGCTAGCTAGGTCAGAAGGTTTTGACAGAAATGGTAGTTATCTTCTATGCTAGGAAACTTACTGAAGAGATTAATTACATGTTTTGGCTCTAGCACAAACAGGTTGGATATCTAAATTAATGTGCCTCATTTCCTGAATTCGATAAAATTGATCCGTGAAAAAGAAATTTTTATAGCTGCCAAAAGCTTAATTCTGCAATAAAAATGCTGCAAAATATTAATACAGCACTAAGCAAAGGCTTGAAAAGTGTGAATACAAGGTGTATCAATGGATTTATTAGAGTATCAAGTTAAAGAATGGTTTGGGAAGATAGGCATTCCTGTATTGCCTTCCCAACGAATTGATCATCCCACAGATTTGAAACGTTTAAAAATTCGCTTTCCAATTGTACTAAAATCTCAAGTACATGGAGCGGAACGGGCAAAAGCAGGTGGAGTCAGGTTTGCAGAAACGACAATTGATGCGATCGCAGCTGCTCAAAATATCTTTAATTTACCAATCTGGGGCGAATTGCCGGAAGTTGTGCTGGCAGAATCGCAATATGACGCTAACCAGGAATTTTATCTCGCGGTGGTTTTAGATACCGCTGTTTGCCGACCTGTACTTTTAGGTTGCAAAGAAGCAGACATTGATTGGGAATCCGCTGGAGAAAGAATGCACCATGTTGTCGTGGAACAGGAATTCTCGCCATTTTATGCCCGACGACTGGCTTTGAAAATGGGTTTGCAGGGGACGCTGATGCAGTCGGTAAGCAGCGTTGTTCAGAAGATGTACCAGCTATTTGTGCAAAAAGACCTGGATTTAGTCGAAATCAATCCCTTGGCAGTCAGTGCTACTGGTCAAGTGATGGCTCTTAACGGTAAAGTCAGGGTCAACGAACGAGCAATCAAGCGTCATCCCGACCTCGCCCAGATGGCGGCAAAAATCATTAGCCGTCATACCAGTACTGACATAGATGGTATATCGGGTGACTGGGATGGTGTAAAAATGCACGGTAAAATTGGTATTTTAGGTAATGGTACTGGTTCAGTGATGGCAACTTTGGATTTAATCGCTAATGCTGGTGGCAATCCAGGTGTTTGTTTGAATCTACGTCATGCTTTCCTCACAGATACTACACCAACTACTTTCCGCGATCGCTTAGAAACAGGTCTAAAAATCCTGGAGGCTGATAAAAGCATTCAAGTAATATTAATTAACTTTCTAGGTAGCATTCCTCAAACTGAAGAAGTAGTTGAAGTTATAGCTAGAGTTGTGCAGCAAGACAACAGCGAACTTCAATCACAAGTTGTACATTCTAATGGTAGTAAAAGTCGGCAAGAGCAGAATTTTTCACCCTTAGTTGTCCGTCTTGCTGGTTCTGAATTTGATGCTGCAAGAAAGTATTTAGCAACACTAAAAACCCATAATAATGCGCTCCTCGTAGTAGAAAATTTAGATGAGGCAGTCGCGGCAGCAGTTCGTCTGGCTAAACCAACCGCTAATAAGAAGTAGTAAAAATTAAATCAGTACGACACTACTGTAAATATGTCGTTTTTATGCCTAATGTCTTAGACCACTAGGTTGCCAAACTTACGGTAATTTTTTATGAACTTAACGCCAGACAGCAAAGTATTAATTCAAGGCTTTTGTGAATTTATATCAGGCACTCATATTGCTCAAATGAAAGCTTATGGTACGAATTTGGTAGCCGGTGTCAATCCTGGATGTGGTGGACAGGAACTGTATGGACTGCCAGTATTTGACTTAATAGAGGAGGTAATAGAACAATTTGGAGTAATTGACACGACAATTATCTGTGTAGATCCTTACGACGTGCTAGATGCGGCATTAGAAGCGATCGCATCTCATATTCGCCAGATCATTATTATTACTGCTGGCGTGCCACCGTTGGATATGGTGCAATTACTCCGCAAGGCTGAAGCTTGTGAAACTTTGGTAGTCGGGCCAAATAGTCCGGGGATCATTGTACCGGGGAAAATTCTCTTAGGTACTCAACCTAACGAATTTTATACCCCTGGCCCAGTAGGGATCGTTAGTCGTAGTAGCACCCTCACCTACGAAGTTGCTTACGAATTAACAAAAGCCGGTTTGGGGCAGTCCATTAGTGTCAGTATTGGTAGTGATGCGATCGTTGGTTCCTCCTTTCTCCAATGGCTGCAAATTCTCGACGAGGATGAAACCACAGAGGCGATTGTTTTAGTCGGTCAACCTGGCGGTGGTAGTGAAGAAGCAGCAGCCCGGTATATTACTGAGGCAATTGATAAACCAGTAATTGCATACATTGCAGGTAGACTTGCACCACCAAGAAAAACTTGGCGTCAAACTGGGACTTTAGCAACGGTTATCGGACGCGATCCTAACTTTGGCACAGCCCAAAGTAAATTAGCTGCTTTAAAAGAAGCGCAAGTTCCAGTAGCTGAACGTCCTTCTCAGATTCCAGAACTATTGAGAAAGGAGATTAACTAATTACAAAAGGCGAAGCAATAATCGAGCTTTTTCTGCCAATTTTAATGCATAAGAATTGCGATCGCTCAGGGGCAAATTTTCTTAGAGGAAAGTAGGCGAACAGGGCTGAAACCCTTGTAGAGACGTTGCAATGCAACGTCTCTACATTCATTTTCGGAGATGTCTAATGTATCACCAGGACAATTGTTTGGGGACGAACCATTTTTGTCCGGCTATTCATCTTGCCGCTCAAGCTAAAATCAAATATTTAGATCGCGCAGAGCCAGACGAATTTGCTCCAAACGCCTGCGATTAACACCAAGATCCGACTCTCCCACGCGAGCTGCCGATCGCACATGAATTACTGACTCATTGGGAGGGAAATAAAACTCTACATCATCAATAAATTTGAAGATACGGCTTTTAGAAAGAGCGTGGATGTAATTATCTGTCTGTTCTATAACTTCTGTGCGTGGAACAACAGTGAGAGTTTTTAGTAACGTTTTTCGTGCTGCATCGCGGTCTATATGATAGGCAATTGGGTCAATAGCATGTTTGGAATCACCATCTTGACTCACAACACAGTTGTCTGAAGCTGGACATGAACTAAGATGACCATTATCAACTCCCAAACCAGAAGAGGCAGCCCAAGCTGCGGTAGGAAGTATTAAACTATTAATCAAAGTTAGCAATATTACCAAAGCGATACTCCGCAGGAGTTGCTGCGTGAAGGCTGTTAGGAGACGAGACATTATAAATTCACTCCTTAAGGTTTGAATAGCACTCAATTATTGTCGGTCATTTCAGAGGAAGCGCTGCGAATTGCTGATTCGTCCTATACAGTATCATCCATCCAGCCACATTTTGCGTTTGGCAATTTTCTTTGAATGCATCCGCGCCACCAGTCCCGATAAAAAAATAGACTCTTGTTAGACTTATTGTAGAGAGAATTATCCAATAAGAATTCTTTTACTATCTTCAGCCATAGCTTAGAAAGCAAATTAAAGCATAATGCAACAACTATTTATGGCAAAGAATTCAAAAAGGTAAAATTATAAAGAACCGTCAGAATGTAATCATGTCAGCTATTCAAACAACTGTGGTTCTTGCCATGACGGCCGATGGAAAAATTAGCGCCGTAGATCCTAAAGCGCCTCGTGATTCCGATCCAGATGATCAAGCACACCTAGAGTATCAAGCCTCCCTTGCCGATTTAGTCTTGGTAGGAGCAGGGACGATTCGGGCTGAGGGGGAAACCTACACAATTCGCAATCCTGAACTGTTGGCAGCACGCGAAGTTCGGGGTCAGTCTCCGCAGCCCATTACCTGCGTTGTCTCAGGTTCCCTTGACCTATCGCTGGACTTGCCTTTTTTAAGCCAGGACATTGAGCGATGGATATTTACAACACAGACTGGTTTAAAGCGTAATTCTGATGCAACAAGATTGCAAAAGCTGGCTGAATTAATCGATTTGGGAGAGACAGACCTAGACTGGGATCAAGCCTACAGCTTAATGGCAGAGCGGGGTATTCATAAAGTCATTGTTTTGGGAGGCGGTTCTTTAACAGCTGCTTTAGTAAAAGCAGGGCGAATTGACGATTGGTGGTTAACAATTTGGCCTATCATTTATGGAGGAAAGCACGCCCCTACCCCAGTGGAGGGAGAGGGTTTTCTTCCCCAAGCTGCTCCTCATCTCCAACTCGTCGAAACTCGTCAGGTTGGAAGTCAGTTGTTTTTAAACTACCGCATACTCAACTGAGAATGCGCTGCCAGAATTAAGGGACTTCCAACTAAAAAAATATCCTATCGTGGTGTAAGCAGAGGGGCACTTAGCTGGGGGCAGGATAATTTATTTTTTGGAAGTCCCTAAACGCTATTATCGTTAATACTAAAAAGCGCCCTCCCAATTTGGAAGAGCGCTTTATTATTTAGTCAATGCTTCAGAATTAACCGTTGATAGCAGGAGCGCTGATTGCGACAGGAGCAACATCAGAAGCCGCCAAATCTAAGGGGAAGTTGTGAGCGTTACGCTCGTGCATTACTTCCATACCCAGGTTAGCTCGGTTGATTACATCAGCCCAAGT
>JBBSOX010000002.1:0-181045 GCA_038259325.1 Chroococcales cyanobacterium | reverse complement strand
TGAACATTCAATCCAGAAGGTACATTCAGACCGATCCGCAGATTGCAGGATGCTGATACAACTCTAGGAGGTGAAGCTTTAGCTTCAAACTCAGAAAATGTTACTGAAAGAGTATCTCCATTCAAAATTCCCTTTGCTGTTCCGTCTGGGCAACCATTTCCGAAAAGAGTTACTGGAACTTCTTGAAACGTAAATCCTGGTGTTTGAGCCTGTACCTGAGATAAACCCACAAGATTTAAACTCAGTAGCGCCAAGCTGGAAATAATGCCAGTTAAAAGTTTCATATTAATGACTCCGCAAAAATGTGTAATTTCCTGCACACATTAGCTGCAACTTAAAATTCCCTAATATATTTCTACATGAAGGAATTTTACCCAGCAGCCTCTTTTGGGTTTGGGGACTTATAGCAATTCTTAATTGTGTTTAATACGTTCTGATTAAGACAGAAAGAAATCGGACAAAACAATCAGTTTCTGTCTCTGAAATTATTTATCAGCGTATTTTCTTTATCAGACAATAATTCAGTAGTTAAAATCCAAAATTTAGAATTCAATTCTGGCGACTGGCAGATCAACAAATAGGTTTAAGTCACCGACTAAATCGTTCGCGTAGCATCTCCAAAGGAGAAAATTTAGTGGTTAAATAGAAATCGGTAGGTCTTAATACCCCAGCACTTGATTTTGACTCCTGAATTCTGACTTCTTCTATTAAAAATTGCTCTTATAAGAAGTCTCGATAAAATAATAAGTCATCCGAGAAATGTATTATATCCATCCAAAGATATATATTATGCAAACTTTGACAAATTATTGCGGGAAAGTACGTAGACACATAACGATGAGATAGCGCTCTTGGTAGAGTTTATCCCGTTGTAGCAACTGCTATCAAGTGGCATCAGGCGTTTGCAAACCCGGTCACGAGTCAGACGCTCCTACAGACGCTTGTTCCTCTCTACGAAACGCTGCACGTAGCTTGCTTCGAGGAGAGGAGTACGCTAAAACTGCCCTATCGCTACCGCAATGCTTACACAATGTTTGTGATCAGCGCTTTTAAGTCATCTCAACGGCTATGTGGCATCGCTAAAGGTAAACTAATCTTCTAAAATCTGAATTTCATCAAGTTGATTAATCACCACATTCGCACCTCGGACATTATCTGATTTACCCACCCAAGTTATACCAATACAACCTGCGGCTTTAGCGTCACGTGCCATTTGCATATCACCAATGGAATCACCCACCATCAATGTAGCGCCTGGTTCAACTCCCAAAGCTTGGCAAGCTTGCAAAAATAGCAATGGATCTGGTTTACTTGGCCCCTCATCTACTCCCATTTCCAACTGGATATAATCACTTAATTGGTGATTCTCTACAAAGTTATGTACTTCAAGGCTTGTTGCAGCTGAGAGGATACCAAGTTTCAAACCACCTTCCCTTAGGTATTTCAACAAGTCTAAGCTACCCACAAACAGAGGTGAAGGAGTTTGTTCAATATATTTTTCCGCTTCATCCAAAGCTTGACGGGCTATTTTTAAGGACTCAAACCATCCTCTTCCTGTTTCGGCAATATATGCCGCAGCTGCAACTTCTGTTTCACGGCGACTCGCTACCGATATCAAACCTGCGGGATCGAGAGTATTACCATTGATGCCGAATGCCATTAATAGCGGTTCCCCAATACCGGGAACTTGAGCATCTATTAACCTTGCTGCTCTCTGTGCGAGCGATCGCAAATACGTTTCTGAATCTTCTAGAGTACCGTTTTTGTCAAACAAAATTGCCTGGATATTATCAAAAGTGATATTTCTACATTTAATAGTTACCATAATATTTCATTCCATTTATTTATATAAAAGTGCAAAGTTATGAGTTTTGATTTTTAACTGCTACTAGTTCTCCACATAAAAAAAGAGGGGAAAACCCTCTTTATATAATGATTTAATACTCTTACTTAAAAACAAGTAAAACTATAAATTTATTATTCTTCAATAGCTACTGGAATCCCCTCTTCAGTTTCCGTTGCTGCTGGAATCTCTTCTTCAGTTTCTGTCGCTGCTGGAATCTCTTCTTCAATTTCCGCAACTACTGGAGTTACTTCCTCAATTTCTGCTGCTGGTGGAATATCTTCTTCAAGTTCCGTTGCTGGTGGAATATCTTCTTCTGCTGCAACTTCCTCAGGTGCAGCAGGCGCAGCAGTAGCACCTTGTTGCTTGGCTAACAGCTGTTCACGATACTTAGCAGCCATTTCTTCTGCTTTATCGTAGACCAAATCTCGGTTTTTAATCATGTCACCGGGTTCGGGTTCTAGCTGCTTGGTAGATAGCGAAATCCGGCCCCTTTCTGCATCCAAGTCAATGATCATAACTTTTACTTCATCATTGACATTGAACACGCTATGAGGTGTATCAATATGTTCGTGGGAAATTTCAGAAATGTGCAGTAGACCACTGACGCCGCCAATGTCGATGAAAGCACCGTAGGGCTTGATCCCACGAACTGTACCTATTACTACTTCGCCGACTTCTAGGCGGTTCATCTTGCGTTCAACTAGCGCCCGACGATGAGATAGAACTAAGCGGTTACGTTCTTCGTCCACCTCTAGGAATTTCAATGGTAAATCTTCGCCTACCAATTCTTCTTTAGGTTTGCGGGTACTGATATGGGAACCGGGGATAAAGCCACGTAATCCCTCAATCCGTACCAATGCTCCACCGCGATTGGTTGCAAACACGCCAGAACGGACAGTAGCATCTTCTGCTTGCAGCTGTCGCACGCGCTCCCAAGCCCGCATATATTCAATACGGCGAATGGAAAGGGTTAATTGACCATCTTCGTTTTCATCGGTAAGGATGAAAAATTCCCGCGTTTCGTTTGATTGTAAAACTTCTTCCGGGCTATCTACCCGGTTAATAGACATTTCTTGTATAGGAATATATGCTGCGGTTTTAGCACCAATGTCAATCAGAGCGCCGCGCGGCTCTATACTGAAAACTGTTCCTGGTACAACATCACCAGGGCTAAAATGATAATCGTATTTGTCAAGTAGAGCAGCGAAATCTTCGTGAGTGAATCCAATTTCTGTAGCGGTTAAATTCTGATTGACCATGCTGATTTGTTCCTGGTTCTAGTCTCCGTAAAGGTTGTGCGACAAGCGCGATGTGTAATGTAAGCAGTTTTATGGCAGTTTACATTAACATCCATTTTCATCCTAGCGCAGAAAAGCTAGTATTAACACATATCTACTCCCAAGATTGGAAATTATATCACAACAATTAGTCATTGGTCATTAGCAAATGACAAAGGACAAAGGACAAATACAATAATATCCGTTGCTACGATCCTTAGTAGCAACGGATACTAACATTAAATCCGCTTAAAGGTCTGGTAATTAGGATCTACTTATCTTTTGGTTTCTCAAAGCGAGGGGGTTCGCGAAATGCGATCGCAAAAAAGAGAGTACCTATACACAGAGTAAAAATCAAGATGTACGCAACGCTTTCCATATTATGATTTCCTGCCTATCAGCTAGTAATGAGAGATTAGGGATTGGGTACTGGGTATTAGGGACTGGGAAAACTTTTCCCAGTCTCCAGTTCCCAGTTTCCTGTCCTTTAAAGGGCTTCCTTCCGGCGGGTTGACTTGTCACCCACTTTCTGGAACAGACCCCACTCAACTTGCTCTTCTAGATCGGCATCAACACCAGCAAATACGTCTCGGTAGATTGTCCGAGAGCCATGCCAGAGATGACCAAAGAAGAACAAGAGAGCAAATACTGCATGTCCAAAGGTAAACCAACCTCTAGGACTGGTGCGGAATACACCATCAGAATTCAAGGTTTCCCGGTCAAATTCAAAGATTTCACCGCCTTGAGCTTTCCGGGCATACTTCTTCACATCAGCTGGTTCTGTAAAGGTCTTACCATTCAGATTGCCACCATAGAAGCTGACGGTGACGCCAGATTGCTCGAAGCTATACTTAGATTCTGCACGACGGAAGGGAATGTCAGCCCGGATAATTCCATCTGCATCGGTCAAAATCACTGGGAAGGTTTCAAAGAAGTTGGGGAGACGACGCACGGTCAATTCCCGTCCTTCAGAATCTTTGAATACGGCGTGACCTTGCCAAGACTGAGCAATACCATCACCCTTGACCATCGGGCCTGTACGGAATAGACCGCCTTTAGCGGGGCTATTACCGACGTAATCATAGAAAGCCAGCTTTTCAGGAATCTGCGACCAAGCTTGGTCAAGGGTTGCACCTTGGGCAACACTTGTTTGGACACGCTGCTGGATTTCTTGACGGAAGTAGCCCTGATCCCATTGATAACGGGTTGGACCAAACAATTCGATGGGAGTGGCGGCATTACCGTACCACATAGTACCAGCAACAACGAAAGCAGCAAAGAAGACTGCTGCAATACTGCTAGAAAGTACTGTTTCAATGTTCCCCATCCGTAGGGCTTTGTAGAGCCGTTCGGGGGGTCTGACTGTCAGGTGAAATAAGCCTGCAATAATACCAACAACGCCGGCAGCAATGTGGTGAGCCACAATCCCACCAGGGTTATATGGGTTAAAACCATCTGGGCCCCATTCTGGTGCGACTGCTTGTGCGGCTCCAGTTATACCATAGGGGTCAGTAACCCACATACCTGGGCCAAATAGTCCGGTGAGGTGAAAAGCACCAAATCCAAAACAAAGTAGACCAGATAAGAACAGGTGAATGCCAAACATTTTTGGCAAGTCTAGGGCAGGTTCACCAGTGCGGGGATCTCTAAAGAGTTCTAAATCCCAGTAAACCCAGTGCCAAACGGCAGCTAGGAACAAAAGACCGGAAAGAACGATGTGAGCTGCTGCAACGCCTTCAAATGACCAGAAGCCAGGATCGGTTGCTGGGCCACCAGTAACGTTCCAACCACCCCAAGATTGAGTGACGCCCAAACGTGACATAAAGGGCAGGACGAACATCCCTTGACGCCACATGGGATTGAGAACCGGATCGCTAGGGTCAAAAACAGCTAGTTCGTAGAGTGCCATCGAACCAGCCCAGCCTGCTACTAAGGCTGTATGCATTAGGTGTACAGAAATCAGCCGCCCTGGATCATTCAGAACGACTGTATGTACTCGGTACCAGGGTAGTCCCATCGACTACGCTCCTCCTCGATGAGTTAGTTTACAAAGCAATTTTCTTACTGAGATTCTGAGAAACGAAATTCGCCAATCAGAAAACTCTCTCTTGTTTTTTGTTATTGCCACAGCCAGAACCCTACCACAGCTTAGTCTTATAAGTTAGACAGTGTGGGTGCTTTGGCTATGCTTACTCGCTTCGGGAGATTTACCCTGTAGGGTAGCCATCACTAAGCAAAAATGAGAATGTTTTAAAAAGTGTAACTATTGATGGAATTGTTTGCAAGCGTGTAAATTGATGCGATCGCGTAGCATCTCCAAGTTTTTTCGCTACCAATCCCTTTCGGAGATTAAATTTGCTTATCTTTTCTTTTAAGTGGGGAGTGGGGAATGGGGAATGGGGAATGGGGGAACAAGAGGAGGGGACAAGAATAATTATGTTGTTATGTTACTTGGCCTACTCCCTACTCCCTACTCCCTACTCCCCTCTATCTGCGTATACTTAGCCGCAGGTATTGCCGTAACTAATTGTAAAAATCAAGCACAATATTCACAAATATAGTAGAATTGCTGACCGCTGACATCAAATATTTTATTACTATGACCTGGTTTTCCTTGTCCATGAAACGGTGGGGTCGGATTACACAATTCCTATCTTTGTTCTGTGTATGTTTCTTTCTAGTTGTTAGTTGCGCTCCTCGTCCACAGACTACTACGCCACCATCGGGTTCTGTGAATAGCTCTACAGGTGATGGTCGTATTACTATAGGTACAACAGCAAAGCCGAGAACCCTTGATCCGGCTGATACTTATGAGTTAGCATCTTTGGGTCTGGTGTTTAATATGAGCGATCGCCTCTACACTTACCAACCAGGAAGCACGGAAATTGAGCCACAACTCGCCACAGCATTACCTAAAGTTAGTCAAGATGGCTTAACTTATACCATTCCCTTACGTCAGGGAGTAGTTTTTCACGATGGGACTCCCTTCAACGCCCAAGCAATGGCATTTACGCTCAACCGCTTTATTCAAAACAAAGGAAAACCCTCATTCTTATTAGGTGATATAGTAGATTCGGTAAATACTACAGGCGAGTATGAGTTAAGCATTAAGCTGAAAAAGCCCTTTGCAGCATTTCCTTCACTGTTGGCTTTTCCTGGAGTATGTGCGCTTTCACCAAAAGCTTACGAACTTGGTGCAGGTAAATTCAAGCCGAATACCTTTGTGGGGACTGGCCCTTACAAGTTAGCGCAGTATGGTACTGATTCAATCCGATTTGATACCTTTGATAAGTATTGGGGAGAAAAGCCAGCTAACAACGGTGTTAACGTCCAAATTCAAACTAGTCCGGTTAATTTGTTTAATGCTTTCCGTACAGGCGCAGTCGATATAGCTTATCTGTCCCTACAGCCAGATCAAAATCGCAGTTTGGAAGAAGGAGCAAAAAAAGGGGATTGGCAAGCGATCGCAGCTCAAGGTAGTGTAGTAAGTTATCTGGTATTGAATCGGAATCAAAAGCCTTTAGATAGATTAGAGGTTAGACAAGCGATCGCATCAATAATTGACCGCCCACTTTTAAATCAGCGGGCGTTACTTGGTCAAGCAGATCCGCTTTATAGCATGATTCCCACGACGTTCAATGTTTCTGTGCCATTATTCAAAGATAAATATGGCGATGCTAACTTTGAACAAGCTAAAAAATTATTAACTACTGCTGGTTTCTCCAAAGAAAATCCCGCAAAAGTACAAATTTGGTATCCTTCTAGTTCGCCTACTCGCAGTTTGGCAGCACAGACACTAAAATCCCTTGTGGATACCAAAATGGATGGAATACTCCAATTTGAAGTTACCCAAGCTGAAGGGCCTGCCTTTTTTAAAGACATTTCCAGGGGTTTGTATCCAGCAGCTTTACTTGATTGGTATCCAGACTTTTTAGATCCAGATAATTACGTCCAGCCGTTTTTGTCTTGTGACAAAGGTTCAGTTGCTAAAGGATGCGAAGATGGAGGCAGTCAAACTCAAGGTTCGTTCTACTATAGCGAAGCTATAAATAAACTGATTGATCAGCAACGCAAAGAACAAAACCCTGAAGCGCGTCAGAAAATCTTTACCGAAATTCAAACGCAAGTCACTACTGATGTACCTTACGTTCCCTTATGGCAAAACAAAGACTATGTATTTGCCCGAAATGGTGTGAGCAGCGTACAACTTAACCCTACCCAAATTCTGGTTTATCACACAATTAAGAAGTAGTCATTGGTCATTAGTCATTAGTCATTGGTCAGTAGTCATAACTATTCACTATTGACTTTTGACTCTTAAATAAAATCTTTTATGTTCAATATTTTTCTAGTTAATAGCTATAGCTATTTTAAATCTGGTGAGGTACAAGTATGCAAATAGACCTAACTCCCTTCCCGAAGCAGCAGGAAGGGGGAACAATTCAAAGCCTCTCTCCTTTTAGGAGAAAGGTTTGGAGAGAGGCTTTGAATTGTACTTCACGCTGGTCGATAACCGCTATAGGATAGTTACAAAAACTGCATTTATAATTTTAAACTTTGAATTGCTTATGTCTCGTTCTAAAGCTTTACAATATTACATTGTTTCCCGGTTGCTTCTCGCGCCACTTCAGCTATTAACAATCATCACGATTGTATTTCTTTTACTAAGAGCAACACCAGGAGATCCGGCAGATGCAATTCTCGGTGGACGTGCGCCGGAAGCTGCTAAAGAGGAATTACGAAAACAACTTGGTTTAAACCTTCCTCTGTGGCTACAGTACCTCAATTATTTGGGAAGCATACTACGCTTTGACTTGGGAACCTCTTTAATGAGTCGCGGACAGAATGTTTGGGACATAATTGGGCAATATTTCCCGGCGACGGTGGAGTTAGCAGTATCTAGTATGGCGGTTGCACTCATCGTCGGAATTGCGGTTGGCACTCTTTCTGCCTCTCGTCCTGGGACATATTTTGATGTCGGTGGGCGCTTATTTGGCATCATCACCTATGCACTCCCGATGTTTTGGGCGGGAATGCTTTTGCAGTTGATTTTCTCAGTCCAATTGGGTTGGTTTCCCAATTCCAACCGCTTTCCGCCCAATCTTCCAGCGCCGACTCCTGTAACTGGGTTGTATACAATTGATAGCTTACTCGGTGGAAATTTCACCCAGTTTTTCACATCCTTGCACCATCTGGCTCTACCGAGTCTCACACTAGGAATTTTGCTCAGTGGGATTTTTGAGCGAATTGTGCGAGTGAATTTAAAGCAAACCTTGCAAGCAGATTATGTAGAAGCGGCTAGAGCCAGAGGGATTGGTGAAAATAAGATTTTAGCCTCCCACGCTTTAAAAAATGCGCTAATTCCAGTAATTACAGTTTTAGGATTAACCTTTGCATCTCTGTTGGGTGGAGCGATTTTGACAGAGGTAACATTTTCTTGGCCTGGGTTAGCAAATCGACTGTATCAAGCGATCGCAGATCGTGATTATCCCACAGTCCAGGGAGTGCTAGTCTTTTTTGGTGCGATCGTTGTGAGTGCCAGCATTTTGATTGATATTTTAAATGCTTATGTAGACCCACGAATTCGATATTAAGCTGTTGGAAATTTTGTTAAATTTTTTAAGAAATACCACTGGCTAAAATCCCAAGAATTTTATTCACATCTTTGAGATAATATTCGCTTAAATCAATGGTCAATGTTTGTTCTTCTAGTTTGAGGAATTGCCAAATACTGCCCGTTGTAACTGCACCATAAATTGTTTTAATCTCAGTTGCAGCTTGCTCATTAAATATTTGGGCTGCTACCATTTCCGCCGCACACTGACCCAAACCCCCATTAATATTTTCTTTTTTAGCTTCTACAACTGTAATTACTGGTGCTGTCAAAATGAGAATTTCTGGAGATTTAGTAATAATAAAATCGCAAGTGCCGTTTAATCCTTTGCTATTATCGACAGTAAAATCTACTCCAGAAAATAAACTAACTTGTTCGTGTAATTGTCGGCGTAAATCAACTAAAATGGGAGCAATAATTAACTCAGAACGAGCTTTTTCACTATTACTCCCTAAAGCGATATCCAGGTTATAATTGAGTGTTTCTACAAGTAAATTACTCGCTGTTAATTCAGAAACACCAGCGAAGATATTGCGTTTTTCTAAGGTGCTTAAACTAAAGTCTTGTTTTGCTTTAGCTAAACTAAACTCGCTGTAAGCCATAAAACTATTACTCTCTTTAGGTTTTAAATAGAAAACTGAAATTACCGTCCAACATCCAAGTTAAAGTAGAAACTATTGTCAACAATTCTGTTACTGCCAACATTCTTAACAATAGGTATGATAACTCGGTGCTGTCCTGGTTCCAGCTTCCAGCTTTTTTGGAAGTTACCAATATTATGGCAACCAGCATTAATTGGAAAGGTACTAGGAGTGAAAAGACCATTTTTATAATTCTCAACTCCATTTGGAAACAGATAACCTTTTACTTCTACTCGATTGACTGAAGATTTAGATGGTATGCAATAGCTGAGATTTGATAATCTTAGAGTATCTCCAGCTTTTAGAGGTATGCGATCGCTATTTTTTACTTGCTGAGGTTCGTTGCTATTAAACTGCACTGTAAGATTATCAACGCATACTTTAGCCACAGTAACTTTATCACACGTTGTAGAAGTGGCGGTGACAGAGGATGACTCTAGAGAGGGTTTGTTCCCAAGCCCCATTATGGCAGGCACTCCGGCAGCTGCTATGGTGGCGGTGGCAGCAATGAGAGCAAGTGCAAGCTGTTGTCTAAAAGTTATTGTCATTTCTCAAACTCCTCAACTTTTGTGCTGTGACACCATCATCACTTGAGACACAGACTCTATAGGTAGGCGCTAGTAGGAAGTTTGAGTGATTAAATTGTTGTAAAGGAAAGTAGGCAAATGTAGGTTTGTAGGGTAAAGTATTACACTACTGGCTGATTTTGACTTCGCTCTGCCAATTCGATTACGCCTAATGGACTCAAAACAAGCGTTAGCATTCATTAATGCGCTGTTTGCTAAAAAGACGAATCAAGTCTTAAATGAATTGGAAGAACAGCTTTTTTTAGGAATCTGGGAAGGTCAGATTTATTCAGATATTGCTACTCAGACTTTTCTCTCTGAGCAATATTTGAGAGATGCAGGTGCAAATTTATGCAAAAAGATTACAAAAGATTTAGGGATAAAAGTTAATAAGAGAAATTTTAAAAATCAAATTAAATATCATTATCAACAGCATTCAGAAACAACTTTGCCTTCCCAACAAGCAATTGTAAAACCAATTAATCTAGCACAAGGAAATGAATTACAGTCAGATAATCTATTACAACGAAATCATAATCCCTTCATTCCCCTTAATGGGAGAGTAGAAGAAAAGTATTTATTCTTTGACCGAGAGCGCGAAATCCGGCGAGTATTTGAGGTGTTGAATAGCGGTAGTAGTATTGTTTTAATTGGGGAAGAGGGAATCGGAAAATCCTCGCTGCTTTGGATGATTTGCCAAGAAGCAGAAACTCGTCTAAACGTTAAACGTCAGACAGTTTTCTTAGACTTGAATTTACTTCATAATGAAAGTCAATTTTATAGTGATTTGTGCTACGAGATTGGCATACCCGAAAGTAAAGACTATCAGTTAACCCGCAATTTGCGAAATCATAAAATACTACTGGCTCTAGACAATGTAGGAAAGCTTACAGGCGAAGGTTTTACTCGCAACATCAGGGATTATTTGCGCGGTTTAGCCGAAGGAAGTAATGCTCCGTTGAAGCTGATTTTAGCTGCCACCGAACCTCTGAACAACCTTTTTAACGATAGTCAGGAGCAAGGTAATACTTCTCCGTTAGCAGGTATTTGCCAAGAGGAACACATTCATCCTTGGGATGAAGCTACTATGCGTACTTTTATTACCAACCGTTTGGCTAGAACTTCAGTGAGTTTTACTGAAGAAGAAATCATCCAACTCATCCAAGAAAGTGGCGGACATCCTCGAAAACTCATGCAAATGTGTTATCAAACTTATTCGCGGTATGTGGAGAGTTTGCGATGAATGACACCGCTTTGACCTCTCCCCTACAAGGGGCTATGGTGTACACACAAGTTATCGAATTACCCCACCCTAACCCTCCCCTTGGAAAGGGGAGGGAACTAGATTTTCTTGTTTCCCCCCTTTACAAGGGGGGATTAAGGGGGGTAAAACCCGGATCTCAAAGTAACTCCGATTTTTGTGTACACGGTAGCCTACAAGGGGAGGGGAATAAGATTACTCCTACTCTCCCTTCCGTCATAAACAAGGAGGCTGGAGGATTAGGTTCTTCATGCGCGAAAATGGAGCTTGAATAATGACCCCAGTACCCCGCTTAGACTTAGCGCCCAAGTTGAAGCGTCCCCTCTCGCTGTGGAACCCCTTGGATTATCTGCGCCTTTTGTATTGGGTATTTTTCTTTCCCCAGGCTTTGCGGTGGTATGTGGACAGATTCGGGGGTGGGTATATTCCTGAAGGGGAAATGAATTGGCGGAAGGGATGGGAGTTATTGCGTCAAAATGCTATCCAACGCCATTTACTTTTCCAAGAATTATTTTTAACAGTAGTTACACCTGTAGGTATAGGCTTAATTTTTCAGATTTTAAATGTTCACGTTAACTGGTTAGGCGTGGCGTTCGGCGTGGCGGCAGGCGTGGCATTCGGCGTGGCGGTAGGCGTGAGGGTAGACGTGGTGGCGTTCGGCGTGGCGGCAGGCGTGGCGGTAGGTGTGGTGGTAGGCGTGGTGGTAGGCGTGGCGGTAGACGTGACGGGAAGCGTGGCGGTAGGTGTGGCGTTATGCATGGCGTTCGGCGTGGCTTTAGGTGTGGCGTTAGGCGTGGCGGGAGGCGTGGGGGTAGGTGTGGCGGGAAGCGTGGCGTTAGGTGTGGCGTTCGGTGTGGCGTTCGGCGTAGCGTTCGGCGTAGCGTTCGGCGTGGTGGGAGGCGTTGTGGGAGGCGTGGCGTTCGGCGTGATGTTACTGCGTCCAGAAACCTGGCTTATTGGCTCACCTTTAAACTTGCGAACAATTCAAAACACTAGTTGGCTACTCCCCCGCATCACTCCGCTTCCTCTTCCTAATCTTGTCTCGCGCTTGCAAAATTGGTTGCAAAATGATTGGGAAACAGGTTTACATAATACTAATGAACTGCTGGCATATACCCTACAATTCATTCCTGTTGTCCAAGCAGTCAATAGAGTACTTACCAAAATCCCCTCAGAGCAACTTATTTGGACTGTCTCTCGACTAGCGGCAAATCCTTTTGATTGGAAGATAGTACGTTTTGCTTCAGCTTCTCTAGATGAAACCCTAAAGTCAAGGTTTATCAAAGATTTCTTCTCCTACCCCTTGTTCTTTTTCTTGCCTCGTTCTTGGCAAGAAGATTTACAGGCTCGTCTTAACACAGATACTCGTTTAGATACTCCTGCTCGTGCTGCTGCTGCTGGCTTCTGGCATCTATATGAAGAAGAACCAGCCAGATCAATAGAGGCTTTTGCTGTAGTGCGTTCTCTTCTCTATGGCGAGGAAATGTTTACCCTTGCCCAAACTTTAACAGCGTTTCAGAAAGCTCAAACATCAGCGTCTATTGCAGCTATCCAAGTTCCTCCTTTTCCCCAGGAACCGCTTTTACGTCCAATTACTTGGAAAATCCTTGCTAATTTGCGTCGAGTTGTTGAGGATGTTCAGTTTGTAGAGCGTAGTGTCTCACGTTCGGCAAGGTCTTTAGCTCTTAATCGAGCATTAGGCGAACTCACAAGCATCCTAAATCAAGCCGACACCTTGCCGCAAGCAGAGCAAGGGTTAATCATAGATATCGCTGAAGCTTGGAAAGAAACCCTTTTACAAATCACTGGTGAAGTGGGAGAAATTTCCATCACCAAGCCTGTGGTTAATCCTTATGTTGTAGGCGATCCGGTTCAAGGTCATCTCTTCGTTGGGCGAGAAGATATCATCAGACAATTAGAAGAACTCTGGGTGATTGGTAATCAACTCCAGTCTATAGTTCTCTACGGTCACAGGCGGATGGGCAAAACTTCTATTCTGCTTAACGCTGCTAACTGTCTAGGTTCACAAATCCAGCTAGCTTATGTCAACTTGCTACGTTTAGGAGATAGCCCCCAAGGTGTAGGTGAAGTGCTAATGGCAATTTGTGATGAAATTTCTCAAACTGTCGAACTTCCACCACCAGCTGACGCTGATTTACTTAATCTTCCCTACCGGACTTTTGAACGTTATTTAAAACAGGTTGAAGCAAAGCTAGACGGTGGATTAATCATCGCCTTAGACGAATTCGAGAAAATTGAAGATTTAATTGAAGCGAACAAAATCCCTATCGACTTTATGGCTTTTCTGCGCGGTTTGGTGCAAATGAGTTCTAAAATCGCCTTTGCATTTGCTGGTTTGCACACTTTAGAAGAAATGACAGCAGATTATTTTCAACCCTTCTTTGCCAGCGTCATTCCTATTCATGTAGGCTTTCAAAAACGTGCAGCTACTCGCCAAATTCTCGCTAATCCAGGTAATGAAGACTTCCCCCTCGACTATATCCCGGAAGCTTTAGATGAAATTTATGCTTTGACACACGGTCAACCATATTTAGTGCAACTGCTGGGTTTTCAGCTAGTGCGCCGCTACAATGACTTTGTTTTTGAGCAAGGGCGATCGCGTAACCCAGTTTTCACAATACAAGATGTGGAAGCAGTTATCAATGACCCTGAGTTTTTCCAACGGGGACGCTACTACTTTGATGGAGTTTGGGGGCAGGCGGCGCGGGGTGCTGAGGGTCAACAAGCAATTGTACAAGTGCTTGCACCTCACCCAGAGGGGCTAAGTCTGGATGCCTTAACTCAGTTTACAGGTATGAACGATGCCGACTTACAGGAAGCGCTGAATACTCTGAAGCGTCATGATGTCGTTGAGGAAACTCAGGGAAGTTGGAGGATTATGGTAGAACTTTTTCGCCGTTGGGTTTTGCAGCAGTAGGCGAATAGAAGTGAATGGAAGAAGGCGAATGGAATTCGCGGCTAGACAGGCAAAGTCCGCCTTCGCGGACTAATTTTAGCGATCGCATTTGCTATATCAGCGACTCCATTTGTTATTTCGGAGTACGCATTTGTTATTTCGGCGTACCCATTTGTTATTTCGGGGTACTCATTTGCTATTTCGGAGTACGCATTTGTTATTTCGGCGTACCCATTTGTTATTTCGGAGTACGCATTTGCTATTTCGGGGTACTCATTTGTTATTTCGGGGTACTCATTTGTTATTTTGGAGTACCCATTTGTTATTTCGGAGTACCCATTTGTTATTTCGGCGATCGCATTTGTTATTTCGGAGTACGCATTTGCTATTCTAAACGCTTATCTCCTCAAACTGCGTGGGTCAAGTGCATCTCTCAGCCCATCACCAAGCAAATTGAATGCCAGCACTGTGAGGATAATCAGCACAGCCGGCGGCCAAATTAACCAAGGTTGCAGCACCAAAATTGAAGCATTACTAGCTAGAGAAAGCATATTTCCCCAAGAAGGGTCTGGTTGTTGAATACCCAAGCCGATGAGACTCAATATCGCTTCTGCGCCAATAAAGCTGGGAATTGCAAGAGTCGCAGAGATAACTACATAACTAGCCGTTTGCGGCAAAACGTGGCGGAGGATGATATGAAGTGGGTTCCCACCCATTGCACGCGAGGCTTGAACAAATTCTCGCTCTTTAATTGATAGTACCTGTCCTCGAATCACCCGTGCTAAACCAGCCCAGCTAATAACTGAAGTAATCACCACAATCAGCAAAAAGCGCTGGGTACTGCTTAAACCAGCCGGTAAGACTGCGCCCAAAGTCACCAAAAGATAAATACTAGGGAAAGTCATTAGCACTTCTGCCAAGCGCATAATGAGGCTATCAGTTACACCGCCGAAATAGCCAGAAATTCCCCCAATGAGCAAACCGAGGGGATAGGTAATGATAATGCCAAAAATCCCGATAAACATACTGATGCGACCGCCATGTAGGAGGCGACTAAATTGGTCGCGCCCTTGGTCATCAGTACCCAATATGTTGACTTTTGCGCCATTTCTTGTGCCAAATAAATGCCAATTTAAGGGAATACCAGGAAAGATTGTGACTTCATCCCACTTCGGGGGTAGTGGCAAACTCATCTGCAACAATCGGTATTCTGGCCCGGAGACAAATAGACGCAGGGGTGAGGGCTTTTTGAAGTCTACAATAAGTTTGCGATCGCCTGTTTCTAAATTCGTATCTCCCTGAGTCGTCGGATAAACATGGGGCCCGATAACCTGCCCTGACTGAGAAACCCAGTGTATTTTAGTTGGTGGCAGCAGAGAACCATTGGGCTGTGAAGCATAAGGGTCATAAGGAGCCACGAAATCAGCTGCAATTACTGCTATATAGAAAATTAACAGCAAAATTGCCCCAAATCGTGCCAAAGGATTTTTCTTCAGTCTTCGCCACCAATCCATAGTAGTTAGGAGTTATAAATTAGGAGTTATGAGTTATTAAACTTTTATCTTAATTCATAACTCATAATTAATAATTTTCAACTCCTGTACAGACGCGATTAATCGCGTCTCTCCTAATTCCCAACTCCTAACTTTTCTAAATACCGCTGCTGTTCTTGCTGTTGTTTTTCGTGTTCTACAACAAACACATTTGAGTATAGATTAGCCAGAATTTGTTTTCCCTGCTGTGTCAGTGATAGATAATGTAGTCCCTCTTGGATATAGGGAAAGACGCCATTCCAGTAAAACTTAGCGTAGTTATTACGTAAATCGGCAGGGGTTTTATAGCCCAAAACTTTGTTTACACCAGTTTCTTCAAACTCGTAAAATAAAGAAGTAATTTTCTTCAGATAACGTGGGTCGCTTAGTTGACCAATCAAATCAGCAGCCCGGACTAATCCGGCAAAGCACTTTGTATCTTGATGATCTTCTGCCGCAGGCACGGGAAATCGAGTCAATTCAATATTGCTCTTAATTGCCTCAGCATCTATTAACTTGTGACCTCCAAAACGCTCATCAATAAAAAGCTTGGCTCTATCAACATGATACGGCGTGAGACTGGCATCAGAAGCGCCAGGAGCTACAGAAATCATTTTGCCATTTTTACCTGTGGCATATAAACCTGCTGCTTCTCGGTCTTGTCGGCAAACTCCTTTAACATAGCCAATATCATGACTCACCAAGGAAATAATACAATGCAACCAATCTTCACTGGAAACACCACCTTCCCGAATGTGTTTGCCACGTAAAATTTCTTGCCCCACTAGAGTCACAAGGACAGTGTGTTCAACATTGTGATAAAGGGCGTCGCTATTGGCAATGTTTTCCAAAGCCATGTTACCAGCCCAGGCGATAATGTCCTGATAATCATTTTTAAAGCAGCCGTAGGTGCGACGGTAGCCGTCTCGAATTTCATTTACAAAGGCATCAATTAAAATTTCAGTGGCATTGAACATATCTGGTTACTCTGGTAAATACCAATTATTTATTGATTGATTTCAAAATTCCATAATCGGGGCCACCCTTGCTGGAATTTATGGCAATGGATTTGCTCCTTTGTAACTCACGTGTAGCTGTGGACGCTAGCTTGAGCATTGCCTAAATTGCATGGTAAAGAATAGTTTTCTGGTAATACAAAGGCTTTAGAGGAATTATCAATGCCGAACAGAAGCATTTTTTAATATAACTTTATACATAAAAAATCGGATTTTAAATTAGATAAATCTAGATTAGGGACATCCAAGAATGAAATTACTCAATTCCTGCATCCAACGTCACTATCCAATTTTTTCTCCCCTTGCCTCCCCTGCCTTCCAAAATGATTGATTATTTTTTTACTTGGAAGTCCCTTAGCCTCACTAGTTTTTCATATCTAACCATTGGTTGACAGTGATCTAAATACATGTGGTATGTGACCTTGAGTAGCTAGATGAGTTGAAATAATCATTAGTATCATAATTGACGCAAAAATTTTAAGTGGTTTTTGCTAGTAATTACTCTTAGTAAAATTGTTTTATTATATACAGTTTTATACAAAGGACATATACTATGAAATGCGTCATAGTTGATACGAAGTAAATAAATTTCAATTTTTCTTAAGACAATACCAAGATTGGTATGCATAGACAGAAAGTGGAGGTCGGACTGTGAGCGATGAAAGTTTTTCAGAAATCGAGGTGGAAGAAGCTATAACCTCTGAAGATAGGAGCTTTTTGAGCAAATCAGATCAAAAACTAACCAAGGTATGGTTGAAGCCATTATTCTTGGGTACTGGTTTAGGAATTGCGATCGCCTTTGGTGGGATGGGTGTACTAAATCGTCTTCCGGCTCGTCAACAAAGTGCGGTAGCGGATAACAAAGTTAACCCAGCAATGACAGTCACCATCGCCAAAGTAGAAACCGCCCGTGTTTTCCGTACCCTTAAAACTACTGGGACTGTAGCAGCGCGTGAATTAATTCCGGTGTTACCACAGACAAACGGCTTACAAATCAAAAGTATCCCTGAAGATGTAAAAGAAGGGACTTTTGTCAAAAAAGGTCAGGTGTTGGCGGTATTAGATGGTTCCATAGTGCAAAGCCAAATTAGCCAAGCAAAGGCAGATGTGGAATCAAAACAAGCAGATGTGGAATCGAAACAAGCAGATTTAGTAGCCAAGCAGGCAGATTTGGCAGCAACTAAAGCCATAGTTCAACAAAAACGAGCAGATTTAGCTCAAGCGAAGGCGAGGTTAGAAGAAGCAGCCAAGAATTATCAGCGCTATCAACAACTTGCTGACTCCGGGACGATTAGTAAGCAAGAACTCGATACTCGTTCCTACGCTGTAAAAACTGCTGTAGAAATTGTAAATCTGTCCCAAGAAAATGTGCGTAGTGCCCAGGCCAATATCGGCAGCGCCCAGGCTAATATTGGTAACGCCCAAGCTATTATCAACAAAGCCAAAGCCGATGTTCGCAGCAGTACTGCCAAGGTGCAACAACTACAAACTCAGTTGGAACAAACTGTAGTGCGATCGCCGGTTGCTGGATTAATCGCCGAGAAATTGGCCAGAGTCGGTGATGTGACTGGTGTACCGCCACAAACTCAGGTGGGAACTGTGATTGGTGGCACACAAAAGCTATTTTCGATTATCCGAGATCAAAAACTAGAACTTCAGGCGAAGGTTCCCGAAATTCAACTAACTCAAGTGAAAATTGGCGCATCCGTGCAAATTACTTCAGATGTCGATCAGCGTGTGCGATCGCAAGGACGAGTCAGGGAGATACAGCCACAAGTGAACGATCAAAGACGGGAGGCTACAGTCAAAATTGATTTACCGCCAACAACTTTACTTAAACCAGGGATGTTTGCTAGTGCTGCAATTACTACTGATTCAGGGATGAAGATGGTAGTACCGCAAAAAGCAGTCCAGTCACAAGCAGATGGAAGTGTAATTGTATTCACCTTATCGAGTGGAGATATAGTCCGCAGCCAAAAAGTAGAGTTAGGAGATCCCGCGAATTACAACAAAGTGGAAATCAAGAGTGGGTTGCAATTAGGCGATCGCGTTGTCGTTGATGGTGCAGCATATCTTAAAGATGGCGACAAGGTTCGAGTTGTAAATTGAAGGGAATGGGGAATAGGGAATGGGGAGTAGGGAGAAATAACCAATGACAAATCTAAAATCTAAAATCTAAAATCTAAAATTTCCTAATGTCCTTTAATATCTCAGCTTGGTCGATTAAAAAACCTGTTCCTACAATAGTTTTATTTTTAATTTTGACGGTTGTGGGTTGGTTTTCCTTCATATCCTTGGGGATTGATACTAACCCAAATATTGATATACCAACAGTTTTGATCAAAGTCACTCAACCGGGTGCAGGGCCAGCAGAACTAGAATCCCAAGTGACGAAAAAAATTGAAGATGCTGTGGCGGGGTTGGGCAATATCGATTATATGATTTCCACCGTTAGCGATGGGAATTCTAAGACGACAATCAATTTTGTTTTGGGTACAGATAGCGATCGCGCCACCAATGATGTTCGGAATGCGATCGCTCAAATTCGCCAAGATTTACCCCAAGATATCAACGATCCAATTGTGGAACGGCTGGAATTTTCTGGCGGCCCGGTGATTACCTATGCAGTTAAATCAGATCAGCGTTCTGTAGAAGAATTAAGCAACCTTGTAGATCAAACCATTAGCCGTGCCTTATTAGGAGTCCGTGGTGTAGCACAAATTCAACGTGTGGGTGGGGTTGATCGAGAAATTCGGATTAACCTTAATCCCAACCGCTTACAATCTCTGGGTATCACCGCCACCCAGGTAAACGACCAAATCCGGGCTTTGAACATTAACTTACCTGGCGGACGCGCCGAAGTCGGTGGTAGCGAACAAAGTATCCGCACACTTGGAAGTGCTGCCAGTGTGGATATGTTGAAAACCTACGAAATCCTCTTACCACAAGGCGGTTCCGTACCCTTATCAACCTTGGGAACCGTAGAAGATAAATTTGGCGATGTGCGTCAAGCCGCCCGCTTGAATAATCAACCCGTGGTAGCCTTCCAAGTGTTGCGTAGTACTGGCAGCGTTTTGGTAACTGTGGAAGAAGGAGTGAAAGCAGCAGTCAAAGAACTGGAAAAAACCCTTCCCGCAGATGTCAAGCTAGATTTAATTTTTACTAGAGCCGATGTTGTTCGCCAATCCTACGAAAGCACTATTGATGAATTGATTCAAGCTTCGGTGCTGGCAGTGATCGTTATTTTAGTGTTTTTACGAGACTGGCGAGCAACATTAATTACGGCTGTTGCCTTACCCTTGTCAATAATTCCCACCTTTGCAGTGCAGCAAGCCCTTGGTTACACCCTCAACAACATGACTTTGTTGGCATTAGCGTTGGCGGTGGGCAACTTGGTAGATGATGCCGTCGTAGAAATTGAAAACATGGAACGGCACATGGCTATGGGCAAGTCATCTTGGGAAGCGGCTTTTGACTCTTCTAACGAAGTAGGGTTAGCGGTAGTAGCAAGTGCCGCGACGATTATTGCTGTGTTTCTACCCGTTGCTTTTATGGGTGGGATTCCGGGACAGTTTTTCCAACCATTTGGTGTTACCGTTGCCATTTCCACAATTTTCTCCACTCTTGTAGCGCGGATGGTTACGCCGATGATGGGGGCGTATCTTTTAAAGGAGAAGGGGAGTGGGGAATGGGGAGTGGGGAGTAGGGGAGTAATGAAGTTTTTTAATTTTAAATTTACAGTTCCAGGTAGCGGGAATGGAAGTAGAAATAGAACTCAAAAACGTCAAGGTTTTCAACCTTATAGATCAATCCTCCAGTGGGCGTTACGCCATAGATTGACAACAATGGCGATCGCCTTAGCTTTCTTTATTGCCAGTGCGATGCTGGTTCCCTTAATTCCCAAGGGTTTTGTTGATGATGGTGACTTCGGGATTTCCAACGTATCTATAGAATTACCTCCTGGTTCTACTTTGTCAGACGTTAATAAGGTAGTCACACAAGCCACTGATATCATCCGACAAAACCCAGTAGTTGAACGTGTACTAGCAATAGAAGAGATCAATTCTGCAACCCTTGCCATTAATCTCAAACCCAGAGAAGAACGAAATATTTCCCAAAAACAGTTTGAGGAACAAGTGCGCCCTGACTTTGAGGAAATACCAGGAGCTAGAATTAGTTTCCAAAGTCAGTCACCTGGTGACAGTCGGAAAGGTTTATCAATTGTCCTCAGAAGTGAAAATCCCCAAGCATTGAATCAAGCTGCTGATGCCCTAGAAAAGCAGATGCGATCCATGCCCGGATTGGTAGAAGTGTCTTCGACTGCAAGTTTAGTTAAACCAGAGATTTTGGTAATTCCCAACCCGCAACGAGCCGCAGATTTGGGAGTGACAGTGCAAGCGATCGCTCGGACTGTTTCCCTTGCTACCATTGGCGATAATGATGCAAACTTGGCAAAATTTAATTTGAGCGATCGGCAAATCTCTATTCGGGTGCAAATCGATCCGAAAGCACGGGCTGACATTAACACAATCACAAATCTGCAAGTCCCCAGTCAAAATGGCAGCTTGATACCCCTCGTTGCAGTTGCAGACATCCGTTTTGGTAGCGGCCCTGCTAGCATCAACCGTTACGATCGCGCCCGTCAAGTTGCCGTAGAAGCCAATTTGCAAGGAATTTCTTTAGGAGAGGCAGTCCAGACAATTAACCAACTACCTGCGATGCAAAACTTACCGCCAGAAGTAGTACAGCAACCCTCCGGTAGCGCCAAAATTATGCAAGATATTTTCGGTCGTTTAGGCGCTGCATTAGGACTAGCATTAATGTGTATCTATGCGATTCTGGTGCTGCTGTATAACAACTTCCTCCATCCATTGTCGATTATGGCAGCCTTGCCCTTTTGTTTAGGCGGCGTATTGGTAGCGTTGATGGTTGCCCAAAAGCCCTTGGGACTTTATGCCCTGATTGGTGTCGTGTTGCTGTTGGGGATTGTCACCAAAAACTCGATTCTGTTAGTTGACTATACAATCATCAACATGCAGGAAGGCAAAACCCAACGCCAGGCACTTGTTGAATCGGGTGTGTCACGTCTGCGCCCGATTATGATGACTTCGTTGGCAACGATCGCAGGTACTTTACCTTTAGCATTAGGAATTGGTGCAGGTTCTGAAGTTCGCCAACCAATGGGAATTGCGATTATGGGCGGTTTCACAACTTCCACCCTGCTGACACTGCTGGTAGTGCCAGTGATATTTAGCTACATTGACAACTTCCAAACTTGGATTATGCATACATTGCGCTATGGCTTTGGCAAGAAACCATCGCGTTCATAACTACGGACTTTGGCGTTGCTGAATTGCGGTATGAATCCAGATGTAGAGACGTTGCAATGCAACGTCTCTACAAGGATTTTGATATCATGCAGAATCATTTTCATACATGAAATCAGCAACGCCCGGACTTTTACCATTTTTACTGCGCTGGATGCAGTCCGGCTGAAGTCAGAAGACGACGCAAGTTAACAACTCCAACCCGATTTAATTGCAGAGCTTCCACCGTGGCTCGACCACAGGGATTTTTCCCGATAATCTTGGTAAAATGATCGTTCCAGGTAAAATTCTCTGACCAAAGCTGCTGACGAGGATGAAACAGCGCAATCTCTTGTGTCGATCTTGTTGAGCTTTGCTAACTCAATGAGATCTTGCAGACGTTCGACTCTCCACTGCTCTAGCCGATCTTCATACTGGATCAATTCTCCGTGTTCGATCGCTGTGAGTTCGCCCCATTCACAGCGATCGCGTAAATCCTGTAATCTTTTCTGCTCGTCAGACGCAAGGTGACGTTGGATGACTTCCAACAGGACTACTTCCTGAGGATTGGGTATAACTGGCTGGGAGGGTTCAGACAGAAACTTTAGATGCAATCCTTATCAACCGCCTTATATCCCGCCACTGATTCCGATAGCGTTCGCGCAGCGTTTCGTAGAGAAGCGTTAGCGAGTCACAATGGGAGACTTACGGCGTAATAGTTAAAAATATTTCAATATCTACTTCTGCGGCCAGCGCCAGTTATAGCGATTCCATTCGTAGATTCCTTGAATTTCATACTCAGCGCCGTTGAAGAAGCGGACGACGCAGTTAGTGGAAGTATCATCACCTTTGCTAATTTCCTCGACCTTAATCACCATACAGGGAAACCATTCGCGCTTACAAGGCCCATCTTCTTGCACCCATTCCCATAGTGCATTGGAAACTTCTATGCGATCGCCTATTCTTAGCTTTAGTGCATCCTCAAAATAAGAATACTTATCAAAATGATATGACTCTACACGATTGAGCCACTGTAAACCATAGCGTTGCCGAATAAATTGTACTGTTCCAGAGTCATTTTCCAGTAGCCAGTCGTTGAGTAATTGCACTTTCCAAGTGCGGTTGCGTTGTTCTTCATCCTTAACAAACTGTAAAAATGCTTCTAACTCCTCTGGGGTAAGTTCGTCTAAGGGATTAGCAATAGCTGACGCTCTAGAGGTATAATTTCCCTGAATTTGCTCCACGACTTGTAGTAATATCTCTTTCTGCGTGTCAGTGAGAGGACAGCTTGCTGCATCACAATCATTAAAGGCTGCGAGCATAGATGCTTCAATCTCATCTGGAGTCATAAGTTAATAGCAATTGAGGGTTTATTTCCCTAATTATAAGAAGAGACGAAAACGCCGCACGTAAGTGCGATTCGTTCAGTCGAAACCGAGCAATCGGGGGATGACTGGCTTCTACAGGGTAATCCATTCAGACTACCTTGGCAGCAGAATCCATTGAAGCGTCAAGAATCACCGAGGCTTCAGCCCGGTGAGTATTTCAAATCCAGAAGATCAATATATGTTGCTCCAAAAAATCTATTGCCTATTGCCTATTGCCTATTGCCAATTCAATAAAGGTAGGTATCTGGTTGCTACAGTCGCGGTGAAAAATACTAAGCTGGTAGATAGCACGTTAAAACTTTAGCGGAAATTCCAAATCGCATTCATCGGCGGTTTAAAACTCCCCATTGGCGAACTACCTGTAATTACATTATGTTTGATGCATTATCTGACCGTTTAGAATCCGCCTGGAAAAAACTGCGGGGACAGGACAAAATTTCTCAATCCAACATTCAAGATGCATTGCGCGAAGTGCGCCGCGCACTGTTGGAAGCAGATGTCAATCTCCAGGTAGTCAAAGATTTTATTAGCGAAGTCGAAGCCAAGGCACAGGGAGCCGAGGTGATTACCGGCGTGCGACCTGACCAACAGTTCATCAAAATTGTTCACGATGAATTGGTGCAGGTGATGGGAGAAGAAAATGTTCCCATCGCAGAAGCCGAAGAACAGCCTACTATTGTGCTAATGGCTGGGTTACAAGGTACTGGTAAAACCACAGCTACTGCTAAGTTAGCCCTACATCTGAGAAAATTAGAGCGTAGCTGCTTGTTGGTGGCGACAGACGTATATCGCCCAGCAGCAATCGACCAGTTGTTAACGTTGGGTAAGCAAATTGACGTACCAGTATTTGAATTAGGAAGCGACGCAGATCCCGTAGAAATTGCAAGGCAAGGTGTAGAACGCGCTAGGGCAGAAGGTGTAAATACAGTAATTATTGATACTGCCGGTCGTCTGCAAATTGACGAAGACATGATGGCGGAATTAGCCCGCATCAAAGCAACTGTCCAACCCCATGAAACTCTGTTGGTGGTGGACGCGATGACTGGTCAAGAGGCTGCCAATCTTACCCGCACCTTCCACGAGCAGATCGGCATTACTGGGGCGATTCTCACCAAGTTAGATGGTGATAGCCGTGGTGGTGCAGCGCTGTCAGTGCGAAAGATTTCGGGAGCGCCGATTAAGTTTGTAGGTGTAGGCGAGAAAGTCGAGGCACTACAACCGTTTTATCCCGATCGCATGGCATCGCGGATTTTGGGAATGGGCGATGTGCTGACCCTGGTAGAAAAAGCCCAAGAAGAGTTTGATTTAGCCGATGCTGAGAAAATGCAGGAGAAAATCCTGTCAGCGAAGTTTGACTTTACTGACTTTCTCAAGCAGTTGCGGATGCTGAAGAACATGGGTTCTCTGGGAGGCTTCATCAAGATGATTCCAGGGATGAACAAGCTCTCAGACGATCAGCTAAAGCAGGGAGAAACCCAGCTGAAGCGCTGTGAGGCGATGATTAATTCCATGACTCGCCAAGAACGCCACGATCCCGATTTATTAGCCAGTTCTCCCAGTCGGCGGCGGCGGATTGCTGCTGGCTCCGGCTATAGAGAGACAGATGTGACAAAACTGGTGGGTGATTTCCAAAAAATGCGATCGCTCATGCAGCAAATGGGTCAAGGCAACTTCCCTGGAATGCCGGGGATGTTCGGCGGTGGCGGCATGGGCAATGCCTTCGCAGGTGCAGGCAATCGTCCCCCTGCCCCCGGATGGCGGGGTTACGATGGTGGTGCCCCAGGCACGAAAAAGAAAAAACCCAAAGATAAAAAGAAAAAAGGCTTCGGCAATCTTTAGTTATTGGGAAGGGGGCACTTGTACTGAGCGACGTCGAAGTATTGGGCATTGGGCATGGGGCATTGGTAATTTTCTAATGACTAATGACAAAGGACAAATGACTAATGACTAATGACTAATAGCAGCAAATGCTAGGCAGTGCTAAAATTAGCATTTCGACCTCAGAATTTATCAGCAGAGGAAACTGGCCCTCAATTTCTCGGCAGCAGCCAGATTTAGGTTACTTCCTCGCCAACTAGTTACTAACTAATATCTAACAACAGGAGAATGATTCTTCAACCATGATCAAACTGCGCCTGAAGCGATTCGGTAAAAAGCGGGAAGCAAGTTACCGCATTGTCGCCATTAACAACCTCGCTCGCCGCGATGGCCGTCCCCTAGAAGAATTGGGATTCTACAACCCCAGAACCGACGAAGTGCGACTAGACGTTCCCGGCATCGTCAAGCGACTACAGCAAGGCGCTCAACCCACTGACACCGTCCGTCGCATTTTAGTAAAAGCCAATGTTTTTGAACAGGTCAGTGCCACACCTACAGCCGCATCATAATTCTGGAACAATATCCCCAACAGCTAGTCCCAACTATGTTGGGCTGGTTCGGTTTTTAGTGCAGCCGTTTTTGGAATGTCCAGAGACTTTAAGCGTCGATTGTGAAATTTCTCAGGCCCTCAACCGGGCTTGGATTCGCATCGCCTTTGAAAGCACAGATAAAGGGAAAGTGTTTGGTCGAGGGGGACGCAATATTCAGGCGATTCGTACAGTAATTGCCGCAGCGGCTGCTGCTGCTGGACAATCAGTATACCTGGATATTTACGGCAGCACCACGCCGGGACGCGAGGGTATGTCTTTTGATGAAGAGACAGAAGAGCGATCGCCACCACCGACTAAGAGAGAACCGCGTGCAAATGATGGGCCTAAACCCATTGTTAAACCACGCCTCCGCTAGGTTGAAACTAGAGAGCAAGTCTGAGCGGTTGTAGTCACTTCCGCTCAGAATTTTTGTAAAGATGGAAAGCGAAGGTCATTCACTGCTACACAGGCAAAGTCCGCCTCCGCAGATTAAGGAAAAACTGAGATTTTGAAACCCACCTCCGTGGGTTTTGCTTGTGTAGAAGCGGTTTCTAACCGCCAATTTAACCTTAAGTGATGTTGCAAAGATTTTTCCAAAATGTAAATAATAAAAACGTAATTTCGCCAAGGGCGAAAAAAGATTAACCTTTGTCAAATACAGATCCTCACCAATTAAGAAATACTATGGCAGGTGCCTTAACAATTCAGCTGCCCAATATTCCCAGTGCGATCGCTCTTGCGGGAGATGGAGAAGAAAATCTCAAAATCCTATCTCGGCAAACAGGAGCCACTTTAGTGCTACGCGGGCAGGAATTAGTGATTTCTGGTACCGAAAAACAAATTGATCTGGCTTCTCGATTAGTGCGATCGCTTGAAGACCTTTGGATTAAAGGCAATACCATCACCAGTGCCGATATTTTAACAGCCCGTCAAGCCATAGATAGCGATCGTCAAGGGGAATTGCAAGATTTACAGCGAGATGTCCTTGCCAAAAGTCGCCGGGGTGAAGAAGTCCGTGCCAAAACCTTCCGCCAGCGTCAATATATCGACGCACTCCGTAGGCGTGATCTCACCTTTGGGATCGGGCCTGCTGGTACTGGTAAGACTTATCTTGCTGTTGTTGTTGCTGTACAAGCACTCCTTGCTAATCAAGTTGAAAAGCTAATTTTAACTCGCCCTGCTGTCGAAGCCGGTGAAAAACTCGGCTTTTTGCCTGGAGACTTGCAGCAAAAAGTTAACCCCTATCTTCGTCCACTTTACGATGCTATTTATGAATTTATCGACCCAGAAAAAATACCCAGCTTAATGGAACGCGGTGTGATTGAAGTCGCACCACTTGCCTATATGCGGGGACGCACCCTCAATAACGCCTTTGTAATTGTGGATGAAGCTCAAAATACTACACCCGCTCAGATGAAAATGGTTTTGACTCGTTTGGGCTTCCGTTCTCGGATGGTAATTACAGGCGACATGACACAAACTGATTTGCCACTTCACCAACAATCGGGTTTAGGAGTAGCTTTACAAATTTTAAAACACGTTGAAGGGATTGCCTTTTGCGAATTTTCCCAAAAAGATGTCGTGCGCCATCCTCTGGTTCAGCGCATTGTCGCTGCTTATGAACAATACGAAAAATAGGGATTGGGAATTGGACATGGGGCATTAATTAGCACTCATCGCCTAACTAACGACAAATAACAAATGACAAAGGACAAATGACAAATGACCACAACATTGAAAGAATTTTTAGCAGCTTGCGAGACTTTGGGAACTTTGCGTTTAATTGTTACTAGCAGCGCTGCTGTATTAGAAGCACGAGGCAAAATAGAAAAGTTATTTTATGCAGAATTGCCTAAAGGAAAGTACGCGAATATGCATACAGAAGGCTTTGAGTTTCACTTGAATATGGACAAAATCACTCAGGTTAAATTTGAAACAGGTGAAGCGAAGAGGGGTAATTTTACAACCTACGCTATTCGGTTTTTAGATGAGAAACAAGAGTCTGCTTTAAGCCTATTTTTGCAATGGGGTAAACCTGGCGAATATGAACCCGGACAGGTGGAAGCTTGGCAAGCTTTACGGGATCATTATGGAGATATTTGGCAGCCTTTACCAGCAGAAATTTAATTCAACTAAACTGATAAGGGCGGAGGAAATCGGATATCTGCACTGAACTGCTCCACATTAGCACTGCGATGAATCGGTAAAACATATTCTAAATTTTCGTGGGGATGGGGAATAATATGAGAAGAAAGCATCTCGCCACCGTTAACTCGTAGCACCGCCTTTAGCCCTGCTGTCACCGCCACATTCACCTCGCCCACAACCCCCCGAATTAACACGGTAATTCGCCCCAAATCCGTATTTTCATAACCAACAAGGGTTACACGGGCAGCTTTACACATAGCATCTCCCACTTCCACTGCTGTGGGAACGCCATAAACTTCAATCATGCCTAGTGCCAATGTCATGCTATAACTATAATTTGGAAATTTAGGGTTAATTATCATACTACAAAGTTTCAATTTTTTATAGAAACTTACTTAATTTTTAATCGATAAATAATAAACGTTAAATACAAAACTGCTAATGCTTAGAATCAAGGGGATTTGGAGTTTTTGCTTGCTGCTTTTATTTCTTCTGTGGGGTGGCGATGCTTTTGCAGGAGAGTTATCTGAACGGTTAGCAAATTTTCCTCAATGGGAAAAATTAACTTCAGTGCAACCCGCTTCGGGTGATTTAGTTTACCCTGAATGGATGGCTGGTTCTTGGCAAGTTACAAGTACGTTGGTAGATTTGGCTGCGCCTTTAGCACCAGATATCGTAACTCCAGGGTTTGAAGGTAATCGCCGACAATTAAATCAGCCTGTGAGTTTTGTAGTCAGATTTGTTAAAGAGCAACCATATCTTTCAGGGGTAAAAATATTACCTCGGATAAATAACAAATCGCCAATTGTTGTCGCAGATAGAGCGTTTAATAGCTTGAATTTGGCAAGAGCTTATTTAGGAAATGAAGCAGTGTTATTAGTCAAAGTAGATCCAGATTCACCGAATCGTCAGATTACATTCTTACGTAACAGTCGCCAACTAGTTTCCATTGTGACTGCACGGGGTACAGAAACTACCCCTGATGGCAAGTTCATCACCACAGAAGTGTTTCAACAATTATTTAAAGGCGGCTCACGCCCCTATTTAAACTCTGTAGAATCTACCACCGCTTATCATAAACTTCCAACAGCTAATTCAGCGATTGAAGCAGATCAAGTTACTGCTGTCTATCTTTCACCCCAAGATCCAGATTACTTTAAAGCTGGTTCTCGACCAGTTGCTCTCTATCGCTATCATCTAGAATTTGTCCCCGCACAAATGCCGACTACTCCAAAGGAATGATTTAAATCTATAGCCCTTGACTAGCTTGTAACACAAATGTAGTATATAATTCCAAGTTTACGATCGCGCTCTTGGACGGTGTGCATCATGGCCAAATTTCAAGATATTGTCAATTACTTTCACTCTTACTGGAAGCTGAGTGTTTTCAGTATTACAGCATCTAGCATTTACGAAGTTATTGATTTAGTTGTACCTTACGCGATCGGGCAGATTTTAAACGTTTTGTCTAATCAACCTTTAGACAAACCACTCCAAAGTGCGATCGCAACTTTTTCAAACATCACCAATTACCCAGTTAATAGAACTCTATCTTTGGGTGTCTTACTGGGTTTAATTTTCGTTGTCACCGTAGTCAAAGCGCCAACACAACCGTGGTTAAGCACTTGGTTTCATTGGGATATACCTTTAAGGGTGCGTCGGGAGAAAGCCCAAACAGCTATAGAAAAAATTCTGACTCTCCCACTGGAATTTTATGATGAAAATAACCCCGGACGTATTGCTGGAAGAATAGCAAGAGGTATTTCTAACCATACTTTTAGTTACCCTGAAGTTGCCGGACAGTTGATTCCTAAACTAGCTCGTGTACTAGGAATTTTCTTGTTTATTTTGGTGATTGAATGGCGAATTGCAGTTCTATATCTAATCTCCTTTGTAGTTATCCTTGGCTTAACTTTGAGGGATTTACAACGGTTGATTGGGCACGAAACTATTCTGGATAAATACGGAGAGGACACCGAAAGCCGTACTTCCGAATTGATCACTAATATCAAAACGGTGAAAGCATTTGCTAGAGAAGCTAGGGAACTGAAACGGCAAAAGCAACGTTTGGATCGCGAACTAACGGTGATTGAGCAGCGCATCCACAAAGGTTATACGATACTGGCTACTTGGCAAAGAACCGTAATTCAGTTTTGTGTATTTACAATTCTGGGTTTGACTTTAGCAGCAACAGTCAATGGGAGAATTTCTCTCGGTCACTTTGTCATGACCTTAACTCTTTCTAGCATGGCTTACGCTGAGTTAGAACCTATTAGTGCCTTGGCAGAAGTTTTTGCCCGTCGTTATTCTCCTATGCTGCGGTTTCATGAATTTTTGCAAGAGCCAACTCCATCTGATTCAGCTAGTCTTTTAGAAGAGAGCAACCAGACAGAATCACCTTATAAATTTACTGGAAAAGTTGAGTTGTCACACCTCAGTTTTGGATATGATGCCAAGCGTCAAGTTTTGCAAGATATTAACTTGTTGATTGAGCCATACCAAACAGTGGCATTAGTGGGGCGTTCCGGTTCTGGCAAGTCTACTTTAGTGAAATTGCTGTTGCGATATTTTGAGCCTCAAGAAGGTCAAATTCTGATTGATGGTCAAGATATTCGGACTTTGGATGTGGGTAAGTATAGACGAAGGCTAGCGATCGTTCATCAAGAAGTAGACGTTTTCAACGGTACTATATTGGATAATCTCACCTACGGTAGACCGAATGCTAGTTTAGAGCAGGTTCAGAAAGCCTGTAGAATTGCCAGAGTCGATGAAGTAGTGCAGCATTTACCCAAAGGTTATTACACCGTTGTGGGGGAACGAGGTGTCAGGCTATCTGGAGGACAAAGACAACGGTTAGGAATTGCTAGGGCGTTGCTAGTAGAACCAGATGTACTGATTTTTGACGAAGCCACCTCTAGCTTAGATTATGAATCTGAGCGTTCGATTCAGCTAGCGATGCGATCGATTCAAGGTACTTGCACCACTATTGTTATTGCCCACCGTCTAAGCACAGTGCGAGAAGCTGATAAAATTGTCGTTCTGGAGCAAGGAAAGATTGTAGAAGTCGGTAGCCACGATGAACTCTTGCGTCACGAGGGTATTTATCGCCGCTTACACTCCCTCCAAGAAACAGGAGAACTCCTGAGTTAGGGGACATACGGATTTTGGATTTTGGACTTGTCGTGAGCGTTCAGTCGAACGATTTTGGATTTTAGATTGACTCCACGAATCAATCAGCTTGATTAAATCGACCTTATTGAAAACACAATAAGGTCGATTTTTTTCTAATTGTCCCCAACAGTATTTGGTACAAAAATCGAAATTCTGAGCCACCAGTCATGATGTATAGAATATGTGATAATAGATTTTAAGTAAAAATCATTGTCTACTGAATTTTGCCTGCTTAGTAATCGAAGTTTTCTAATAAAAAAAAACTAAGATTTACTCTTATCTGCTTCTTTCTGCGCCGCCTCACTGTATTTCTTATATAGTTGAGTCCGAATCTTAGCTTCCTGATAACGGCTGTGGTTTTGTGGTACTGTGCCCATTAAATCTGAAGCCCGTTGCCACTTAGCGGCAATCTCTAGCCACTGAGTTGAGGTTGTGGCTGTTTTACCAGATGCAGAAGCTTGGTTGGCAATTCGCACAGAGACTACAAATGGGTCATCAGATGGCTGAGAAAAGCTATTGTTAGGAGTACGAGATGGAGCTTGGGTTTTCTGATCGTTAGGATTTTCTGTAGGTAAAGATTTGGAAGTTTCTAGTTGCATTAGGTTTTTCAGTTGATTACCTAACTGGGCATAAACAACCCAACTTAGTAGCAATAGTGAGCATAAACTAGCCGCTGCTAATATTTTGATTTTAGGCTTATTTTTGTATTTTTCTTGGTTAATAAGTACTAAAGGACGAGCGACTGGAGTTCTAGGGAAATTTGGTTTTCCTAGTTCAGCTTGAGCTTCTGTGAAATCTTTAATTAATTGCTTTACGATATTGGGCTGAATTAATGAAATCTCCTGTGACCAAAGCAATTGGTTGTCGCGATCATTATCTATTTCCTTTAACCACAGTAATTGTTGTTCCCGAACAATTCGACTGTTGATATTGACTCGGCGAATGTGACGCGGGGCGATAGAATTAAGAATTTGCTGGATTTGTTCCACAAGGGAAGATTGCTCAAGTTGCTCTACCCTAGCCGCCTCACACAGAAGTTGTAAAACACCATCAGAAAATATGGCTCTAGTTCTGACACCAGACTTGGCTAGCTTTTCGTTCAATAGCTGAATAATCGCAGCAACGCTACCTTGGTGAGCTTGCCAAACGATATCATTTATCCGGTCTACCATCTGAAATTTAGTGATAGCTCTTCCACCCTGACTGATTAACGTATTCATTAATTTAGGGACTCTTTTCTACTGACCTTGATCTTGTTTTCGATTTTACGAGTAAAAAGATGAGTTGCCAAATAAAATCATAAATATAGAGCTTCCCTTTTCGCTTTGGCAAGAACGCTCGATCGCACTAAGTTAATTTGACACTCTCGCATCTTGAAAGCGTAGAATTCTTGGGCTGAAACTGTGCTTTCAGGATAACGCTCATGCTGGTGGACGAGCTACCTGTTTGACATAGTACATTAGAGTTGTCTTTTAGCGTAGGCGTAGCCTTATGCGATCATGCAAAACACCTGCCCAGAGCGATCGCTTGCTCTATGGCTAAATAGTATCAGGATCAACACCAAGCGATCGCAAATGTTCTTTCAACCTTTCCACCCGTGACTCTGCTTGTTTTGCTTGCTCTTGGGCTTGTTCCCTCGCCAATCTTTCATGTTTCAGCGCCTCTGCCAACTCCTCTGGAATTAGCAACTTTTCCCCAGTGTCTTCTCGATAAAAACCAATTAGCTGCTCCTCTATTTGCAAGCGCAGCTGCAAAGGTTCACATCGACTATCTGTAATTGGCTCATACACCTCGCCTCGCAGTCGATAGCCTTGCAATTGCTCCTTAATCCACTCTCCCTTGGGATCAAATAACCAGTATTCCAGTACCCCCAACTGTTCATACAGCGTCTTCTTGAAACCCGTGTCCTGGTTTTTAGTGCCCTCCGAGGTCATTTCAAAGATAACTACAGGCACTTGTCCCTCTTCCCATATCTTGTAATTATCGCGGCCTCCAGGAGCAACATTAAAAATCACCATTACATCTGGAGCTACCCGTAATCTCGGAAAACCCTGAGCATAATAAAGAAACTGGTTACTTAAAACCGTTGCTTGCCTACCGAGCAAATATTGCCTCAATACTTCTAAAGTTGCCAGTAGGGCACATAAATGAACATAACTTTCTGCCAAAGGTTCACCATCCGAGCTTGGGTAAAAAACTTCTGTTGGTTGAGAACTAGGTAAGAGGCTAGTCATAATTAGCCACCTGATTGAGAATATGAGTGCATAATCATATTATCTCAGAGGCTTTTGCTGATATTTCTGGAACTGTCACGCCGCCAGATATTGTATTGTTCATAAACCAAACAAAATAGCTGTATCAAAATAATTTTCTGAGTAATTCCCGCTTTTTTTGCCTTTTTGTCAGAATGGCAAGATTATTCAGCACAGCGATCGCTACATTAGAAGATATATAAATAAAAATCAACAATGATTTTTATTAGTTCGCAGTTCACACAAAACCATGAGTGCAAGTACCATTATTTCCGACAATCCCTTACTCCAAGGCACTGGTTTACCTCCCTTTGCAGAGATTAAACCAGAACGAGTAGTACCAGCCTTCAATCAGTTGTTGGCAGAACTTGACCAGCAGCTTACCACCTTAGAGGCTAATGTAAAGCCTACTTGGAGTGGTTTAGTAGAACCCTTAGAAAAGCTGACAGAACGGCTTACCTGGAGTTGGGGGGTGGTAAATCATTTAATGGGTGTTAAAAATAGCCCGGAACTGCGCGAAGCTCATGAAATCGTACAGCCACTAGTAGTACAGTTTATCAACAAGCTTGGTCAAAGCAAACCTATCTATAATGCTTTTAAAGCACTCCGTACCAGTGAGAGTTGGGCAACTTTAGAATTAGCTCAACAACGCATTGTAGAAGCCGCCATTCGAGATGCAGAACTTTCTGGTGTAGGCTTAGAAGGAGAGGCAAGAGAGCGTTTCAACGCCATCCAAATGGAGTTAGCAGAACTTTCTACCAAATTCTCCAACCATGTACTTGATGCCACTAAAGCCTTCAGCTTAACCCTAACAACACAAGCGGAAATTAACGGTTTACCACCAAGCTTAGTGAGTTTAGCCGCCCAAGCGGCTCGTGCAGCTGGCGAAAGCAATGCCACACCAGAAAATGGCCCCTGGCGGATTACTTTAGACTTCCCCAGCTATGGCCCTTTCATGCAGCACAGCACCCGTCGAGATTTGCGCGAAAAGCTTTACAAAGCTCATATCACCCGCGCTTCTGCTGGGGATTTAGATAACAACCCCTTAATTGAGCGCATTTTGAAGTTGCGCCAAGAACTCGCAGATATACTAGGCTTTAAAAATTTTGCCCAATTAAGCCTAGCTAGTAAAATGGCTCCCAACGTTGAGGCAGTCAACGCCCTATTAGAAGAACTACGCCGTGCTAGTTATGATGCTGCTGTCAAAGACTTGGCAGAACTCAAAGCTTTTGCAGCAGCACAGAAAGCAGCAGAAGCTGAGGATTTAAAACACTGGGATATCAGCTTTTGGGCAGAACGCCAACGAGAAGCAAAATTTGCCTTTACCGCTGAAGAATTGCGTCCCTACTTCCCTCTTCCCCAAGTATTAGACGGCTTATTTGGGCTAGTAAAGCGGCTATTTGGTGTCAGTGTCACCTCTGCCGATGGTCAAGCGCCAGTATGGCATGAGGATGTTCGTTATTTCCAAATTGCTGACGAAACTGGTTCTCCCATAGCCTACTTCTACTTAGACCCTTACAGCCGTCCAGCTGAGAAACGCGGTGGTGCTTGGATGGATGTGTGCATCAATCGGGGCAAAATCACTGAAAATGGTGTGACTACAATCCGCTTACCTGTAGCTTATTTGGTTTGTAATCAAAGCCCTCCTGTAGATGGTAAACCTAGTTTGATGACTTTCTATGAAGTAGAGACTTTGTTCCACGAGTTTGGTCATGGATTGCACCACATGCTTACCAAAGTTGACTATCCCGGAGCCGCAGGCATCAATAACGTGGAATGGGATGCAGTGGAATTACCTAGCCAGTTTATGGAAAACTGGTGTTATGAGCGACCCACTTTCTTTGGAATGGCGAAGCATTACGAAACTGGTGAAGCCCTACCGGAGCATTATTATCAAAAGCTGCTAGCGGCGCGTAATTATATGAGTGGATCTGCCACGTTGCGGCAAATCCACCTGAGCAGTCTTGATTTAGAACTACACTACCGTTATCGCCCTGGTGGTAATGAAACTCCATCAGATGTGCGTCATCGCCTAGCCAAGACTACTACCGTTTTACCACCACTTCCAGAAGATTCAATTTTATGTGCTTTTGGACATATTTTTGAGGGTGGTTATGCCGCAGGTTACTACAGTTACAAGTGGGCCGAGGTACTGAGTGCTGATGCTTTTGCCGCTTTTGAAGAAGCTGGGCTAGAAGATGAAGAGGCTATAAAAGCTACAGGTCAGCGTTATCGAGATACGGTGCTAGCACTTGGTGGTGGTCAGCATCCAATGGAGGTGTTTAAAACTTTCCGCGGTCGTGAACCAAGTACGATCGCTTTGCTTAGACACAATGGTTTAGTCAGTGTTGTTGTAAACTAAGGGACTTCCAACTAAAAAAATATTCCATTGCTACTGTTAACTGTTGACCGTTGACGGTTCACAGTCAACAGTCAACAGTCATCTACCTTTCAAGCACCTCTGTTATAGATAGACGAATATAGCGAAGCGATCGTTTATAGTCGTGATGGAAAGTCTAAAAGCATCGCCTGAAACCCTTATTATTTCGTCAACTTTCATTCATTTTTTGGTCTACCTACAGTGGCTCCAAGAATGATGATTACTCGAACAAGAAACTAACAACTATGCCATCTACTGAACCTACCCCTAATGAGCTAAATGAGGCTGTGACTCCACTAATAACTTCATCTGTTGATGAGGAAGTAAATACTGATACCGAGCCGCATACTGAAATTGCAGAACCATCTGCAATATTTCAAGCTGTTGGGATAATTGTTGGGGAAGTGAACTTAGGTGAGGATGGTAAAAACACTATTACTATCGGTCATTCTCAATACCCACTTTTCTCTATTCCCAAAAAACGCAAAGTATTTGACGCTCTCACCAAAGAAATAGAAACTACTGGCAATCTAACTCAACGACTGGTGGTTTATCCAAAAGCAATTCATTTTCCGCGTAAAGAGCAACCCCATCAAATCGCTTTTCAGTTAGTGGGCTTTGACAGGGGGAGAGAACAAGAGACAGTTTCAGGGGAATTAGATGATCTGGAGTTTAAATTCTCAGGACTGTGGCAGTTTATTCCCGTCTGTCCTACTCCCTGCATTTCTGTTTTCCGCAACTTTACTCGTGAAAGATTGGAATATATTAAGCAAGCCGAGCCAGCCCGCAAGGTGAAATTCATGAAGGCTAGCCATGTACCAATGCTATGGAAAGATGCACCCCTTCGCCCCTTCAGATTTAATCCCAAAACACCCAAAGAAGACCAAGGACACCCAGCATTTGTCACCCTAAAAGCAAAATTTTTACCAGGGCGTGATGTTTTTGCTTTTGTGGCGCTATTAGCTCCACCACAGGAAACTGCACCCAGATTTCTAAAAGCATCCAAAAAGGATAAAGCTACAGTGCTGCAAGAGTCTAAAAAGTATCATCAACCCACAGGTAAGCCAAGAGACGATAATGCTCGTCAAGAGCGTAACCATCAAGTGCAAAAACCAATTCTCAAAAAGAACCGTGACCAAGATGGGGCTGAAAAAGCTTGAAACATTTCAGTAACATCAGCACGCCTATTGCCTTATCCCAACAACAATTATTTACGCCGACTTACTTATCACTTGTACAAAATTAATACGTAGTTATAATCCAATGATTACAGCACACAAATAACTTAGTGTGCTTTTAGCAAAAAGAGCGTGACAAGATTAAATAAGACCGAATTCCTCTCACACTTGGGAGTCGGTTGGACTAAAACAAGTAGAAATGATGGCTTGATTGCTTTCGGCAGACGCACGCTGCCTCTGAAATGGCATCTTGTGTTACTCGTGGCAGGGGCTTTACTCCCAGTTGTCCTTTTTGCTGTTGCTGTTGTACACAAACTCTCGCTCAAGGAGCGTGCGGCATCAGAGCGCCGCTTGGTTCTAGCGACACGCAATCTCACCGAAAATGTAGAGCGCGAAGTTTCCAGCACAACCAGGACTCTCCAAGCACTGGCAGCCTCTGATCGACTCGACCAAGGCGACTTAAAAGGCTTTTATAACGAGGCGGAGCGCACAGTGCAGACGCAGCCAACTTGGTTAAGTGTGATCCTCCTAACGCCTGATGGACGACAGGTTTTGAATACCTTTCGTACCTTTGGCATTTCACTACCTTTAGCGAATGAGCCTGAAAGTGTGAGGCGTGTTGTCGAAACACGCCAGCCAACAGTGGGTTATCTCGCCTTTGCACGTCTCAAGCGAAAATGGGCCTTCCCCGTCCGTGTTCCAGTAGTGCGCGGCGGCAAGCTACGGTATGTACTTACCGCCCTCATCACCTCAGAAGCACTAACTAGCGTTGCCAAGACTCAGACACCTATCGATGGAGAGTGGACACGCACTGTCGTTGACGGTCACGGTGTTGTTGTAGCCCGGACTCGCCATCCTGAGCGCTTTGTGGGGCAACCGGGTACGCCATCTTTTCTGAAGCGAATCGCGTCAAAAACTGAAGGAATTTACCGCGAGACCACCTTGGAGGGAGCAGCAGTGTACGTCGCCTTCAGGCGAGCCAATTTCTCTAATTGGACGACCGCCCTCGTCGTTCCCATTGAAGTTATTGAAAGTCCAGCTCGCCGCGCGATGTGGCTCGTTGTTGGATCTGGCTTGGTGTTGCTTGTGGTAAGTGGCGTGGGCGCTCTCGTCCTCTCGCAGTGGATTTCTCAGGGCATAGCCTCGGCTGCTTGTGCCGCAGAAGCACTCGCCAAAGGTGAATATCCGCGCATCAGTCCCTCATCTATTAAGGAAGTAGCCTTGTTAGGTCAAGCCTTAGAATTTTCGGCTGACCTTCTTCAAGAGCGTGAGCGTGAGCGGGACGAACACTTAAGGCAGTCCGAAGCAGCGCGGGCTGAAGCTGAGACCGCTAACCGCCTCAAAGACGAGTTCTTAATTACAGTCTCGCACGAACTCAAAACCCCTCTTAACGCCATCTTCGGCTGGGCCCAGTTGCTACGTGCTGGAAAGCTTAACCAAGAAAAGACACAGCACGCGATCGCTACCATCGAGCGAAACGCTAAAGCCCAGGCACAACTGGTGAATGACCTCCTTGATACATCACGGATCATCATTGGGAAACTCCGTCTCGAACCACAGCCGCTAAACTTAGCCACCGTAATCGTCAATGCGCTCGATTCGGTGCGCCACGCCGCTGAAGTTAAAGGCATCGATTTACAGCTACAACTTGCCAATGTGGAACCTGTCTTAGGAGACCAGAATCGGCTTCAGCAGGTACTATGGAACCTGCTCTCGAATGCGGTTAAATTCACGCCTCAAGGTGGGCGGATTGAAGTAAAGCTGAAGCAGGCTAACTCATTTGTCGAAGTTATAGTGCGTGATACTGGGGTGGGTATTAAGGCAGAATTCCTGCCATACGTCTTTGAGCGCTTCCGCCAGGCCGACGGCTCAACTACAAGGGAGTTTGGCGGCTTGGGGTTAGGTCTGGCGATCGTCCGTCACTTAGTCGAGCTTCACGGTGGGACAGTGCGGGCTGATAGTGACGGTGAGGGTAAGGGGGCAACTTTCACTATTAAACTTCCCTCGATTGCCCGCCGGGAGAGCAGTAGTGTTCCACCGATGATATCTGCCGATGGCACGTTTTCACCATACAAAAGTCTGCACACTCTTCAGGATGTACGGGTGCTTGTGGTTGATGACGAACCTGACGCTCGATATCTCGTTTCAGCAGTACTCATGCAGCAGGGAGCAGAAGTGCGCGCCTGTGCTTGTGCAGCAGAAGCACTAAAAGAGGTGTTAGCCTGGAAACCTACCGTAATCCTTTGCGATATCGGTATGCCACAAGAGGACGGCTATGATTTTATCCGCAAAGTCAGGGAGTGGGAGATTGACGCAGGTGGTCAAATCCCCGCCGTAGCGGTAACAGCCTTTGCACGGGAAGAAGATAGGCTCAAGGCGATTTCCTCCGGCTATCAAACACACTTCCCCAAACCGATTGAACCAACACAGTTGACTGCTGTAGTCGCCAGCCTAGTAGAAAAAATTAAACGGTAAGTACAAACAACGCAACTACTCCCGCTTGGTGTAGAAGTCAGACTTTGGGTTTAAGTTGCTTAACAGCCTTGCGCTCCTCTGTGGTCAAGACGCTCCAAACAGTAGATTTAAATTCTAAATTTATCTGCCTAACCTTCTAAGCTCGACTTTATCCATTTTCTAGCAACGCAATCACTTTTATGTTTCGGGGGAATCGCAGAGACTAATGCCCAATAGCCCCTACTTTTAAAACATCCTTTTAAGGAGTACATGTGATGGATTGAATACCATCAGGTGAAACTGAAGAATATACTTTATATTCTGCTGGACATATTTCAATTGAGTTACCTTTTTTAAGTTGGATTTCCTGTGAAAGCTGGCAACTTTGAAACTGTACTTTGTCATCAAAAAATATAAATTTTTGGGATTGGCAATAAAAATTAGATGACCCGGAGCGGGGGCTGTAAACCTGCACGGTCATATCTTGGCCAAGAATACAACTTGCCAAGGAACCATTTTGATAACTACTAATTGTCCCAGGTTCACATACAACTGACGCTTGGGTTAAGGGCTACTGGCAAAATTTTGGGTTTTCGAGACGCGATAAATCGCCGTCTCTACAAGTGTTTTGGGCTTAATCTGAACTGTATTGTACTATAGGTTAGTTTTAGCGCCCCTGCTTTCATCATTTCTGCGAAAAATCCCATAGACATTAAATCCTTATTTTACTTATTAATAACCACAAAATAGCACCACCTTAATCACAGGCTGGCGCTATTTTTCTGATTTAATTCACAATAGTTAAATGGATTTTCTAAATTCCCCTTACTCCTTGCCCGCAACTTACTTTTATTATGCAGCACTGCTACGAGTTAACAGGTTCCACAGGAATACCGCAATAATTGCGCCAAGAACTGCTAATGCAACACCAGGAATACTAAGACTAGGAGCTGCTAACGTTAACGTTCCTGTACTGAAGAACACGCCTAAGCTACCGCCAACAAAAGCACCGATGATTCCTAGTAAGATTGTTCCCAGAATTCCGCCACCTTGATGACCGGGGTAGATAGCCTTAGCGATCGCACCAGCAATTAGACCTAAAACAATCCAAGCAAGAATATTCATTGTTATTAATTATGGTAAACGTTTTTTACTCACAAATTAATATTATCAATCCTAATCTTTCGTTCCATCTACCATCAGAATTAATCATTAATAACCATAAGGAAGAGTTGAATTGCAACTAGGTTTTTTGATATTGCCCCCATAGAGCTAGATAAGCAATAAAAAAAGCTCCTAGTTGGTCTTTAACTAGGGGCTTATCAAACTATTGCTTGGTAATTGCAGTATATGCATTTTTAAGTAGCTCTCTCCTCTACTAGAAGAATTAAGCTGAGTTTTTCAAGACTGTCTCTAAAGTAATGTAAAGAAAGCAAAATTAGGTGATGTCGTAAGACGGGCGTAGTCAATGATTCGATGGCTGAGAAATGAGAGGGAATACAAAAAGCAAGTTTGAGAGCCGATCGCTGTTACTATGTCAGGCTTGTATTGGGGAATGGAGACTGGTGAGTGGGAAGTTTGAAGTCCAATCCCTAATCTCCAATTCCTAACCCCCGATCCCCAATCTCTAATTCCCAGTCAAAATGCCTAATCAAATTTGGTTATCACAATTGCAAAAACATCGTGCGATCGCAGTCATCCGCGCCCCTAAAATCGAAGTGGGACGGCAAATGGCAATGGCTGTAGCATCTGGGGGAATGCAGTTAATTGAGATTACCTGGAATAGCTCACGCGCTGGGGAATTAATCACTCAACTACGCTCAGAATTACCAAATTGTATGATTGGTACTGGTACGCTATTCAATGTGCAGCAGCTACAAGAAGCGATCGCATCTGGGGCGCAATTCCTCTTCACACCCCACGTTGACCCAGAAATGATTAAAGCAGCACAAGAAAAAAATGTACCTATTATCCCAGGGGCGCTGACTCCTACAGAAATTGTTACCGCCTGGAGTCAGGGCGCTAGTTGTGTAAAAGTGTTTCCCGTGCAAGCAGTGGGAGGGGCTGATTATATCAAAAGTTTGCAAGGGCCACTGGGTCAGATTCCCTTAATTCCTACTGGCGGTGTGACTCTAGAAAATGCTAAAGAATTTTTGCAAGCCGGAGCGATCGCTGTCGGTTTGAGCGGGGAATTATTTCCCAAAAACCTTGTCATAGAGGGGAATTGGGAAGCGATCGCATCTGGGGCAAGAAAGCTGATACAACAGTTAAGTTAACTTAGAATCAAATCATCAAAAGTTCACGTCTATTAAAGTAATAGATAGAGAAATAAAGGTGAAAACTGATAAGTTTCTCAAGGCTTGATTATTTAACTGTGAGTGTATCTAAAATGAAAAAACTGATTTATACTGACTGGGTGCGTCGCTTACAAATACTCCTCACTGGTACAGCACTGTCCGTAAGTGTTTTTACTACTATTGGAACGAGTGAAGTTTGGGCGAATTCCAAAAATCAAGTGATTGCACAAAAAATCCAGACATTACAAAAATCGGAGAAGCGCTGGATTCAAATTGATCTTTCAAAGCAACGGTTAATAGCTTGGGAAGGTGACAGAGTGGTTTATGGAAGTGCTATTTCCTCTGGCAAAAAATCTACTCCCACTCTTATTGGTACTTTTAATATTCAATCCAAGTTAAAAACTACGCGAATGCGGGGAAGGGGCTATGACGTTCCCAATGTTCCTCATGCGATGTTTTACCAAGGTAATTACGGTATTCACGGGGCTTACTGGCATAAAAGGTTTGGCACTCCAGTCAGCCACGGCTGTGTGAATCTCGCACCCAAACATGCTAAATGGCTATTTGAGTGGGCATCAGTAGGGACACCAGTAGTTATCCAGAAATAGTAGGTGAAGCAACCAAAAAGCAATTTAGAGAAAATCATTAATAACAACGAATCAAGACAATTGAGTGATTCCCAGCAATATTTTATGCTGGGAATCTTCGGAGTCGGAATTACGGAATTTGAAATAAAATAGAGAAGAGGGCATTTAACGATTTGCCCAATCAAATAAGCGGAAATCCTGACAATTGCACTGTGAAATTAAAAATGCAAATATAAATTTGGGGAAAGTTTGTATTTAGGCATTTCAATGACAGATTTTTTGTAAAGTTTGTCCTTTGTAATTAGTCGTTGGTCATTAGTTAGAACTCATCATTTAATTAAAGACAAATGACAAATGTGCAAATTAGATGCAGATTAGCTTAGGACTTGTTTTGAAAAGCATTAGCGGATGAATTGCGTAAATCCTCGACGGAAAACGAGTAGTCGATCTGGAAATTTGTAGTTTTCCAGAAAGTTACTTCACTTCAATAATTTTTGCGTAGTTTATAAGGCAAGGCATAATGCAATCTTGGATTCGCAGTGGTAGGATTCGTTCTTCAGGAACTTTTTGTACAGGCGTGGCGCTGATGATGACAACTTTATTCTCTTGGTCATCACCTTTAGCAGGTACACCCAACTTTAGTACAGCAACAGCCGCGTCAGTAAATGAAAACAACATCACTGCATCTAATATTAGGCAAACATCCCAAACTCGCTGGATTGAAATTGATTTGTCAGAGCAACGCTTACGTGCATGGGAAGGTAAAAGACTTGTTTATTCATATCGCATTTCTGGAGGCAAGCCATCGACCCCTACACCTATAGGTAGATTTCGGATTAATTCTAAGTATCGCACTCACCGGATGCGAGGCAGAGGCTACAACATTCCTGACGTTCCTTACACAATGTATTTCTACAGAGGCTATGCCATCCACGGCGCTTACTGGCATAACCGTTTTGGAACTCCAGTTAGCCGTGGTTGCGTAAATTTACCTGTTACACAAGCTCGCAATGTTTACAACTGGGCTAGGAATGGAACTTTAGTAGTGGTGCGGAAATAATTCGTAATTCGTAATGGGCTACGCTCCGCTACGCTAACGTAATTCGTAATTAAGAGTTGCAATTCTGCCTTTGATGTAGGGTGCGTTTACCGAGTGTAATGCACCCTACATCACTCCTAGACTAAAAACACATCTTCGAGGGATTTAGGAGCTATGAGCTACTCAACTACTCAACTACTTACCCTGGATGAGTTTCTGAAGCTCCCAGAAACAAAGCCTGCAAGTGAATATATTAACGGTGAGATTATTCCTAAGCCAATGCCAAAAGGGAGACACAGCCGCTTGCAAGGCAAACTCGGTGCTGTTGTTAATGAAGTCACAGAGAATCAGAAAATTGCCTATGCATTTCCCGAATTACGGTGTAGTTTTGGCGATCGCTCAATTATACCTGATGTAGCTGTATTTCAGTGGGGACGCATACCGTTCACCGTTGATAATGAAGTACCTGATAATTTTGAACTTCCACCGGACTGGACGATTGAGATTCTTTCGCCAGAACAAAAACCCAACAAAGTAATTGGCAACATTCTCCACTGTCTAAAGTATGGTAGCCGCCTTGGATGGTTTCTTGACCCTGATGATTTCAGTATTTTGGTATTTCTACCAGAGCAACAACCAGTATTACTCCAAGGAGAAGATTTTTTGCCTGTATTACCAGAAATTCAACTTGCACTAACCGTCAATCAAGTTTTTGGATGCTTAAAGATGGGTGGTTAGAAATAACTCGCCTGGAATGATCAGGTGCGACGCCAAATAGCCCATCGTAGACATCGCTCTCTGGGGAAAACCAAATTATAGATATAAATCATATCTATAATAGACATGATTATGAATAAAAGAGGTAGGAGAATGAACTGGAGAATTGCAGAAGCGAAACAGAGGTTCTCCGAACTAATTCATGCTGTAACTAAAGAACCGCAACTCATCTACAACCGAAATGAACTGGTGGCTGTTGTTGTTGAAGCTGAAATGTTTGAGGAATTCTTGACTTGGCGCAAGCAACGCGAAAAGTTTTCTTTAGCTGATGCCTTCAAAGAACTACGTCAGATAGCTGCTGAAGAAGATTATATTCTCGAAGTACCCTGCCGCCAAGACCGTCTTAACCCTTTCGCTGATGCCATCGATGACTTTTCTGTGTGACACTAACATTATCAGCGAATTAGTAAAACTGCAACCTAACTCTGGTGTAGTGAAATGGGCAGAAAAAGTTTCCTCAATAGTTCTGAGTGCAATCACCGTTGAAGAAATATTTTACGGACTGGCATTTAAGCCCAACCCCAGAATTCAAATATGGTTTGAGAGCTTTTTGGAAAATAACTGTCAAGTATTGCCTATCACCATTGAAATTGCCAAGCGCTCCGGGGAATTGCGAGGTCAACTAAGATTAAGTGGGAAAACACACACCCAAGCAGATATGATGATTGCTGCTACTGCTCAAATTCATCAATTGAATTTAGTAACGCGCAACATTCGGGATTTCGATGGCTGCGGTATCCCACTTTTAAATCCTTTTAATTAACTCAACTGCGCCACAAGTTGATTTTCCAGCAGCGTATCATTCGTTAACAAGTCTTCAACGGTGATTCGCAAAAAGCGTTGCTCATCAACTTGAAAGAGAATTTTGATGCGATCGCTTCCAGGATATCCGGCTGGTGTCAGTTGGGCAATTGTCCTCGCGCCTTCTTGATCGTTGAGAGGTTTGACGCTAGTTTCATTATTGTCCATACGACGGGTAATCAAGCGATCGCCATCAAAATAAACTTCAGTACTACCCGTATCTGCTCCCAATTCTCCCATAATTAGTTCAATGCTGGGCTGATTTTCCACTGAAGCGCCTAAGACTAATTCCACTGGCTGACTCATCGGGTATGCTTGTCCAGCTTTAATTAAAGAATGCCATTTGTGACGCTGATTGCGGCGATCCCAGTAGCGGATACCATAACTATGGTAGAGAAAGTCTTTGATTTGTACGCCTTGAGTTAACTGTAATGCACCTTGAGCGATCGCTTCAAAGGGACGTTCACAACGGATTTTTTCTGGCTCAAAATACTGTTTGATCCATGTCTGCACTGCTGGTAATTGCACTGTGCCACCAACTAACAAAACTGCATTAATATCTGGAAGTTCTATTCCTTGGCGTCTTGCTTGCTGCAACAGTGTCGTCATTGACTCATCTAGTAACTCAAAAAATGCGTGTTCTTTGAGGATATCGTCAAAAGTATCGCGGTTTAGTTCCAGTTCATAACTTTCAAATGTTTCATCGTCAAAATAAACTTCACTAGCTTGGTTTTGGGTTGATAACTGAATTTTTACCCGTTCAGCCAATCGTGTTGTCAATGGACTTATCGCCAACTCTTGAGTTTTGGCAAAGTAATCTACTAACCAATTATCAATATCAGTACCGCCCAGATTTTGCCCAGCTTTCGCCAGAACACGGGCAGTTTTAACTTTTTGTTTTGAATCTTCAGCTAGAGATTTATTACCCCACTTGAGGAGAAATCCGAGCGGCTTTGTGGTTGCTTGTACGCCTTGATCCAACCGGACAAGGGACAAATCTAAAGTTCCACCGCCAAAGTCAATTACCAAAAGAATTTCTTGATCTGCCAAGCCATAACCCAAGGCGGCTGCTGTGGGTTCATCCAGCATCCGCACCTGTTCAACGGGGAGGGCTTGACAAACTTTCCCTAACCAGTGACGATAAGCTTCAAAACTGTCTACGGGTACGGTTAATACTAAAGAGTCTAACCCTCCTTCTTGGGGAGCTAGTTCTTCAATTACTTTGGTGAGGAACCATTGCCCTACTTGCTCAAAGGTGACAATTTGCCCATCTAGTTCGGGTAAGAAACCTTGGATATCTGCACCAATACCCCGCTTGAAGCTGCGGAAAAATCGTGTTTCGCCCTTGAGGTCAAGACCGCGATCGCGTACTTGTTGCCCGACTAAGACTTGATTTTGGGCTGCGTCTTCAACATAAACCAAGCTGGGAATCAGTGGTGGATTGAGACTTTGTTTGATTGATAAACCTGGTAGAGTTAGGGTTTCTGGCTGTTGGGTTACGGGGTTCCAACGAGCAATGACTGTGTTGCTAGTACCAAAATCGATTGCGATCGCCATATTTTATATTTATTATCTCGCACGAAGATGCCAAAGCTGCTTTATTTGTGATTATTCTCTATAAGGCATCAAGAATGCAAATACGCCCACACGCTTGCTTCTTTGCATCCCAACCCAGATATCTATTCAATCCGTTGCAGCGAAGTGTTAGCACAGTTAGACAATTGGCTTGTCAGAAAGCATAGAAATCATTGGCTGTAAATGTATAAAAGAAGCAATAAATTCAACAGCAGGGTTTTGCTATTTAAAATGGGTACACTAAATTCTAGAAACTTGCTCAATCACCAAAACAGGAATCTTGGTATTTGCCGAGGTAATTATTATTATGAAAAAAACATTTTTTATTGCGTATGATTGCGTAAACCGAAAACCAGAAGATTACGAGCCGCTAAAACGATTACTTGATGCTATGGGTGCAACAGAAGTTCAAAGGAGCGTATGGGAATATAAGCCTGATTACAATCTATACAATTGTGACTCTTTAAAAGATAAGTTACTAAAGAATTTTGAAGATGGGGAAAAATTACTTGTTATAGAAGCTGCTGATTCTGCAAAGGTTCCTCGTTAGTAAATCTTTATACTAGGAAATTTAAATCCAGTAAAAAAAACTTGGCGATCGCCAAGTTTTTGTACGCAATCGTTGACCACTGGTGGTAGCGCTGCGCGTTGCGATAACTTCCGACTTCAAGTTACAACAACACGGCGCTAGTTAGTGGAAGTTGGAAGTAGCTCGTGGAAGTTGCGATCGCAAGTTAATCTTGGTTTCTCAATCGCTGCTAGCGCTGGCTACAAAAGAATCAGGCTTTATACCAATTCTCTATGAAGATGCACAGAATAAAACACTTGAAACTCCTGCCGGACAAGGAAATTATTCTATGCAGCCTCACATAAATTTGGTATTAGGTAATTGGTGATAAGTTGAGCTTATAGTGTCGTTTATTAGTGAAATTTGTCTACATTTTTAGGCAATGTATTAGTAAACAGAGTTTACAAGGTAGATAAAAATCAACGTTGATACTGCCTACTATCCCAGAGCCAAAACTTTTTATAATTAAATTTACAGGAAATCCACTTTCAATAAAAAAAGTATTTAAAAACCACACTTTGTGATGTTGTCTAAAAAATATTAGATTTTTCAAGCTATAATCAAAATAATTGCAGCTTCTTGCGAAAGCTGCAATTAGTCAACTTATAAAATTAGGAGGAAAAATGGTAGCTACCATTTTTTTACTGTGCTTCATGCTGCTAACGTTAGCTCAATTAACTAACATAGCGCTGATAGCGCTGTTCTTGATAAAGCTCTAGATACTTGCGATATCTAAGCTTGAAGCCTGGTAGTAATCTGTTTACTGCTAGGCTTTTTACTTTATCCATAAATATATTATAGCTATGTCAACATATATTTACCAATAAAGTAGCTTTATTAAATTAGAAGCACTATTTATTATTGTAAGTCAGCATTATAGTAACTAAATTACATGAGTTACTGGAAGTCAGTTATATATATAAGCTATTTCAAGTTAAATATATTGTAGGTTAGCAGTATTAGCTTATGTAAGTTAGCTTTTTAATATCTCGAGTATATTGAAGAGTCACTTTTACGGGTGAGTCGCAGTTGCAAACTAAAATTTCTGCATATCCAGAAATTGCTGAGATCACAAAGTCCTATAATCCTGTACCTGTTTACAAAGTAAATAATCCCTGACGGCGGGTCTTGCCGTTGCACGTTGCAGTAACTTCCGACTTCAACTTACAACTTCAGCAGCTAGTTGGTGGAAGTTGGAAGCTAAGAGTTGGAAGTTAGCGGTTGATTAATTGCGATCGCGCTGTGACTGCGTTGATTTGTCAATAAAACAACGTAAGTGACCAGGTAAGACCTCATGTTGAGCGAAAGCTTAAGTAGAGGCACTGGTCAATTAGTACAAAAATCTGATCTAACCCGGAACTCCGGGTTAGTGGTAGTTCACACTCAATCTTCATGCCGTAACTGCCATGCTGCACCGCAAGCGGCCCCAGCCCCAGCTAACAATCCCGTACTCATCCCTTGGATAGTTTTTTGGATCGGATCTTGGGTTAAACACTCGCTTGTAACCTTAGTGTCTTCCAAGCAGAGATTACTTTCTGCCCAAGCAGCAGTACCCCCTAAAATCACACCAGTTATACTACAGCAAACAACTAGCAGCAAAAGACGTTGAGTTTTTCTAACCATAGATAGATGTGTCAAAAATTAGAGATAGTGATTGACTCTCAATTACTTTACACATACTTGCTAGCAAATACCAGCTGGTTTCAAGATAACAGGCTGCTATTCAGATCATATTTTTACCTCTTTTGAGGCACTAATACAGGTAGTTGAAGGTCACCTGCTACGAATTTGGCGTGTTCTCCAACAGTCAAAACATTAAACTGACTGGATATAAGTTCCAAACTTTTGTTCACTATTGCCAGCTTTTTGTAGGTGGGGAGACTCATTCCAGGGAAGAATGATAGCTCTGGCACATCCTCTTGACTTACAAAGTCTGTAGGATGGAATAGCAAAGAAGGCTGGACACGCATAAGTTTACACAGCCACAAGGCAATTCGCAGGTAGAGTAACGCTACTTCCGAAGAAAATGTACTCAGGTACATTATGTAACTGAAGTGAATTGGCACTTTAAAAATTGGCATCGTCGTAACGGGAATTTCAGTAAGTTTATCTTTACCCATGTTCCACTGGTAAGGTTTTAGAGGCTGCAAACCCTCTTTGAAACCGCCAAATAAAGCTTCCCGTTTCTTCCGTTCTTCCTTGCTCAGTTTACAAGTCATCAAATAATATGCTCGTGCGATGGGCCCCAAAAATGTGGGAAAAGTGGAAGCATCATATTCGTATCCCCGTCTTGCTAAGACTTTCAATACCGCAGGAGAAAAACTGTATCCAGGCCCCCGGAAGCCGATAGGATGTTGATGAGTGACGCGCTTGATATGGTGTTCGGCCAAGGCCACCTCTTCTTCAATTTCATCCTCTGAATACAGATGTAGCCAGGGATCATGGTAGAATGAGTGATTGCCAATTTCGTGACCGGCAGTGGCGATCGCTTGTAATGCCTTGGTGTTCTTTTCCAGCGCTGCATCCTGGCCCACAATGAATACTGTGATTGTCAAATCCCATTGCTGAAAAATATCTAAGAAACGAGGAACTGCAATATCTAAGTATGAGGGGAAAGTCTCCCAACCCGGAGCGCCCTGATTTTTTAGAAAAGACCAAACATTATCCAAATCTAAAGAAAGACTAGCTATTGGTCTGTTTCCTTGTCGCTTGGTTTTCATCATGAGTTCAAGTATTTGGATAATTATTAAAGGTAAATATAGTGTTAGGTTTGGGCTTTATTGCTCAAGTAAGTCCTATGTCTAAAAGATATTTCCGTGAATTAGCTAATGGGTTTTCAGCGCTCCTTTAATCTCGACTTGATCAGCCATTTAGACAACTGTTTACCCTGATATTTATAGCGCTTCTCGTTTACGTGAGGTACACCCGCAACTAGGGGCACGGCAGTGCCCATTGGTGTCAACTTAACGTGAAAACCATGTCCCGCAAGGAACTGAAGTTCCAAGAATAATAGCTCAAGTCATCTAAAGATGACTAAATAATCCGAATAATCTTTAGTCTACTTTAGTAGACTTTCGCTTTGGCCCTTGGAATTCATTTCAAGGCGGGCGAGGAGGCGAAGCGAGAAGCTATTTTTAGCTTAAGTTGACACGTATGGGCAGTGCCGTGCCTCTACACCTTGCAATATAATCTTGTACCGCATCTGAATGGGAACCGCTATAATTACTGGTCATCAATATATCATAACTAAGACACATTTAAACGTATAAGTAAGTTTTAGCGTTGGCGTAGCCCGCACTTCGGCTGCGCTCAGTGACCGTCGCAGACATCACACTAGATTATAGAAGTAATTGATGATTTGGATGCTCAATTTATATCATCACTTCCAATAAAAAGCGATCATACAAAAAATATTTTACACACCCTATATATTGATTTGCTGCCTCTGGGTAAAACACATTGCAATTCCCTTTTCGTAATAAGCTGCCTCATTAATGAAAATCGGCCAAACGGTAGATCCTCCTTCATAAACAATTGTTTTACCATTAAAAGTTATAAAAATTGCATCTCCTGGGTTCAAGGGTTGATAATCCTTGTCCTGAAGCTCTGGATGAATCATCCCAAAGATTGTACCATCCTGTTGTTTTGGATAGTTCACAACTGATAAATGGTTATAGAGAATCAACGTTTCGTTAGTTGATGAAATTTTACCCTGGTTAAACCCTTCTAGATAGTCGAGAACCGCATAAACAAGTTCCTCTGTTTGTTGGAACAGCGTGGCTTTTAAGAGTTTTTGGGCAATTGGGCCAACCTCGATCGCAAAGCCTAATTCGCATAGGGAATTTACAAATGGGTTTTCTTCAATTGATTTAAAAGAGCAGCGATAAACCTTAACTAAAGGATTAATCTGGCTCAGATAAGCAGCCAATTTCAAGTTTAAGGGATGACTGTTTACCAAAATAATTGTCAAACCCATATTAGCTGTACTGCTATGCAAGTCTAAGATAAAGTCTGCTTGTTTATCGCTATTTGATACTAGGGTATCCTGAATTGATTTAGCTTGCAATTCTTCGTAACTGCTCAGAGTCGGATCTTGTAAATCTTGTTTGAGAAAGCAGCGATTTAAATCTTTCTCTACATATCGCCTCCCCGCCGCAAAGGCATTAGGATTCGCTAACAGAGTGACTGTATCAAAACTTGGTCTAGTAATCAAGTCGGGAAACTGGGCAAATTTTTGAATTAAGTAGGCTCCCGTAAACTCATTGCCATGAGTTCCACCGACAATTGCAACTCGATTAATCTGGTTCACGATTACACCAACTCCAGAATGTAGCTATCGAGGTATTAGTTCTCAATCTACCTTATGAAGCATTCACAGTGTCAATAGACATCTCCAGAAATGAATTATGCGTTACCTGAAACCCTTGTAGAGACGTTGCATTGCAACGTCTCTACATTCATTTTCGGAGATGTATAATGCGATCGCGCCCATGTGGTTGATAAAGATAAGACATATCAGGCCCATCGGGAATTATCCCGCCCGGATTGAGTGGGAATAGGTTTCCGTAGTAGTCGCGCTTCACACTCTCTACATCACAGGTGTCAGCTACACCTGGAAGCTGATATAGATCACGTAAGTAAGCTCCCAAATTTTGATAGTCTCTAATTCGCCGCCTATTGCACTTAAACAAGCCATAATAGGCACTATCAAACCGAAATAACGTCGTAAATAAACGGACATCTGCAAGTGTGAGATTGTCCCCACACAGATATCGACTAGTCTGCAATGCAATGTCAATCTCATCGAGAGTTGCGAACAGTTCATTACAGGCTTGATTGTATGCCTCTTGGCTCTGGGCAAAGCCGCAGCGATACACACCGTTATTTACTGCGTGATAAATCTTTTCATTCCACCAGTCAATCTTTTCCTTGAGTGCTTCTGGGTTAAGATCCAGTGTGGGATTGTTGGCGAACTCGTTAAACTCAGAGTTTAGCATGACGATAATCTCTGAACTTTCATTATTGACGATGGTTTTTGTTTCGCTATCCCATAGGACTGGAACTGTAGAGCGTCCACTGTAACCAGGTTGTGCCAGCTGATAAAATTCAGCCAGCGTGCGACAACCTTCTTCTTCCTCGTTGAATATCCAACCGCCTTCAATAGGAGAAGGAGAGACGATACATACTGATATTACCGCTTCGAGTTTTTTGAGCGATCGCACAACTAAGGTTCGGTGCGCCCAAGGACAGCCCAGCCCAACATAGAGTTTGTAGCGCCCCGCTGCTGGTGGGTAAGGATTCCCTTCTTCTGTAATGAACTTGCGAAACTGGCTATTAGGACGAATATAAGCTCCCGACTGATTGCTAGGAGCAAGCTTTGACATCATGATCTGCCACATAGTCGTCCAGACAAACTTTCCCAGCCAGATGATCAGCTTGGGAGGGAGTGTCCTGCCCTTTTTCTTGGGAAGATTTTTCTCATCATTTATTGGAGTTGAGTTGCTCATGGCGAAAAACTTCTCAGCTTTGAGCTAATCGTCTCAAATTTGCGATCGTCACATCTAAAACTCGGTCTAATCATTGCTTCCTAAAAAAACTACTTACTTTCTCCAGTTTAATTCCTTTATCTGCTGTAACAAATTGCCAATCTATTTAGCAAAAGGCTGAATGGGGGATGTCATGATCCTCTTAATTCTATCAGCCATGTATTTTGTATTGTATTATACCTGTAATCAAAATTTAAACCAATTATTTTCCTTTTAATAAAGAATAAAATAAAAATATTTGAATTTGCATCATCAAAGAAACAAATATCCTGTGGGGTGGGCATTTTGTCCAAATTAGTTGTGCAAATTAAATGTGCGACATCTGAGTGTTTAAACCTATTCACAAATCGAAGATCAAAAACACATTTTTTAGCTATTAATGCCCAATTACAAGCTCTGAAAGGTATACGCGTCATATTTAAAAGCATAGTTTATTATTTACGAGAAAATACAGTATAAGGCTTAATTAGATACTCGGTAGCAGGTAAAAATGACAGCGTAATTACTAATGAAAAAACCGTATTTACCTGAGCTTGTTATAAAAAACATCACATCTTAACATTAGAGAAGCCGAAAAAAGTATAGATATAATTTGAGGAAGAAGCTACTGAAACAAAGAACAGAAAAACAAAAATTACGTAGGAATAATTGTAAATAAAGTGACTCAACCTCATAACAAGACTAACCTTTTAGAGGAAACAGATTTAGGGACTTTCATCGCTCAGACTACTGCCACAGACAAATGGCAAGTATTGTCATATAGCGCTCCAATCATACCTATACATGCCGCTCTGTTTCGTACTGGTAAAGTATTCTTTTTCTGCGGTTCAGGTAATGATCCAAGTCGCTTAAATACTCCCTATGACAGTGTGGTTTGGGATGTGAGTAAAGGAACCTTTACCCGTCAAAAGCCTCCATTGGATAGTAATAATCAACCTATTGACCTTTTTTGCGCTGGTCACTCCTTCCGCCCTGATGGTAGGCTGTTGGTTGCGGGTGGAACTTTGCGCTATGACCCATTTTATGGTTCACCCTCTGCTCTGCTGTTTGACCCCATTGCGGAGAAATGGGTCAAGATACTACCAATGAACAACGGCCGTTGGTATCCTACCGTGTTAACGCTAGGCAGCGGCCGGATCTTTGCAATATCTGGCCCGGATAAAGATGGCAAGCTCAACAACCAACCAGAAATTTATTCTGCTTTCTTTCCAAATGGTTGGAACGCTTTTCCAACAACTCGTCCCTACCCGCCATACTTACATCTGTTTTTACTCAGTAGCGGAAAACTTTTTTATTCAGGTGCCCAGATGGGCAGCAACTTTGGACTAGACCCAAGGATACTAACCCTACCAGCGTCATTTACGGAATCCATTACAGAAAAAGTGGTGCCAGGGCTGCAAGACTCAGCTTTCGGAAATCAAGCTAGCAGTGTGCTTTTACCACCTGCACAAGACCAAAAAGTGATGATTATGGGTGGAGGTAGTGGTAATAAAGCAACAAACAGGGTCAATATTGTAGATTTAAAAGCTAGTAACCCAACTTACGTAGCAGCAAGGCCTCTAAACTATGCTCGGATGCATCACAGCGCAGTTTTGTTACCCGATCGCACAGTGTTTGTTTGCAATGGTAGCAAAATGAATGAGGACACAACACAATCAATGCTGCCAGCAGAAATCTACAATCCAATCACAAATACCTGGAAAGTGGTAGCTAAACAAAATGTCCCCCGCGTATATCACTCGGTAGCCTTGCTTCTACCAGATGGTAGGGTAGTCACAGCTGGGGGTAATCCTGAACGGACTGTCGATGAACTGCGTTTAGAAATTTACAGTCCTGCGTATATGTCGCGATCGCGCCCAATTATTCAGAGCGCTCCTGAAGCATTGAAGTACAGGCAGCAATTTACAATTCAGACACCCCAGGCTAGCAATATTAAATGGGTTAGTTTGATTAGACCAATGGCAACCACTCATTCCTGCGAGACAGAACAAAGGTTAGTGGATGTGCCGATTAATTCTAGGAACGCTACTTCTCTCAATGTCACGGCAACAAGCAATCGAAACATAGCACCACCAGGCTGGTACATGCTTTTTATTAGTGACAACAATGGAACACCCTCAGTAGCAACCTGGACGCTAATAACATAGCCTTACCCGTTTATGTTCAATAGACCTCTTGCAAAAGTTCCTAACACCTTATTCTCCAACCCTTCCAGCTTGCGGAAGGAGAGCGTTTGCGTTTGCAAATGCGGGGTGGGGTTCTTCATTTTTGATTTATGCAAGAGGTCTAATCCACTGTCACTTCATAAAAGTCATTAATTCTAGGAGTAGAAATATGAGTTACAAGCTATCACGTCGGCAGTTTGGCCAGTTGGTAATTGGTGGAACCATAGTATCTGGGCTTAGTTATCTAAGCAACAAATCTTTGGCACAAACACCAAGTTTCAAAATTGTAGGTATAGGTTCTGGCTCTATCATCACCACTGACCAAACGGTTATTCCAGAGGTTGATGTCACTGAATTAGATAGCGCTGCGCCAAACACTGTACCCACAGATATTAAGCCTTTAGGGCTAGGACTTGTTTTAGAATCCTTTATTTTGCAATCCTTAAATACAGGAAAGGTTCAGCTTCTAAGTCCACTAGTTTCTGAGATACTTGCCGAGCGCGGTACATCTTTAGTAGAGTCTAACGAAGCACTGAGTCGCTTCACTTCTTTAAGCGATGGCACACTTGCCGATTTTATTAGACCTTTATTAGAAGAGTCTAATGAGACATTGAATCGCTTAACCGATGACAAAGTTGGCGATCGCGTTACACCTTTAGTAGAGTCTAACGAAACATTGAGTGGCTTCACTTCTTTAAGCGATGGCACACTTGTCGTAGCCGCTACTCCTGTTAGCATTGGTAGGAAACAGGCGACACCAACTCGCATTACATTTTTGAGTACGCCTGTAAAAACTTTGACAGTCTCAGGACTTAAACAGAATGAACAGCTTGGGAGCTTGCTAGGCACTAATGATGGGCGACTCATCGGTTTAGTAGGTAAGAAAAACGGTACACCGCCGATCACATTGGTAGATATTAACCTTCAAACAGGAGAGATAAGTTCTATTAGTAAGATTAAATTCCCGAACAATGAGCGGGTGAGTAATCTAGCACAAAGTCCAGATGGAAAACTCTATACATCCTTACTTGGATTAAAAGGTGATACAACTCTGATGCAGCTAGACTCAAATCAAAAAAGCCCGATCAAACTGGCACAATTGAAACTTAATGGTCAAGCATGGAATAATGGCTTACAAAGCTTAGTTTGTTCTGCAACAGGTCAACTCATTGGCTTTGGAGCTATGAGGTATGAGACACCTAATGCTGTGTATAGCATAGATAAGAACAGCGGAAACATGACTCGGCTACAAGACTTTGACGCTGCCCAGATTACCATTGCTCGTGGGTAGAAGGGATTGAATAATAGGGCATTGGGCATTGGGGATTGGGCATTGGGCATTGGGCATTGGGGATTGGGCATTGGGGATTGGGCATTGGGGATTGGGCATTGGGCATTGGGCATTGGGCATTGGGGATTGGGCATTGGGCATTGGGCATTGGGCATTGAGCATGATTATTCTCCTTGTCCCCTTGTCCCCTAATCTCCCTCATCTCCCTCATCTCCCTCATGTCCCCCTACTCCCTACTCCCTACTCCCTACTCCCTACCCTTTCCCTAAGAAACGCATCAAATGTAAACCTATCTGGTAGTGAAGTTTGTGCGCCTGGTTTTGTTGTCGCCAAAGCACCTGCTGCTGCACCCCAAACAACTGCCTGATGTAAAGAAAGTCCTTCAAAAAGTGCCGCTGTTAAGCCGCCGTTAAAAGCATCGCCAGCAGCTACCGTGTCAACTGCATGAACTGGAAACGCGGGCACAAAAAACTTTTCCTCAGCAGTGGCACAAAAAACACCTTTAGCACCCAGTTTGACGATCGCACATTTCACACCCCGTTGTAATAAAACCCCAGCTGCTTTGGCTGCAAGTTCTTCTCCATCTACAGGAAAACCCACTAACTGGGCTGCTTCAACTTCATTCGGTGTAATAATGTCCACTAACGGGTAAAGTTCATCTGGCAAATCAGCTTGTGCGGGTGCAGGGTCGAGAATTACCGTTATTTTAGTTTTTCTTGCGGCTTTAGCGGCTGCAACCACGGCAGCCATCGGAATTTCTAATTGCAAAAGCAGTGCTGTCGCTTCTGGTAATAAGTGGGACAATCGTTCTACATCTTCTTGATTGACACACCCATTTGCGCCAGGAATTACAATAATTTGATTTTCACCAGCATGATTTACAGTGATGATGGCGACTCCAGAACTAACAGTCTCATCCACGAAAATATTGTCAATTTGCACACCAGATGCTTGTAAATTGTTGACAAGTTCCACACCAAAATCGTCTGCACCTACACGCCCCACCATTTGGGTAGGAATTCCCAATTTTGCTAATGCTACGGCTTGATTAGCTCCTTTACCTCCCGAAACTTTAAAAAAGTCTTCTCCTAGCAACGTTTCTCCGGCGACTGGCAACCGGGGTGCTGTTGCTACCAAGTCTATATTTATGCTGCCGAAGACGATAACGCTCATGATGCTTATTGTGGTTGATATTAAAGTGATTCAGCCTAATATTACAAGAAGCGATCGCTAGGGTTAAAACAACTAAATATCTGTAAATAATACCTTGTCTATTTACAGGTATCTATGTTTTGGCAAAATATCATCATTCATTTAATTCCATCAATTCTTTTGTTTTCAAATCAGCCGCTACAGGTTGAGAACATTGTTGAATTTGAGGAGAGATAGAGCAAATCGCATCTGTTGTTGTTTCAAAACAATTTGATAACCCAATTTTTTGTAACAATCCTGTTCGTTCTAATAGTTCTTTAACTTCGGTTTGTAAACCTGTGAGAATTAAGCGGCAATTGTGCCGTTCTAAGTCGTGGTAAATATCTTCTAAAGCTACTAACCCAGTAGTGTCCATATTTGGTACAAACCGTAACCGGAGAATTAAATATTTTACTTCCGGTTCATCGCGGAGGAAGGTAGCAAACCGTTCAGCAGCACCAAAAAATACGGGGCCATCTACGCGATAAACAGCAATTTCTTTTCCTAATTCCAGAGCAGTACCAGGGGGAAATACTTCGGTTTCAGGTATTTTGACTAGGCTTAAATCGCTCATCCTTTTGATGAACAATGCTCCGGCTGCAATCAATCCTACTTCTACGGCGAGAACTAAGTCAAACAAGATTGTTACTAGCCAGGTGAGAATCATCACTGCAAAATCAGAGTAGGTAGCCCGCATCAATAAACCAATGGCTTCCCACTCAACCATCCGTACACTAACCACCATTAAAATACCAGCAAGTGCTGCTAAAGGAATCTGTGCTGCTAGAGGTGCTAAAGTTAAAACAATAATGGCTAAGGCAACGCCGTGAATTACTCCAGATAGCCGGGTTTTGCCGCCAGAACGGACATTGACAACAGTTCGAGCGATCGCACCTGTTGCCGGAATGCCACCAAAAAATGGGACAATAATATTTGCCAATCCTTGACCAATTAATTCGCGATCGCTATTGTGTTTTTCGCTCACTGTCATCCCATCAGCCACCACCGCCGACAGCAACGATTCAATACTTCCCAGTGCAGCCAAAGCCAAAGCCGGATTAATCAGTTCTCGAATCAGACTAAAATCATTCCAGTGGGGAATACCTTGGGGCATCGGTAAAGATTGCGGAATGCTGCCAATTGTGGGTACATCCAGATGGAAATAAGCAGCGATCGCTGTTGCCAACACCAACCCCATTAAAGAACCCGGTATTGTAGAATTAATCCTGGGCCACAAAACCGTGGTTGCAATTACCACTATTGCCAACCCAACAGCAGCCCAATTTAAAGCTTCTACATGAGTTACACTTTGCCAAAGTCCCGGCGCAAAATGTTCACTGCGCGGTAGTTGTAAACCAAAGAAATTATTTAATTGACCACAGAATATAATCACGGCAATACCATTAGTAAAGCCTGCCGTGACTGGATAGGGAATAAACTTCACTAGCTGTCCAAGTTTGGCAACCCCCAAGGCAATCTGGATAATCCCAGCCATCACCCCAGCAATCCAAACTTTCTCAATGCCGTACTTGGCGACAATTCCCACCAAAATTACAGCCATTGCACCTGTTGGCCCTGTAATCTGTACTGACGAACCACCAAAAATTGCCGCTACAATTCCCGCCACAATAGCCGTGTAAAGTCCAGCTTTTGGTTCTACTCCACTTGCTACCGCAAAGGCTAAAGCTAAAGGCAAGGCTACCACTGCTGCTGTTAGCCCTCCGGTAAAATCGCCACGCAGTCCCTTAAACAAGCTACTTAAAGGCTTTGGTTCTTGGAGGATATCAGATATTGCCATATTCCGTTTCAACTCTCATACAAACTTTGTTGATGCACAGATAGATATCACATGATATCCGGGCAATTAAGCATAATACCCGGAACCTCAAAGATGCCTGGGGCAAAAGCCCTTTCATTATAAACATCTCCCAAAAAAGTCAAAATTATATTGTTATTAACTTGTACCCTGCGACATTTGGGTTTGAGATGAAACTACCTCGGCGGTGGATAATAACATAGAAGCGGCAATCTAGCGATCGCTCAAACAGATTACAGTAGATAGAACTACAATTGCGTTCGCGTAGCGTACCGTAGGTAATCACTCATCTTCAGACTCAAGACTCAAAACTTTTTTCCGTGGTAATATCAGTAGCACGAAACCGCAAAAAGCCGTGGCTACTGTATTAAAATCTCATCGGGCATCAAGAAGGCGTAAACATTCAACGCATCCTCTCCAGCGTTTGCTTGAGTATGGACACCAGTATCGTAAACAAATTTGGCTAGCAACTACTTATTCTACCCTCAATAAATTTTTCGATTTAGCACCACCCGCCTTAATTGGCGTCGCGGTGGATGTGGTAGTTAAACAGCAGGATTCCATAATTGCCCAGTTAGGGGTACGCGATGTCTTTCAACAATTTTTGATTATTTCCTTCCTGACTGTCATCATTTGGATACTAGAATCCGTTTTTGAGTACGCCTACGCTCGACTTTGGCGGAATTTGGGTCAGAATATTCAGCATGACTTACGTTTGGATGCATACAAACATTTGCAAGAGTTGGAATTGGCTTATTTTGAAGAACGCAGCACTGGCGGTTTAATGTCTATCCTCAGTGATGATATTAACCAATTAGAGCGGTTTTTAGATGGAGGAGCAAATGATATTATCCAAGTTTCCGCAACTGTTCTAATTATTGGCGCTGCTTTCTTTATTTTGGCTCCTGATGTAGCGTGGATGGCTTTATCACCGATGCCATTTATCCTCTGGGGTTCCTTTGCTTATCAACGACTACTTGCACCTCGTTATGCTGATGTGCGCGAAAAGGTAGGTTTCCTGAATTCGCGTTTGTCAAACAATATCAGCGGAATTACTACTATTAAAAGTTTCACTGCTGAAACTTATGAAGCCTCTCGTCTGGAATTAGATAGTGAAGCTTATCGCCGCAGTAACTCCAAGGCAATTACCCTTTCTGCTGCTTTTGTCCCGTTAATTCGGATGCTGATTTTGGTGGGTTTCACGGCATTACTGTTGTATGGTGGGATGGCAGCAGTTTCTGGAAAAATGTCTGTAGGCGCTTACAGCGTATTAGTATTTTTAATCCAGCGATTGTTGTGGCCTTTAACTAGATTAGGCGAAACTTTTGACCAATATCAACGGGCAATGGCTTCTACTAATCGAGTCATGAATTTGCTGGATACTCCTATTGCTATTCATACAGGTGATGTATCGTTACCTGTGGATGAAGTGCGGGGTGAAGTGCAATTTAAAAATGTTTATTTTGCCTATAAAGATAGATTTCCAGTTATTAAAAATCTGTCTTTGGATATTCCGGCGGGGAAAACCATTGCAATTGTCGGTTCAACTGGTTCTGGTAAAAGCACTTTAGTCAAACTTCTGTTGCGGTTATACGAGGTGCAAACAGGAAGCATTACTCTTGATGGCATTGATTTGCAAAGTTTGAATTTGCAAGATTTACGGCGCTGTATTGGTTTAGTGAGTCAAGATGTCTTTCTATTTCATGGCACTGTAGCTGAAAATATTGCTTATGGTAGCTTTGAGAATACAGAGCAAGAAATTATCACGGCGGCGAAGATAGCCGAGGCACACGAATTTATTATTGATCTGCCCCAAGGTTATGAGACAATTGTGGGGGAAAGAGGACAAAAGTTATCTGGTGGACAAAGACAACGGATTGCGATCGCCCGTGCAGTTCTCAAAAATCCGCCCATTCTGATTTTAGATGAAGCTACCTCAGCAGTGGATAATGAGACAGAAGCAGCAATCCAGCGATCGCTCGACCGAATTACAGTAAATAGAACTACAATTGCGATCGCTCATCGTCTTTCCACCATCCGCAATGCCGATTGCATTTATGTCATGGAACATGGGAAATTAGTAGAGTCGGGAACCCATGAGCAATTGCTGGAGAAAGACGGTATTTATTCCGGCCTCTGGCGTGTACAATCAGGCTTAAGATAACTTTCCCCCCTTCTTTGTGTTTTAATTACGAATTACGTTAGCGTAGCGTTAGCGAGTCATCGTTCGCTTTTAGCGTCTCGTAGAGAGCGTCATTACGAATTAGGTTGCCGAGCGAAGCCGAGGTACGAATTATTTATGTTTTTTGGTAATAGTCAACCAGAATCAGGTGATGCTAAGTGGCGTCGCCAGTTGGATAAGTTTGTCAAAGCAAATCAGCAAGAATTGGCGGCGCTGTTTTGGGGATTGTGGTTAGCAAATGGTGACAGTCAGGGTACTGTTGGTATTGATTTGCAACCAACGCCGCATTTTGTTTATTGTCCGAAAGAGCAGATAGAGAATTTAAATATTAGAGTTGATAATCGGCTTCAGGAAATTTTGGGAATTGTGGAGAATCACAAGCCGGAAGTGGAAGTTGTGATGATTGGGATTGGGAAGGGAGAAATTAAGTTAATTCAGTTTGCACCAGAACCAGCGCCACCGATTTGTTTTGAAGAAGTTGGAAAGGATGTGGATGGGTTGTTGGATGTGTTGGAGGAGAGGATGAGGGGGGAGATTGTTTTTTAACGCAGAGGGACGCGGAGGGAAGCGCAGAGGTACGCGGAGGAAGATAAGAAGTCTGCGCTTGTTGTTTAGTTGATTGCTTTGTAGAAATTTGGGTAAGTTAGATTTTCGGTACAATGCCAGATAAGTCAGTCTCAAATCTAAAATTGGTATTACTTACGGACTTGCCCGCTAAATCCGGCTGCTTTAAACTGCTTCAGCTTCAACGGAGTAGGCTGATTCGCAGGTACAGAAATTCTCAATTCAAAATCGCTAATTCCAGGTGGCACTTCAGCAATAGAACCTAAGCGAGTGCGGTTTTGCATTACCGAGTCATTGTTGGCATCATAGATGCGTCCAAAAATATCTGCGTCGTAGACTGTTTTGTAAGTGCCATTTTCTGCCTTGCCAAAGACAAGAAAACAATTAGCAGCCGCGCTACCACTACTGATAACAGCCCCTTGTGCTAGTTCTGGTGGGCAATCTTTATAAGAAACGTCAAATAATCTAATCTGTGTCAATGCTACAGCAGGAGGAATGATCACCCACGATAGAAAGGTGATGAGACAGGAAATACAAACGACCGTGAGTGAGCGCAAGCGCATAAAAGACTCCGTGACTTAATCTAACAAAATGTAACTTATAATCTCAGCTTACCTGACTTTAACTACAAGGGATTGAAGACTTTTATTTAACTCTTTGTATTGACACTCCCCGCAGCTATTGCCGAGGGGATTCTAACTTCATCCTAGTTACTTGCTCTACCAGGCTTTCATCAAGTAGCGTAGAGGTTACTAGTCCGTTAGCGTTACTTTGGGGATGCCCTCCCCTAGCTTTTGCAAGATTTAGAATAATTAAAGTCGGTGAAGGAGTTACCCCCTCCACTGCTCTCCAAAACGGAACGTGATAGTTTCCCATCATTCCGCTCCTCGGTAAAACGGCTGTTGTCATCAGAACGTCATTGCCAGCATATCGTTTTCCCCGTTAATTTACGGGTTCCACAAGTGGCTTAGGTTTAGCACTATTAGGCGCTAATTTGTTACCAAAAATATTCATTTTCTACCACTGTTGTTTGGCGGGTAGAAGAGTCGTATTTGAGCAGGTATTCACGTGCGATCGCTTCGTTTTCTCGCAGTGTTTCTACTTCTTTCTTTCCAATCTCAGTATCCGTAGATAACAAAATCACTTGATGGCTGGCGGATGGAAAGTAACGTTCAACTAAGTTGCTGCGGTGGGAGGAGTCTAGTCTACCTAGTGGCGTATCGATTGCTACTGGTAGGCGGTGTCCAGAGACTTTGGCTAAACCCCAGAGGAATGCGATCGCAAGTAGTTGTTTTTCGCCTGCTGATAAACGATGTTTAGGAACAGGTTTACCATTTAAATCGTAAAGCAAAAGGCTGAAAGTCTTGGTATCAATGGTGATGCGATGCACTAAGTCTGATTTATGCAGGAGATAAAGGAAGCAATTTTTAACTTCTTCCTCTAATTTATTGAGTTTTCGCAGAGTTAATTTTTCACGAAAAATATTGAGTGTATTTTGAACTTTCGCTGCTGACGTAATAATATGTTCGCTATTTTTATGTTTAATATTTTCTACTGTATAATCACTTAATTCTCTCTTTGACTTGGCAATAATAGTTTCTAATTCAGCTAAACGACGGCGGATTGTTTCGTAATTTGCTTTAGCTTCAACAACTTGGTTTTGTGCTGATTCTAGTGCTTGGCGCAGCTTTGTATAATCTTCTGGTGCGGCTGCTGTTTGCACTTGTCTTTCTAGAGTATGAATTTCTTCTTCTTTATTTTTGAGAATAGCTAATTTCTCTTTTGCAGAAAGTTTGGAATTTTGTAAGTGATATATGAGATTATCTAGCTGGCTTAAAGTTTCATCATCGGCTAATAGCCAAGGTGCTTCTATCTGGATAGTCTTGGCATATAAATCATCTACATCTTGAACCAGAAATGATTGAATTTTTTCAACTTGTATAGGAGAAATTTCCACTTGATTTAGCCAAGAGAGTAAGCGCTGATCTCGCTCAAATAACAAATCTTTAGAAATTTGTACCTGTTGATGCCGAAATTCTTTTTCACCCTGTGTTTGCGCCTGATTAAGCAAATTGGGAATTAATACAAGAGGTAAAACATCAGCCGCCAATTCACACATCGACTGACGTACTTGTTCAATTTCCGCAGTTTTTGTATCTTGTTGTATTTCTAGTTGATTGCGTTCTGCGGCAATCTTCCCACCTTCAGAAATGAATTTATCAAAGGCTTCTTGCTGCTTTTGTTCTAAATCTTCTACCTGATTTTTTAGAGTTTCTAATTTTTCTCCTGTTGTTTGATAATCTTCTTGCTGTTGGGTTAACCTAGTTTCAATTTCCTCTAGATTTGCTAAATCCTTACTATTACCAACTTCTTTAAGTTTACGGTTAACTAAGATATCTAAATCAACTGCTAAACGGTCTGCTAACTCTAAACCTAAAAGTCCGCGAATTGCATCTACTACAACTGGTGGTGGTGTTTCCTGTTCTGCAAGTTCTTTAACCTGTTCACCATCAAAGAGAAATAAGTTAGAAATACCTAATGGCAAGAGATTTTCAATATACTCATCCCATATATTAACTAAAGCATCAGGCCATGTATCACTGTCACCTAAAATACCTAGCGTATCTTTACCGTCTTTAGGATTTTTTGTCCAACTACGCACAACACGGTATTTTATTGGTTTATCGTTTTCAATATGTTCAAAAAGTAATTCAATCCGCGTGTCTGCAACTGGATCTATTTTGTTGTTAACACATTGATTGAGAAAATCACTATAACTTAAATTACCACGGGTAGAACATTGGGCACGAGCGCCATAAAGAGCGAGACGAATGGCATCCATCAGGGTAGTTTTTCCGCCGCCATTCATCCCACCTAAAAGGATAATTGGGTGTGAGGTTTCCTCATCAATTTTTGGGTTAAGATTGATTACCTGTTTCCCACTATAGGGTCCAAAGTTTTGTAATACGAGTTCAAGAAATATCATTAGTTTTTAAGATTAACATGAGTTCGACGGCGATCGCATAAGCAGAAAGTTTGTGATGAAAGGAATCAGATAAAATTAATTAGATGGTTTTGTCTGACGCATTGAGAAAAAATATTGTATATGAAATATAGATAATACCATCACTAACTGTTAAGAAATACGATTGTATAGCGGTTATTGGTCTAGTGAAGTACAATTTTGACCTCTCTCCTTTTAGGAGAGAGGCTTTGAATTGTTCCCCCTTCCCGCGACGAGTTGGGGGTTAGGGGGTTAGGTCTATTTGCACACCTCCAGCTTGAAAAATCTGTTCGGCGGTTAAATTCAATTCTGGGAAAGTAGGCGAGGCAATATGGGTATCGCCTTTAAATTGAGTAACTTGGTACTCACCATCAATTAATTGATAAATGGATATAGTCGGCAGCTTAGGATTACCAATAAACTTCCTAGCACCTATAGCCGCGTAATCTATAATCCAATATTCTGGAATACCTATAGCTTCATAATCAGCTAATTTTTTATAGTAATCATCTCGCCAGTTAGTATTAACAACTTCAATAACCAATGGAATAGATGCAGCTTGAGATACAGTTGATTCTTTTTTCCACAAAGGCTCATTCACTAAATTTGGTCGATTGATTATTAAGATGTCTGGTGAATAAGCTGATTCACCTTCAAATGGCTTGATTAATACAGTTTTTGGAATGAAGTAAGGAAGTTTTTGTCGCCCAATTTCGATAGATATATTTAGCGCCAAAAAACCAACAACATCCTCATGATCTCCCACTAGTTGTGCCATTTCAACAATCACGCCATCATGTAATTCGTATCTCCCACCCTCAGGCCGCCAAGCTGCAAAATCTTTAAAAGTTACTAATTTGTGTATGGCTTGAATCATAGAACCTCGCTTGTTTTAAGATAACCCAACTTTGTCAAGCGTTCTTTAAGTAGTTTGGTTGACTTCCGTCTTCTATTATTCTGAATCTTTCTTTTTAAATTTCATACTTGCCCAAGTTACCTGTTCATCACTTTCAGTTTTACCTTCATCTACTTCATTGATTGCTGCAACATCGCCCAAAGTCATCTGCTTGACTTTTGCAACATCACCTTGACTAACTGCTTCGCTTAATTCGCGTTTCAAACGAGCATTTTTAATCGCATCTTCTGGAGAACGGGAACTCGTATTAAAGCATTTTTCTAAAGTATCGTATATTCCCACGCGACGAGTCTTTTTGCGATACTGGCGTTCTGTGTCTAACAATTTCGCCATGAGTTCCAAGTGCATCGCGTCACCTTCACAGATTTCTTCTAATACTATCCATTCATCACGACCTAGTAGGCTATAGTCTGCACCAGGACGGGGGTCTTGAAATTCTTCGCCTGTCACCTCTTGATAAATCCGGGGTAAGCTATCATCAAATTCGTGTTTTTCTTCTAGCCAAATGCGGCGGATTTCGCTCATTTCTTCTAGAGTAATTAGGGTGATATCGCGCATATTTTCTGGAGCTGTACGACGGGTTTTTGTTTGCGCTTCTAATAATCGTCTTAGCCAATGTTCCCGCCAATATTTGGTATAGGGACCAGGTATTGGTTCAACAGAATGTTTTCCATCTTTATTTCTCTCAAATAATTGAACATCTCCCCAAATTCTTCTAAAGTCTCTCTTATCTCGATCATCTTGAATATCTAGTTCATTACGAATATCTAATAGAGGCTGCATCCATTCTTTTTCTTCATCATTTTGGATCATCGCCTCCATTGATTTATCCTTATTCACTAGTGTGCAAACCCAGCACCCAAATCGGGAATCACCACAGCTAGGAGTAGAAGTATCAACAACTAATGGACATTCATTATCGGCTGTTGCACCTCGATACATAGCAAATAATTCTTTATTACTTTGTCCCCAAGGATTATCCCACTGATTCAGGTATATCCAGACATCATTATTACTCCAATCTTCTATAGGGGTATAGATTAAGGAGTTGGGTAGGCTGGCATTAGGACTCAGGCGATCGCGTACTCTATCAACTTGATGCTTTTTCATTGTGGCAGCACGTTTTGAGCTTTCTGCTTTGCGAGTACCCAATACAAGAATTGTTTCACCGTTAGCTCTAACTATTTCACGGATGAATTGATTAGCAGGATTAATTTTTAAACGTGGTGTACACCAGCGAAACTGGTTACGAGGTGCTGGATATCCTTTACCAATAAGATTTACCCAAAATGTGTCTTGAATTACTGGTTGTAGTAAATGTGGATCGATTGGCATCCCCTGTTCTTTTGCAGCTACTTTGAGATTCTGCATGGATTTGCGAACCCAAGCAGACACTACAGGGTTTTCCACCAGAGTATCGGTTGTAATTACATAGACTGTTTTAGTTCTTTTTTCTGGAGGAAGAGCAGCGATCGCATTCCATACAAGCTGCAATACTGTACTAGAATCTTTTCCCCAAGACACGCCCAAAACCCAAGGTATCTCATCTAAACAATACAATTCTTGAATTTCAATGGTGAGAACTTGGATATAGTCCACTAACTCTGCTACAGTACGTGTTTGCTGAACTGTCTTTTCTGGTTGTTGTGCTGTAGTCATTTATCCTTCTCTCTGGAAACACTGGCGTAATATCCCGGCGAATAGAATTCGCGTCTACATAGACAAAACCCAGCGATCTGGGTTGAAGAAAAGTTTTTAAAAACTTTACTACTAATATTCAATTTTTTGGATAATTAAACGACATAATCCTATTCTGTTTTTAAAATTTAACATGAAAGATAGTGCATCTGACCCAACGGCTGACATCGCTAGAGAGTACCTAGAACGGGAAAACAAGGAAAAACAGGTACTAGCTTTACTCTTAGAGAAGTTTTTAGGAAAAAAAGATCAGATTCTCGTTCAAAAAACCGAAATGGGTGGTACGGAGGCTTATGTTAGCTCTGTTACCTTGGAATGGTTTGCAGGTCGGGTTCACTTCGCCTCTGGCTTACCTCTGTTTCAAAAAAAGTATAATCCTGAGACTGATAATGTCGAAATTGACGCGGATAGTATTGATGAAATTCAGCAGCGTCCCCTTGATTGGTCACGTCAAGCGCCACTAGTGCAGTATTTAGCGGCTCGACACAACCACAAGTTTCCGCCAGTGTTAGTAGTAATTAATCAACCGTGGGTGGATAATCCCAAAGCTGCTGAGTGGGATAACGAAGGACGCGCCACCAAGTCTACGACTGATTTTATACCTCTAGATAAAGACGGTAAGGTAGGTCTGCTAAATATTTCTGAGGATGATGTAACCATTTATGCACTAGATGGTCAACACCGATTAATGGGGGTTCAGGGGTTGATGGAGTTAATCAAAACTCGTAAACTCCAGCGATATAAAAAAGATAAAGGTGCTGATGATAGTTTTATTACAGTCAATGATTTGATAGAAAAGTACCAAGTAGACCTTGCTTACTTGCAAAATTTACCCAAAGAAAAAATTGGTATTGAGTTCATCTGTGCGGTAGCGGCTGGGGAAACTCGCACCCAGGCGAGGCGGAGGGTGAGATCGATTTTTGTTCATGTCAACTTGATGGCTGCACCCTTGACTAAAGGTCAGCTAACACAGTTGAATGAAGATGATGGTTTTGCGATCGTTGCTAGAAAAATTGCAGTTACACATCCACTATTAGAACAACGGCAAGAGCGCAATCCCCGCGTTAATTGGAATAGTGCAACAGTAGCTTCCAATTCTACAGTTTTGACCACTTTGCAAGCTCTACAAGATATGTCTGAGCGATATTTGGCTCAAAAGTTCCCTCACTGGAAACCCTTGGAGAAAGGTCTAATTCCCATGCGTCCAGAGGATGAAGAACTTGAGCAGGGAATTGAGGAATTTAGAAAGCTATTTGATTCTTTGGCTAGTCTTTCTAGTTATAAGATTTTAGAACACGAGGATACACCAGCTTTACGGCGCTTCAGCTTTGAGAAAGATGGAGGTGAAGGAAATATGCTTTTCCGTCCGGTTGCTCAAGTTGCATTAGCGCAAGCTATCGGAATTTTGGTATTTAAAAAAGGTTTTTCCTTAGCAGATATTTTTAAGAAACTGCGGAAGTTTGACCAGCAAGGTGGTTTTAGTGGTATGGAATATCCCCAATCTCTTTGGTATGGGGTTTTGTATGACCCAAATAAAAAGCGAGTGCAGGTTGCTGGACGAGATTTAGCCGCGAAATTATTGGTTTATATTCTGGGTGGAATTCAGGAACAGATGGAACGTGCTGAACTTCGTAAGGCTTTGGCGGATGCTAGGACTGTTGAAGATAAAACTATAAGTTTCGATGGTGAGTTTGTTGATCCAAAAGCTGTAGGACTTCCACATATTCTCAACTAGCAAAGTTAAGTAGGGATTTTGCAGTGTGGTTTTTACCGATGCTACAGTCCATAAGGGTTGCATATCATGTTTGCTAACATCTACTAATTTATATTAGGTATTTATATGGCTCAACCGATTGAGGACGACAATAATAGCATTTCTCCTCAGATAAAAGCTCAGTTTAGCTCCTTTATTGAGCCATTCTTCTCACAATATCATCGTGATCGCTGCTATCCGGGGCTGATTTTTCAGCAGGGAAAGCGGACAATGCTGCAAATTAATGTACCTGCGAGTGACTTTTCTGGTCTTCTCCAAGCTAAACCATCCACTGGGAATGATCCTGATTCTGGTAAAAATCGCCCAGAGGTTAAAGGTCATGCTGATGAAATTAAAAAATACATTGTTGACCGTTCTCGAAAAGAAAAACCTTGGATTGTAGGAACTTTGACTGCTAATGTAGCTCCAAAAGACATAACAATTCTTGAACTTGGTAGAGGTATTTGTCTAGTTGTTATTCGTCGTGGAGTCAAGTTGGATATAACTGATGGACAACACCGTAAACGTGCAATTCACGAATTGATAGAAAGTACTGAAAGCTACTTAATCAGTAATGATGATTTTGCAATTACTCTAGTTTTAGAGGGTGATTTTCAGCAGTGTCAGGCAGACTTCAGAGACATGGCTCAAACAAGACAACTAGATAAATCATTGTTATTATCATTTGGGGAGTTCTCTGGTCGAGTTGGCATTACTAAAGAGTTAATAAAACGAGTGCCAATGTTTCAGGGTAAGACAGAGAAGATTAAATCAAGTCCTGCAACTAAACAAAAGCTGATTTACACAACCAATTTTATAGCTAGGTTTGTAAGTTGCATTTTTACTAACGATCCAGGTAATCAACTTCGAGATTATGATGTTTATCAAGCATCTGATGCTTTAGTTATTTGTCTTAATAGATTTTTCTCAGAATGTAGTAACACTGAGTATATTGCTGATACAACTGTTGAAGAACTAACAACAGATCAAGTCGCTGCATTTAAAGAAGATTGTATTCTAGGTATAAGCGTTGGACTAGAAGTTTTAGGGCGTTTATTGCACTATATATATGATCCAGAAAACAATTATTTTAATGAAGAAAAAATTTCACAACTAGCCCAGTTAGATTGGTCAAGAGAAAACCAACTTTGGAAGGATAACGTAATTAGAATAGATGCCCAACCTAAAAATCCAGACAAGCCATATAGAATATCTGCTACTGTTAGTGCAGTAACAGATGCAGTCAAAACAGTAAAAATTACACTGGGATGGATGTAAAGTTATTGCTTTTAAGCATTACTTAAAAATCAAGATAGGAATTTGGTTAGATCAAATTCCTCATCTTCCTGCTCTGTATTCGTTTTTTCATAACTAAGAATCAATAAAAGTCGCTCTGAATAGTCTACTGCTCCACGCAGCTCATTTTGTATAATCTCTAAACCAGCATTAGCATACTCTTCAAAAATGTGAATGCGTTGCTCGTCAGCTACATTATCATCACCTATAACCTTAATATTTTCTGTTTCGGTGATAGCCAACAAATTAATTAATAGAGTGAAGCTGCTGGTAAAATAATCTTGTCGCAGTGGGGATAAATCTTTAGAAATTACGTCTAAAGGAATGCGCTTTTTATTTTTAACACCCAATGCTGCTGCAAACACCATAACTTCTACATAAGTCTGAAAAGGCCCAGTTGTGTCTTTTGATGCGACTAGAGATTTCACTAACTCAGCCTTATCTTTAGCAACCCTGATTCTATTTGCAGCCATTGTTTTAATATTTACATTGTTGCTATTTTAACCGAAAGTTAGAAGTAATAGTAATTATCACTGCATTATTTTATACTAGTATGCGGGCGATCGCCTAAACAAACAAATTATCCACTAACATAGTCCATCCTGGCACTGCGGGTTCAGCTTCAGCCACCTCACCACGGCGATAAACTTGCGGTTCTTCAGGATTACTAGCGCGATATACTCTGATAACTTCCTCTTTGAGTACATCTACATCCCAAACTACCAACGTACCAGCCGCAAAATAATCACGGCGTTTATTAGCCATTTCTTCCTCAGCCTTATCACCGTAATCATTTTCACTTCGCACCTCAGCAGCAAATATAGGCGCACCATTTAGAAACTTCCCACCTGTAGGTTTGCCAGTATAAAACGCAGCATCAGGGCTTAAAGAACGGCGATTAGGAAGATTGACAATAAAACCGACATTATCAGGCAAAGCGTAACCACTTTTTGTCAGACGTTCATAATCCCGTAGACTTGCATAAATTTCACCACCTGCACGTCCTGGTAAAAATCCAGTTGGAGACATTAGCACCAATTTTCCATTGACAATCTCTGCTTTACAATTGTTAGGTAAATGGTACAAATCTTCAATAGTTGCTTCAGTTTTAATACTCATAAAACCCCTAATCATGAATCGAAGATAATCCTAATTTAAATAGGAAACTGAACGTCCTCATAAACGAAAGAAATCGGAAAGCGGAAATCAACGCTGGTTAAATGAACTTCATCCCCTTGTTCATAAGGATGTAACTCCCAGAGTCCTCTATCATTTAACCGGAAGCAATCTAAACTGATTTTTTCAGCATCGATGAGGACGTATTCTTGCAAAGTCTCGATACGGCGATACTGCGTAAACTTTCCGCCTCTATCGTAAGCTTCTGTACTAGGGGAAAGAACTTCGACAATTAAACATGGATACTGAATAAATTTAATCGCTCGTCTATCCCGTTCATCACAACTGACTACAACATCAGGATAATGAAAAGGCCCATTCTCGGTTACGCCTACTTTTGCATCCGCTATAAAAGCGCGACAAGAACCTCCCCGCAAATGGCTTTTTAATGCTGAAGCTAAGTTTAGAGCAATAGTGGTGTGAGGAATAGTGCCCCCAGTCATGGCAAAAACTTCACCATTGATATATTCGTATTTAATCTCTTGGCGTTCTTCCCATTCCAGGTATTCTTTGGGAGTCATATAATTTCGTTTTGGACTCGCAACCATAACCTCACCCTTTTCAAAAGTAACTTTTCTCAACTCTAACTAAAAAACCTCCGCGCCTGTTGCTTCTGGGCGAAAACTACCATCAGGGTAGCCTGTCCTGTAATAAGTTTACGCTCTCCTAATTGCTGAACACAATTTTTTGCCCAATAGTTTTGGGTGTCAGAAAAGGCTAGGGCGTGGGGGGTTGATAGAGTTAAGAGGGAGATGACGACTGTATATTTTCGGAGGTGCATGAAAATAATTCGTAATTCGTAGTTCGTAATTTCTATAGAACTTAATAAAGGCGGTTATAAACCGCGTCTCCCTCATCCTCCCACTTCCCCCTCAAGGGCTTGTTCCCAAATAGACAGATCCTCCGGTCGGTCAACATCAGCTAAAGGCAACAAATTCACATATGATAAATTAAGCTTTTGGGCAATTTCCACGGTTTTCTGGAATACTTTAGCAGTTCCCCACTCGATGTTAACGAATAACTCCGGGATGGGTTGACGCAAACCAATTAAGTAATATCCACCATCAATCGCAGGGCCAAGTACAAGGTCAAAGGTGTGTAAATTTTCAAAGGCTGTCGCTAGAATCTGGGCATTGACTCCAGGACAATCTATACCGATGATAATTACATTTTCTGCACCAGATTGAAAAGCATCGAAAAGCGATCGCACCATCCGCGAACCTAGATCCCCTTCACCTTGAGACTGGTAAATCAAATCCAACCCCAGCCAGTCTTGCATGAGTTGCAAATCGCCACCTGCAAACCGCACTTCCACAGATATAGGTATGACTTTTTGCAATTCTTGAACCTGAAATATTGTATGTTCAGTCATCTGGCGTTGAAGATTGGCAGCACCAACAGTTCCCAAAGCAGGTATCAATCGGGTTTTTGTCTTACCTGGTTCTGGATAACGAGTAAAAATAATCAGGTGCTGTTTTGGATTTCCTGGTAAATTCAGCACGCAATACCTTATTTGAATCAACTAAAAATATCTTAATAGCAATACTTATTGTCTTTGGCTGTAGTATGCTCCTTCGCAGTTCGCATTGTGCCTAAAATCGTTGAAATAATAACACAACGCTTAACTTTACCACCAGACCGACTGGATAGCGTGATCCGTCCCATATCACCAACGCTCTTAACATTACCTCTGTAATCAAATTGAACTTTGCGTATGCCATTTGACAGTTGAAAGGTTGTCTCAGAATCTAAACGTACACTGGAATCTAGGTTATTCCAGTTAGCAGCAGATGGGTTTACTGTAGAAGGATGAACTGCCCATTGAATAATGCCGTTTTGCTCACGAAAGCTGGCTTGCCAAGTCAACTTTTCTTTACTGGCTTGGCTTCGAGCTTGCTGCATAGCAAGGTAAACTTCGCTTTGGGCAGTATTGAGGCGGCGAGTCTGCACAAAAGCTAGCCAGTTGGGTATTGTCAGCGTGGCTAATATACCAATTAATAAAACAACTACTAAAGTTTCTAATAGTGTAAAACCACTACTGGAGTGCTTATTGAAAAGATTGTCTGTATTAACTCGAGACGGTAAATACACCCGGATATCCTTTTTGATCTTCTGGTCGCTTTTCAACTACCCAGCCGTTGAGCAATGTTGCAGTTTTTTGCCTTCTTACTTCACGCTGGTTAGTAATCTTGTCTAATAAGGTAGGCAGAATAATAATTATCACAATTTTAAGTAACAGTTTTAAGGTGAAATTTAGATTCTGAAGTTTTGCATGGTCATGAAGAAAATACTTCCACAAAAATATTGCAGATGCTAAACCTTTTTGTCTGTTAAATGGCTTTTGTAAGGCTTTACAGGTCAGGTATTTATATAAATTTGTTAGGCTTATATTCCAACTATGTTTTAGTGCAGAAGGTCTTTCCTTGTAGGCTCTATCAAGCACTTGCAAGCAAGATTTTTCCTGCCTTGCAAGATTGGAAGAAACCGAATTAGCACTTATGCGATATAAGATTTGTACAGATGGTACACATATAAAATTAAACTTAGAGGCTAATCGCAGCCACATATCCCAATCCTGTGCCGCACTTAGAGATTCATCAAAGCCACCTAATGAAACTAAAGATTTTCTACAAATTAAGGGATTGGAACCATTCTCTAAAAAGTTATTTAATAATAAACTATTATAAACATCCCCATTTACATTGATCCGCTTACCGGAAACTATAAATTCACCATTTGCATTAATGTAATCTGTCCAACTGTAAGCAACTTTTGCAGTAACGTTTTCTTGCAGAACCTTTAACTGAGACTGAAGTTTATCAGGTGTCCAAAGATCATCTGCATCTAAGAAACTAACAAATTCTCCAACTGCACGGTGTAGCCCTCGGTTACGGCTGACGTTTCCGCCAGCATTGGAATAGGAAAATACTTTGATTCGTGAGTCTTTGATTTGTGTAACAACTTCTAACGTTGAGTCTTGTGAACCATCATTAATTACGATTAATTCTAGATCAATAAAAGTTTGATTGAGAACAGATTTAATTGTGTTAGCAATAGTCTTTTCACTATTATAGGCAGGTATAATTACAGAAATTTTTGGAAAGTTTTTTGTGGATTCAATCATAATCATAGAGCTTTTTTATGTTTGAATACTTTGCCTAAATTACATTTTAAATAGTAAATAGGACTCATCATGCTAGCTAAGTAAAACTCAATTTCAAAAAGTGCAATTAGATTACTTTTTAATTGACTCCTATACTGAATGAGGTGCTGTAATACTCTGCGTAAATTACCTAAGATAGTTTTTGTGAAAATTATTGGTTTTTGCCAATTTTTAGCATTTATCAAGCGTAACTGGAAAATACACAAACCACAGCCGCGTGCTAGAGTTAGTAGGTAATCTTTTTCAAACCGCCATTGTGGTATTTGATGATAGGTATGCATGGTAGGGTTATACCAAATTTGCCAGCCTGCATAATGTATATAAAGCAATGGTTCATAGTCATCACCCTGCACCAAAATACCAGGCAACTTCCCACTTAAAGTAGGTCGTGCTGGTACATTTTCACGCCACACTTGTTTCCTGACAACAAGTGCTGCTCCAGGAGGAAGTCTTAAATTATCTGCATCAAACAAATGTGGATTTGAACCATGTTCTCTAATGGCTAAAAAAGCCTGAATTCTTTCAAAATTTTCTGGTGGTTTCACTTCAAAATCACCATGAATCTGTCCACTCCAAGCACCTGCTTGAGGATGCTGTAATCCAAAAGTATATGCTTGGGCTAACCAATCAGGAGCAGGTAAGTTATCATCATCTAAAAATGCTATTAGCTCACCTCTGGCTTCACGGACTGCCCGCAATCGTGCAAATGCGGCTCCCTGTTCGGTTTCTAAAAAGTATCTTATACGAGGGTTTTCATCATATTTTTTTTGGTAATTCTGGATTATTTGCGATGTGTTATCAGAACTGTTATTATCTACAATAATAATTTCCCAGTTAAGTTTTTCTACTCCTGTCTGGGTTAATAGTTTATCCAAAATTTTAGGTAAACGGGTTGCTCCATTGTATGCAGGAATGGCTACGCTAACATCTAAAGTTTCAACTGCTACTTTTGTCATAATAAGTAATATATTGATAATTTATTTCTTAAAATATCCGTTTTTCCATAGGTAAAAAGGACTAATAAAACTACTTAAATAAAGTTCCATTTCGCAAGCAAGTACCAAATCTTGTTTTAGCTTATTTCGATATTTGAGTAAGTGTAAAGCGATTTTACGCAGGTCATTTATCATATAAGATATCAGAGCAACTGGTCTATATACCTGTTTTATGTTAACTGTTCTAGTTACATAACGGCTAAGTCCAATACCTCGAAAAAATGGAATTAAATATTCTTTTTGTAATCGAAAGCTTGGTATTTTATGAGAAATTTCCATTTCTGGGTTATACCAAATTTCCCATCCTGATTTTTGGATATAAGACAACATTTCTAAGTCTTCGCTGGTCAGCATATTGCCTTTAACTCTACCCGTAAGAATAGATTTCTCTGGTACGCTTTCTAACCAAGCTTGTTTACGGACAACAAGTCCGGCAGAGGGGGGTAGCAATTTTTTGGCTGGTTCATATAATAGCGGTAAATTACCTCGCTCTGTAATTGCCAAGAATGGAGCAATTCGCTGAAAGTTTTCTGGTGGTTCTACTTCCCAGTCAGGGTGAATTTGGCTGCTATAAGCTCCCGCCTTGGGATACTTTTCACCAAAAGCATAAGCTGCGGATACCCAATTTGATACTGGGTAGTTGTCATCATCTAGAAAACCGATGAATTTACCTTTAGCTTCTGCAACTGCCCTTTTTCGGGCATAAGCTGCTCCCTGTCGCGCTTCAAAGCAATATTTTAAAGGGTAAGGACACTGCCAATTTTTTTGATAACTTTGAACAACTTTAGCTGTGTTGTCAGTACTGTTATTGTCTACAACTATAATTTCCCATCGCAAAGCGTGTCGTAGACAAGATAAATTTTCGGTGTGAAGTTGGTTTTGTAGTCGCTCTAGTAGTTCAGGCAAACGACTTTCACCGTTATAAGTTGGGATAGCTACAGTAAAGTCAAGGTTATCAGTCATTTGACAAAAGTTACATTTTGATTGGTAGGATGATTTTTATATGTTCAGCCAATGGCTAATTCGTTACTCACTATTAAATAAATTTGTCAAAGATTAAAACTGCACATGATATTTCAATTTTGCTATCAATGTGCAGTTTTATATACAGTCTTATTACGTATTTTTTGATAAAATTTGTTACTTAAGCTACTTAATCGCATTTACCGTCTTTTGCTGTGAGCATTGAGCCTAAGAGAGTTTTTACAATAACGCATCGTTTGACGCTACTAGCCGATGTAGAATTTGCAGAGCTTGGTACAGCTACTACTATTTTTAACCCAGGTGGTTCTGTCGAAGGATCTGTAGGTGTTCCAAAGTTATTTGGCATAGTCAAAGCTCCCATATAGTCAAAGGTAATTTTTGTGGGCGTACTTGTGGGAGGGTAGGATACAGGAGAGTTAGTAGTAGAATTCGCAGTGTTTTCAGCACTAAGATTTGCACCCAGCAGTAATTTTTTAGAATTTGCTCCCACATCTGCCCCTAAAGGTTTCCATGTGCTGATTTCAGTAAAAGGCAAATTGCTACCATCACTCTTTTTAGTACGATAAACAGCAACCTCTAGATTTTGGGTTGTGGTATTTTTCTGAAAACTTACACTGTAGCTAAGTTTTTTGTTTTTAGCTTCGCGCTGTGCTTCTTGCAGTGCGGCTAAAACGACTTCGTTAGCTTTATTTAGCTGCTGTCGATTGACAAAGGCAAGCCAACCAGGAGCTGCGATCGCAGATAGAATTCCTATTATCACCATCACTGCGATTAATTCTAGCAAGCTAAAACCAGCATCCTGTTGAGTGTATCCAGAGGCGTAGTGCAGCCTATTAACTACACATCGTTGTTTGCTTTTTTTGCTGTGGATTAGTTGCAATAATCTCAAACTTAACTTTCCCATAATTAGCTGCCATTGATTAATCCTTTGAACTTCAGCATTTACTTAGTAAATAAGTATCCGCGTCCCTGTACTCGTATGCTTGCAGTCGGAAAATAAGTTTTTTTGCTATCAGTGTATTTTATTTTATTTGAGTCAGTTTCGATACGAGCAAGTGCATTGCCTCGGATAAAGACTTGCGCTGTTGTGTTAACTCGATCAACACAGCTATAAAAACCAGTCATTTTATACGTATCACGAATATTGAAAGTAGCTGTGTTTGGTGGAACTTTTGACCATGTAATGGAGTCAGCAGGACATGTTACCGATGGCGCTGCTGGTACGTCGTCAGTTTTGGTTTGATCAATAAAGTCAACAAGTACTGTGGTATCAGCAGTGTAACTTGCTGTAGCTTTTGTCCAAGAATTCATCTTTTGTGTTATTGTACCTATTCCATCAAGCTTAAATAAAGCAAAGCCTGGACTAGGGCACTGACCTGCTAAATACTTTCCACAGGTTTCTGTACTGCTGGGATCTGCTACGCCATCCTTAATTTGCCATCTGGCGATACGAGCTGCATTAGACCAAGTAGAACTAGAAGTAGCGTCTTTAATTAAATAGTAGGCGACCAATGAGTAAACATAAGTATCATCTTTTTGGGTGCTTGGAGTTGTTGTAATTGTAATTGCTTGACTAACTAATTCTCGCTTCCAAAAAACAAGGATAGGAACTCTATCTGTTGCAGTTGGGCTAGGTAGTTGATTGCCGGTTGTACCTGCATTGGGGCAAGTAATAGTATCAGCAGTACCAGTTAGACAACCAACTCCAGTAGCATCATAAATATAGATGGCCTGCTGTAAATCACGGGCAATGTAATCTAGCGCAGCTTGAATTTCTTGCTCAGAATTTGCCTTGGCTTGCTCCTGCCGATCTGTGTTCAGAATATTGATCATGAAGCCGAGTAACGGTGTGATGATGAGGAATGCCAGGATCATGGCTACCAACAATTCAATTAGCGTAAAACCATCAACTTGCTGGATGCCTTTGGAGCGCTTCAACTGGTTACTGAGCAGAAATTTTAGTGTCCTTATCATACTCCGGTATTCTCTTTGCTAATAGATGCACAGCGATCGCATAATAGACATCCCCAGAAATTAATTATGCGTTGCCTGAAATCTTTGGTAGACAGAATTCATGAATTCTGCCTACGTACTTTTTACCAGATGTCTAATGTGAATTTGCCCAGTTTTTTATTGGCAAGTTTCATTTGTCGCAATACCCAGCCGCTTACATAAAGCCTGAAATGAAGTAGTACTGTTGCCAATGTCGGTTGTCATTTCAATTAATGGCGCTTGCCGATCGCCCAATCCGCCTGTAAAGGTTTTTTGTGTTTTCTTAGTATCATCACTAACGGTTAGAGGTTTGGTAAAGTCAGCATTTGCTCGGTAAACTCGAATTCCTAGACGATAACCGTCGTTTGCCTGACTTCCTGTGACTTTAATTTGAGCAGCCTGAATGTAAAATTCAAAAGGCTTGTCTGTACAATCTGTAGTAGTAATGTTGCCATTCATCGTAAAGCAATATAAACCAGTTGATGATGTGGGAGGAGGCATTTCATCTGTACTATTAATTAGATAGTCACCTGGTGTACTTCCTGTACCCGCAACCTTTCTAGGTGCAAGGGCAGTTGGAACCGCTAGCGAAACGATCACACTTGGTGCTGCAATTGCTCCAGTCCTGACGCTATCAATGTATGTTTTTGCAGCTTGGGTTGCAAGTTCTACCCGTCTAGATTGAACGCGGGTTGCTGTTGCCAGGACTATTACAGGTGCGATCGCTGTTAGTAAAATAGCAACTACGAGTAGTGCTACCAACGACTCAATAATCGTAAAACCAGACTCACCAGAAGAGTAGATTTGTTGTTTGTACTTAATCATTGCTAATCACCAGCTTCTGAAATTTTATTATGGACAGTTAGCAGGGCGTTGAGCTTGATCGAGAGCATTAGTATCATCACTTACATCAACAGTTCCTTTCGTGTCTTTTGCACACAACAAATTTGCTACCCAGGTGTCATCTCTACCAACTTCCCGGAAGTACTCATCTGGTAAATCGTCTGGTATTGTCACCAATTTTTGGGCAAATAAGTCAGGTGACTGAGATAGCAGCGCTACATCATAACCCCATTGCCGTGTAGGAGCTAAATAGAAAGGCGTTCTGCTGTTGTTGCCTTGAATCTTATACTGAAAATTACTTGAATTAGCTTGAGTTGATATGGATGTGTTAAATGGTGCTGTGGCGTAGGCACTTCGTTTCAGTTGAATGAAAGAGCCACTAATCCTAGCTTTAATGGCATCACCTGTTCCTCCAGTTGGGTTCCAGTTTTCCATAAAGCGGACAAAGTTGTGTAAACCACCGTTGTCTTCTGCAGGACGCGCCGGGGTATCTCCAGCCGCTGCAATTAAATTAAAAGTAGTTTCTGTAGCTACTTGTAACCAATATCTATGTTTCCCTGCCGAAATGTCGCTAGTATCTAAGCTGTCATATGCAAAAGGTAAATCTATTTGCAACACTGGTTTTTGAAGTAGTATTCCTTGTCCAGTCTGACTGCTTAACAGTGGTGGATTATCAGGGTCAAATGATTCATTGCCACTTGTATCTTGTGTTTTAAACCAGGGAATCGGAAAGCTAGCGGAACTACCGCGATTTTCTTCTGGATAACCTGGTTTATAAGTAGCCCAAGTGTCGTAGGGAAATAATTGTAACTTGGTAGTACCAGCCGCATTAATAAACCCATAAACAACAGGTTTGCCGTTCTGCAAAAACAAACTACCGTCACTATTGCGTTTAAAAGCAATCCTTCGTGGTTTACCTTGAGTTTCATCAACACAAATAGGTGGTTCCGCAACTGTACCTGTTTTGATTGCACTTAATGGTTGACCGATAATGCCATCAGATTGCCCAGCAGTTTTCTGCGAATCTAATCCATTACAGCCACCTCCAACTGCCATTACCCAATTTGTATTGTCACTACAATCAGCAGGATTGGCTGCCATGCAAACTTCTGTTGCAAACTCCCTGGTTTTTGTTACTAACTGAATGGGCGTCACAAAGTTATTGAGATAAGAACTACCCTGATAAGTAGATGGGACAGCGGGATCAAAGTCAGTACCTACAAAGTCTTTGGGGTAACGATATTTGGGACTAGTAGTAGCAGTAACACCCGAATCGCCAATATCATAAAACCATTTTTTACTAGGATCATTCTTGTAATACCAATCGGTCACGTAGGAGTTAAATCCACTGGCTCGTTTTCCTAAGTTATCATTCCGGTCATAATCTCCCTCGTTACGGAATCCCTCTCTAAAGTTATTAGAAAGTAAGGTAATAGAATCTGCCAATACAGATGCAGGACGCCATAGATCACCAGTTGTACAGTTTGGTAGCCTTGTATCATTTGGACGGCACGCAAAATTCGGATTGCGCTGTGCTTTAGTGCGAGTGTAGAAATTGCTCCAATTGTCTGTCAGGTAGCCACTGGTATCTGATGGGGTTCCGAACTCTTGTTGGGTATGAAGGTTAAAGTTACCCTTAACGTAGACGGGCAAATTAGTAGCTAAAATCAACCCTTTCTCTACGTCTCGATAATCATTACTTGTGCCACGCCCGATTCTTGAACCGTTAACAAGCATAATGGCGTTAGGACGGCGGGTTGGGTCAAGCTTATAGTCCACTGGACTTTCAAGCTTTTTCGCCTCTGAGTCTGTAGCTGTTGAAGTTAAATCTAACAACGCATCATTGCGAGTTGCATAGATGATACCGCTATTTGGCAGTAAGTATTCTTGCGCGGGAGTTGCTCCACCAATTGTGGTAGTGCGAAGCAAGTTGATATCTAATGCCGTGGCACGAATTTCTAAAGGTTGTCTGTCTTTTCTGTCCAGATCATAATCTGTGGTTGGAGTCGCACCACTGTCTGCATTAGTGAACGTTTCAAAAACTGCTGTGGTTGTATCATCTTTGTGAATTGCCTTAACCTGCCTTGCATCTAAGAAGGCTATTTCCTTAATTGCACCGTGAGGAATCGGGAGAGGACTGGCAACTGAAATACTACCATCTAAAATCTGTAAGGAACAAATAACAGAATCAATAGCAGATTGCTCGGCAATAGTGCGATTTGCGGCTGTTTTCTCTAAGGCATTTTTCAGTGGTTCATTTACCCAACGCCCATTTTCATACTTTAATATTTTTTGGTAATCTAGTACATTCTGATAATAAGTGGTAGTCCTACTCGGAGGCGCGTAAACTATGCCATTGTTGGATCTACCGCCAGTAGCATTACCAAAAGGAAGTGTTGATAAATTATTAGCTGTAGTGCTATTGGTGGGATCATAGTAGCTACTCACACAAGCGATGGGTGTCGGAGTTGCCGCATTGTAACTAGCAGCCTTGTAGTGATAAACTGCCGTAGCCCGCATCCGCAGATAAGGCGTATATGTTGCATTTGGTAGTGTAATGTTGGCATTATCGGGCTGACTTGTAGCCGTTGCTGATGTCGCTGTGCTAGAAGCCACTGGCATCAAATCAGACCAGATGTTTGTAGTAAAGCCAGCAGCTACATTAAAGTTGGTGTCACTGGCGCTGCCTGTTGTAGTGTAAGCTTTAGGCAAATAAATTCCACCACCGGTCACCACCCGTAAACCACCAACAGGGTCTTGTATGTTACTTGGTACTTTAGCTGCTGCTAGTTCCCAGTCTTTATCTCGCTCTGTAGAGCCTAAATCAGCTAGTATTTCTACGCGAGAGCGACGAGTCCGAGGTATAGGAGATGCTGTTGGTATATCCCAATCAATGCCACTAATATTTTGGGTATCTTGAGGATTTGGGCCAACAAATCGGTTTTGATTACTGTCCCACCAGATTTGAGGCAAATTGTTGCCAATTATAATCCTGTCACCTAAAGATTGTTCTTTTCCTTCATAGTCTTTTTGTAGTTTAGTGGGTTCCGTCGCTCCAGGTATCAGCTTTCCACTACTTGTACTTAGTGTCAAGCTAGTGTAACCAGTACCTGTTTTTCCATCCGTGGGATCAGTGGGATACATCCAAGCATTTACAGGACGTAGGGTATCGCCACTGCCTTGAAGCGGAGTAGTTGTAACGTATGTACCTAATGCAACTGATTCAGTGCTTCCAGAAGGAACTTCCTTATAAGGTACGCGGCGGGTGCGCTTTTGAAAGTAAAGCTGTAGCTGTTGTTTGCGGAGTGTGAGTTCTTCTGCTGTGGTATAACTTGCTAAACCAAGCTTATCCTTTTGTTGTTGAATACCATTTGTAACTTCTGTGGGATCAGGATTTGTGGTGTTAGCTATTTGGGCGCTAACTAGGCGATTGATGCGCTGCACGTAAGCAAGGCTGTTATAAGCGATCAAGTTTGCTTCGTTTGCTGCTGGAGTAGTAGATTTTGCAAAATCTACTTCAACAGGATCGGTGGCTTCTCCTTTTCTAAATAAATGCACTTTGGTAACATTGCCTAAGTCACTTGCATCTGTGAAGCCACCAGCACCCAAATTTCCACCAACTACTATTTTCGCATTTTCCGCATCGTAGAAACAGGAAGCTTTACTGCTAACTTGATATAGGCTGACACTATTTGCTGGTGAACCAGTGAGAAAATTACTATTGGTAAAAATCCGTCCATTTAATCTGAAGGCGGGGCCTGGAGAAAGTCCTATATCATCTTCATAAAGAACAGCATTGTTGACCAGTGGAAGTTGGATACGATCTTGTTGATACTCTAAAGCAGAAAAGCTTTTATTACCTTTGTAAGTTTCATAATTAGTATTAGAAGCAGGCGGGGTGGTAATAGGAACAGTTGCTGTGTAAACAAAAAAGGCTTTTTTCAATTTATTGCCCAATTTAAACCAGCCAGTATTACCTACTAAAGTTGCACTTGTGCCCAGAGTATCCCCACAATCTCCACTTACGCCACCAGCAGTCATGGGTGGAGTTCTCGCTTCTAAGGAATTTCTGCCATATTTATATATACCAGCGTTGATAGGAGGATTTCTAAAGTAAACACCATAAAGGGTGTAGCTATCAAATTTGCCGTTGTTATCGGTATCGACAGGGTATAGCCATGCAGTTTTTAGCTCCTTATTCTTTTCATCAGTTTCGGTTCTTTTTGCTTGTTCAGCAGTATTTAGAGCCAGTTTAAGTTGAGTTTCATCGCCAAATGTATATTCATTTATATTGTTGCTCAAAGTAGAATACAACGCATCATCTGTTGGCGTAGCTCGTGGTAAACGCCCATCTTGAAATAGTTTATTTAATTTAGCTCTAGCACGGTCAATTGCCGGAGTTGCAGCGTTGAGTGCAGCCTCATTTACTCGAACATTACTAGCATTCTTGGAGCGCTCAAAAGAACGGAATAAAATTGCAGTTGTTAATAGTACTACAACTAAAGATACCATCGCTACCGTTGGCAAAACAAACCCAGCATTTCCCGCACTACGTCTTCTATTAGTGGTAAAAATAGTTCGTAATAGCCAAATGATTTGCTTTTTTATTGTAGATAAAAGCTGGCTGTTAAGTTTTTTAAAATTAAATATTACTGCCTTGAATAACTTGCGTCTTACAGACATAGAAGCTCCCCTGCCAAGTGTTTGTTTAAAGATTTGAGAATGTTGATTTTATAGCTAATTCAGCCTATTATGTGAGTTATAACTAAAAGTGAAACTTTTGGTTGATGTGAAACTTAACCTTGTATTAACATTGTTAAAAATGCATTAGCAAATTAACAAATACGATTTATTCAATTTATATCATGGGTTCATTTTTTGGTTAATACCGAAAAATACTGAACTTATCGAAATTTTTAAATTTATACCTGCTTGTTAAATAAAAATTTATCCTTCTCTAGAATACTGATATCACAGAAATAAAACCTGCATTTCAGCAGGCTAACTAAGCTCACTTTGATAGAGAAATAGTATAATTTAAAATTAACTTTGTAGAAATCTATTTCATCCAAAGGTAGCTTTATGAAGATGTTGTCAGCATACTAAAGTTATAGTACCCACTTGTTAAAGTAAAAATATCAGTTAGGGGCAAAATAATATGAAAAAATTTAAAACCCCCCTGGAGTGGAGAGGCGGCAGAGTAAATATTCTTAATTTAAAGTAAATACGCAGTAATTAAATTTAACAGTCAATAGCTGAATTACACTGTCGTTTGCAGAGACTATCTATTAGATTATTGATTTGGCAACAAAGAAGCCGGCTATAAAAAAAATCATCCGGTATGAAATCTCGGTTTCATTCATTAAGTTACCTCCACAATATTGATTCGTGAGTTATATACCCAGAAAGAGAAACTACCGTTGTAGGTTTTTATATATAGATGCTAAATCTGCTGCCTGCATATTTGCTGTGCGAACAGGTTTAATACCTTGGCGCAATTTCCACAGCAAATTGGTATCTGTTGCTAATCGCTCAAGAGCTTGAGTCCAAGCCTTAGTATCGTTAGCAGCCACTAACCAACCATCAATGCCATGTCTAACAAGTTCAGCAATACCCCCCAAGTTAGAGCCGATAACAGGTATGGATAGGGAGTGGGCTTCTAATACAACCAAAGGCCCAGTTTCCAGCCATTGGGAAGGTACAGCCAGTAAGTCATAGTTAGCTAGAGTTTGGGGGAGTTCTTCTCTTGGTAGTTGTTTATTTACACGAATTCGAGGATCGCTTGCTATCAAATTAAAAATTTTTTGGCGATATCGCTCATCCTGCGTTATTCCATAAATGGTCAACTCAATCTTGACAAGAGGCGGTAAATCTTTAACTGCCTGTACTAAAATTTCAATACCTTTATATATATCCCAGCGTCCTAAAAAAACTACTTTTAAAGGGTCTGATTGCTGTTTTATCTGTGGTACTTTTTCTTGTGCAGTATAAGAAATTCCATGTCGAGAGAGAATGAGTTTTTCTTCAGGTATGCCGTTGATGAGTAGAGCTTTATAAAGCCAATCACACACTGTCACAATGCGGTCTGCATATTTTGCCATTTTTAGCAAACTTTTTTTGCGTGCAGCAACATAACCTGGCACGACAAAAGGACGTACAAACCTTCCCAGATTACCATCGTCTACTGAGGCTGGAAGATATGCACTTACAGGCATTGGTAGGCGACTGAGGAAATCCAAGGGCAAATGGCTCAAGCTATTGACCATTGCAGCAGGTAGCTTTTTGCTCAAACTATCAGCACACTGAGAACACCGCACTACATCAATTTTGCCGTCACAAGCCTGTTGTCCATTGAACATCAAAGTAGTCCGCTGGCAAATGGGTAGAGGATAATGGATTGTTACCACTGTTGCCATACCTAATTCTTTAGCTAATCGCAAATGAGGCAACCCACAATATACTTCCCAATGGTGCTGATGATATATATCTGCTTTTTGGTTAGTTAACCAATTAGCGAAATATTCAAATTTCCCGTGCGGAAATTGTCCATGATTTGGTTCTGTTTTGGGCGCAGGAAATACAGGATATCGATAAACTTCTATGTCGTTATATTTATAAGTTTCTTCTTTTTGGGAACCTAACTTGGCTGCTGCTATCTGGATGTCAATATCATGCGATGGCTCCGCCAACGCTAAGAGCGAACGCAATTCTGGCAGTAACTCGGTGAGGTTTACTTGAATACCACCACATTTATCTGGGAAGTAACGAGCAAGAGCTTGAATTACTTTCATAATAGGAACCTCCAGAACAGTAAATCTGCTCTTGCTATTTTACTCACTGTATTATGAATTACCCAGTAATAGCTGTGCTTCAGTAAAAACTAGTGGTCTGTCCAATTCATTTTGACGGTTAGGGAGACGCGATAAATCGCCGTCTCTACAGGGAATCTATCAATTCTTTATTGACATACTACTAGATCGCCCATTCTCACCTGACGAATCAGAAAAATAGGGCGATCTAGTTTTATTTGCATCTTATTGAGGGTGTATTAGCTTTTACGATTCTGGTGCTGACTCAACCAACTTGACAGTAGTTGGCGAGATTGATACTTTAACCAGCGCTTTTTTGCTAAAAGACAGACCGTTTTCATTTTTGTCAATGATAATCGTGTCTCCAGAGATAAAAGTATTTTCCAATAGCTTGGTGGCGAGGGGGTTTTCTACTTCTCGCTGAATTGCCCGTTTGAGTGGGCGGGCACCGTAAACTGGGTCATAGCCTGATTCGACAAGGTAATCACAGGCTGATTGGGATATCTCAAAGAAGATTTTTTGCTCGCGCAGAAGATTTTCTACCCGCTTGAGTTGAATACGGATGATCTGCCGCATTTCGGTGCGATTTAGGGTATGGAAGAGAATAATATCATCAACGCGGTTGAGAAATTCTGGGCGGAAATGCGATCGCAACGCATCCATTACCCGCTTCCGCATCGTTTCATACTTGGAATCATCACCAGATACATCTAAGATATGTTCACTGCCAATGTTACTGGTCATAACAATAACGCTGTTGCGGAAATCTACCGTCCTTCCCTGAGAGTCCGTAATTCTCCCATCGTCTAACACCTGCAATAAAATATTGAACACATCGGGGTGTGCCTTTTCCACTTCATCCAACAGCACCACTGAGTAAGGACGGCGGCGAACTGCCTCGGAAAGCTGACCGCCTTCTTCATAGCCTACGTATCCTGGAGGTGCTCCCACTAACCGAGAAACTGAGTGTTTTTCCATATACTCAGACATATCCAAACGCACCAAGGCATCATCAGAATCAAAGAGAAACTGAGCTAAAGCACGGGCGAGTTCGGTTTTACCCACGCCTGTAGGGCCCATGAACAAAAATGAACCAATGGGACGAGAAGGGTCTTTCATCCCCGCACGGGCGCGGCGAATTGCGGCGGCTACTGCTTCTACAGCCTCTTCTTGCCCAATGACTCGTTGATGCAAATGACTTTCTAGTTGCAGCAATTTTTGCCGTTCTGATTCCAATAGACGATTGACGGGAATTCCTGTCCATTTGGCGACGATTTCGGCAATATCGGCTTCGGTGACTTGTTCTCGTAGCAACGTGGAACCTTGATTTTGAATTTCTAAAAGACTCGCTTCTTTGGCTTCGCGCTCGTGCTGTACTCCTTCCAATTTGCCATACTTCAATTGGGCAGCTTTATTTAGGTCATAAGCACGTTCTGCCTGCTCAATTTGCACTCGCAGGGCATCTTCTTCTTTCTTTAAGGCGCTTATAGCCTCCAATATCTGCTTTTCACCTTGCCATTGCTCATTAAATATTTGCTGTTTTTCCGTTAAACTGGCGATTTCTTGTTCAATGCGCTCCAAACGTTCTTTCGTTTGGGGAGTACCCTTTTCTTCGCCAGCTAATGACAGCTTTTCCATTTCTAACTGCATGAGGCGGCGATCAATGGTTTCCAATTCGGCTGGTTTGGAGGTAATCTCCATTTTTAACTGTGCTGCTGCCTCATCTACCAAATCAATGGCTTTATCTGGTAAGAAGCGATCGCTAATATAACGCGCTGACAGGGTTGCTGCTGCTACCAAAGCCGAATCAGAAATTTTGACGTTGTGATGCACTTCATAACGTTCTTTCAACCCCCGCAGAATGGAAATAGTATTTTCCACAGTTGGCTGATCGACAAATACTTGCTGAAAGCGGCGTTCTAGGGCAGCGTCTTTCTCAATGTGTTTGCGGAACTCGTCGAGGGTAGTAGCGCCAATACAACGCAGTTCTCCCCGCGCCAGCATTGGTTTGAGCAGATTTCCGGCATCCATCGCCCCTTGTTGATTGGAACCTGTGCCGACTACAGTATGTAATTCGTCAATAAATAGGACGATTTGTCCGTTAGATTCCGTAACTTCCCGGAGAACAGATTTTAGACGGTCTTCAAATTCACCTCGATATTTTGCCCCAGCAATCAAACTACCCATATCTAAAGAGATGAGTTGGCGGTTTTTCAGAGATTCGGGAACGTCACCATTTACCATTCGCTGTGCTAATGCTTCTGCGATCGCAGTTTTACCTACCCCAGGTTCACCAATCAAGACTGGGTTATTTTTGCTACGACGAGACAATACTTGAATTACCCGCCGAATTTCGTCATCGCGCCCAATCACCGGGTCGAGTTTTCCAGATTTTGCCTGTTCTGTCAAATCTCTGCCAAATTTTTGTAAGGCTTCATAGCGAGATTCTGGGCTTTGATCTGTCACCTTTTGGCTACCGCGAATGGTTTTGATAGCAGCTTCTAGTTTAGCTGCATCCGCACCAAAGCCTTTGAGGATCTTTCGTCCAACGCGATCGTCTTCAGCAAAAGCTAAAATTATGTGTTCCACAGCAATGTAGGAGTCTTTCATCCTGGCTCTAGCTTCCTCGGCTCGGTCTAGTAAAATATCTAAATTGCGGCTAAGGTAAAGCTGATCACTTTTACCAACTTTGGGCTGACGTTGGGTAAAGGCTTCTAGTTGCTGTTGCAAGCGGATTGGATCGACCTCAGCTCGAGCCAAGATACGTATTGCTAGACTAGTGGGTTCTTCTAACAGGGCAATAATTAAATGTTCAACATCTAGTTGCTGTTGTTGATAAGCACGGACTATATCCTGAGATTTAACAATCGCTTCCCAGGCTTTATCAGTAAATTTATTCGGATCTGTAGGTTGCATCTTTATAATTTTGGAATTTGATTTTTAGTTTAGGGATTGGGGATTGCGTGTTGGGGATTGGAGATTGGGTACTGGGTATTGGAAAAACTCTTCCCTAGTCCCTAATTATCCAAGCATTCTGGGCGTATATCCGCGTGTATCTCCAGTGGCAATTTTGGATTGGTAATTAGCGATAATTTAATCCATCACCTATTTCCTAATTTAACAACATCAAATAAATCTTCCGCTTCGTTGTTAACCCGCCTGGGAATAAATTCCGAGGCTAATAGCTAAAGTTCTCTCAAGAGGACTAAATATAAGATTTTAAGCGATGTCGATGGCTAAACTCTTTGTGTTAGGGAATATTTCAGTCAACTTAAGTAGACAGTAGCTCTGAGCCGCAGAACTTAAGTTCTGGGTGGGATGTTGCCCATTGGTGTCAACTTAACGTGAAAGCCATCCTAGAACCAGTTTTTACATATTGTCTCATTGTCTAGTTCCCAGTCTCCGACTGGGAATGCAGTCCTAGAGGCTCTGCCTCCCTTGCTGGCGGCAGAGCCGTCAAGAGCAGCATTTCCAGCATATATGAGGTACATCATCAAAGCTGAAAGCTATGTATGCTAAGAAAGGAGCGAGGAAAAAACTGTACTGCATAATAGCCGGAAGCGCTTTAACCCAAGCGGATTAACTTATATATATTGCTGATTATAAGAATTTAGGACTTACGCACTGTACAAATGCATCGTGATGTGAATTACCTAAAATAGGAAGTTTTCAGGCTTTTCTTAATTATCCTGCGATGCCTACGGTGGTCACTGAGCCTGTCGAAGTGCGGTAAACTACGTAAATAGACCATGCTGTAGGGGCACAGCAATGCTCATTGGTGTCAACTTAAGCTAGAAATAGCTTAACTGTTAGCTTACTCGCCCGCCCAGAAATAAATTTCAGGGCTAATAGCTAAAGTCTACTGAAGTAGACTAAAGATTTTTCGGATTATTTAGTCATCTTTAGATGACTTTCGCTATTAGCAAGGAACTTTAGTTCCTTGCGAGACATGGCTTTTACGTTAAGTTGACACGTATGAGCAATGCTGTGCCCTTACGAAAGATATGGTTTTATAACCTTGGATCATATTTGGTATTTATTGTCAATGCGTAAGTCCTAGAATTACTGACTCACAAGTTGCTCTTGTGATTCCGGTTTGACTGCTGACCCTTGAGTTCCCATCTGAATCAGTTCAATTTTATACCCATCTGGATCTTCCACAAAAGCAATTACTGTCGAACCATGTTTCATCGGGCCTGGTTCGCGCACGATTTTACTGCCATGATTGCGGATTTCCTCACACGTAGCATAAATATCATCAACGCCAAGGGCAATATGACCATAAGCATTACCCAGCTCGTACTTTTCTACCCCCCAGTTGTAGGTTAGTTCGATCACCGAGTTGTCGCTTTCGTCACCGTAGCCAACAAAAGCTAGGGTAAATTCTCCCCCTGGAAAATCTTTTTGGCGCAGTAATTTCATTCCTAAAACTTCACAGTAGAACTTTAAGGACTCTTCAAGATTGCCTACCCGTAGCATCGTATGTAGTAATCGCATATTGACCTTTTCTTTGTAATTGATTTAGTGTTATTCTCTGCCAATATTTTACCTAGCTCAAAGCCTGAAGGCAGAAATCTTCTGCCTCGCCCGAAGGGCAGTTAAAAGGTAAAGGACAAGATAAACATTCTCTTACCCATTTTTGCCGTTGATCCCTATCCATCTAATGGAAATCTTCTTTAACCTCAGCCAATAAAGTCTCTTAAACGCCTATGCTAGCGATTGGGTTAGGCAGATGGACTGTATGCGTAACACACTCGAAAAAAGGATAAAGTACAGATGAGTAAATTTCTAGATACTGCAATTGAAGCGATCGCAGCCCGTGAAATTCTTGATTCACGCGGTAGACCGACAATTGAAGCCGAAGTGCATTTAGCCAACGGTGTTGTAGGGCTGGCACAAGTTCCCAGTGGTGCTTCTACTGGCACTTTTGAAGCCCACGAACTGCGTGATGGCGATAAAAGCCGTTATGGGGGCAAAGGGGTACTCAAAGCAGTACAAAACGTCAAAGAAGCACTTGCACCACAATTATTAGGCTTGGATGCCCTTAACCAAGAATTGCTAGACCGCACAATGATCGCTATAGATGGTTCTGCCAACAAATCCAATTTGGGCGCGAATGCGATTTTGGGGGTTTCCTTAGCAGCAGCCAAAGCAGGTGCTGAATCTCTAGATATTCCTCTATATCGCTATTTGGGTGGCCCTTTAGCGAATTTGCTCCCAGTGCCGTTGATGAACGTGATTAACGGTGGCGCACACGCATCAAATAACGTGGACTTTCAAGAGTTTATGATTGTCCCAATTGGTGCAACTTCCTTCCGGGAAGCATTGCGCTGGGGTGCAGAAGTGTTTGCCACCCTAAGTCAGGTATTGGATGAAAAGGGTTTGCTCACTGGTGTGGGCGATGAAGGTGGTTTTGCCCCTAACCTAGAGTCTAATCAGGTAGCTTTGGAATTGCTAGTTACTGCCATTAAGAAAGCTGGTTACAAGCCAGGGGAAGAAGTAGCTTTGGCGTTGGATGTGGCAGCTAGTGAGTTTTACAAGAATGGGCAGTATGTTTACGATGGTAAACCTCACGCCCCGGCTGAGTTTATTGATTATTTAGGACAACTAGTTGACCAATACCCAATTGTGTCAATCGAAGATGGCTTGCACGAAGAAGATTGGCAAAGTTGGCAATTGCTCACCCAGAAGTTAGGTTCGCGGGTGCAATTGGTAGGGGATGACTTGTTTGTAACTAATGCCACTCGCTTACAAAGAGGCATTCAGGAAAAAGCCGCTAATGCCATTTTGATTAAACTCAATCAAATTGGTTCTCTCACTGAAACCTTGGAAACAATTGATTTGGCAACTCGCAACAGTATCCGTTCAGTAATTAGCCATCGTTCTGGTGAAACCGAAGACACAACGATCGCTGATTTAGCCGTAGCAACCCGTGCCGGTCAAATCAAGACAGGTTCTCTCTGTCGCAGCGAACGCGTAGCAAAATATAATCGCTTGCTGCGAATTGAAGATGAACTAGGCGATCGCGCCGTTTATGCTGGTGCTGTCGGGTTAGGGCCTAAGTAGGGACTGGGGACTAGGGACTGGGGACTAGGGACTAGGGCAAGAATTTTTCCCAATCCCCAATCCCCAATTCCCAATCCCCAATCATGGATAAAACCCCAACTTGGGCAACCCCAAGGTTTCATCCCAGCCCATCATCAGGTTTAGACATTGAATCGCTTGGCCCGCCTGTCCTTTAATTAAATTGTCAATTGCTGACATGACAATCACGCGACTTGTACGTGGGTCAACTTCTACACCGATATAACAAAGATTGCTGCCGCTAGCCCACTTTGTTTGCGGGTAAACGCCGCTACCACAGACTCTTACCCAAGGAGAGTTGCGATAGAAGGCTGAAAAAATTGTGATTAAATCATCTCGCACTAGACCGGGATCGCTCATTGTGGCATATACCGTTGCCAAAATCCCGCGTACCATTGGGATAAGGTGCGGTGTAAATTGGATCATGAGTTCGTGACCAGCTAAGTCACTGCAAATTTGCTCAATTTCTGGGGTATGACGGTGACGGCCGATATTGAAAGCTGCTATTGAGTTGTCTGCTTCAGTTAGTAATAAATTAGTTTGAGCTTGCCGTCCACTGCTAGATGTACCAGATTTAGCATCGATAATAGCTGTTTCTGGCCTGATTAAACCTTGCTTTAACAGTGGCGAAAGTGCAAGAAGACTCGCAGTGGGATAGGAACCAGGACAGCCAATGAGTTGAGCTTCGGCAATGCGATCGCGATAAAGTTCTGGTAATCCGTAAACTGCTGTAGCTGCAATTGCGCGATCGCTTCTCTCAATGCCATACCAATTTGTATAAGTTATCAAATCGCTGAACCGATAGTCTGCACTTAAATCTAATACTTTACATCCTTTTTCCAACAGTTTGGGCGCGATTTGGCAAGCCAGACCATTTGGTAAAGACAGGAAAACTACTTCACAGCGTTGAGCAATTATTTCTGGTTCTACTGCTTCTATTAGCAGGTTAGTTGCATGAGCCAGATGCGGGTAGAGATCCCCAAAGAATTTTCCCATACTGCTCTCACCACCTAAATAAACCAGTTCGACTTCTGGATGATCCATCAGTAGTCGTACTAACTGTACTCCGCCATAGCCCGACGCGCCAACAATCCCAACGGGTACGCGTCTAAATTTGCCCATGATCTGAAATCCTTATCCCATGAATGGTGAATTTGTTATCAGCTATCAACAATATCAGCGACTAGACGCACAGCGTACAAAACAGCTGAAACCCCTCTACTTTTTTCAGGCATCGAGAAAGAGTGACGCACTGAGATTGTAAAATATTTTATTTATCCCTCTTTTTTTGCTCATCATTGTTTGTTCTTGCACTCTATTACCACCCGATTTTAGGCGCAAAAATTGTTGCCACTTTATCAAATCATTGCTAGTCTACTTCTCTGCCTTATAAAGGAGCTACAATCTAAAAGAAGAAATTGTTAAAAAAATTTACGTTGGTAGCTGGAAATCTTTCTGTGTCACAGCCTAATACTAACCAAGCTTTTAAATTTGATTCGATTGATGCCGCTTTAGCAGACCTAAAAGCTGGTCGCGTCATTGTAGTGGTAGATGACGAAAATAGAGAAAATGAAGGCGACTTAATTTGTGCCGCCCAATTTGCCACACCCGACATGATTAATTTTATGGCGGTGGAAGCTAGAGGGCTGATTTGTCTGGCAATGACAGGCGATCGCTTAGACGAGCTAGACTTACCTTTGATGGTAAGCAACATTACAGATACTAACCAAACTGCCTTCACTGTAAGTATTGATGCCGGGCCAGAATTGGGTGTAACCACAGGTATCTCAGCAGAAGACCGCGCCCGCACTATCCAGGTTACTCTCAATCCAGCTACAAAACCCACCGATTTACGCCGCCCTGGTCATATTTTCCCGATTCGGGCTAAAGCTGGAGGGGTACTCAAACGCGCAGGACATACGGAAGCGGCTGTAGACTTAGCTCGACTAGCAGGACTATACCCAGCAGGGGTAATTTGTGAAATTCAAAACCCCGATGGTTCAATGGCGCGGTTGCAGCAGTTAGTCGAATATGCGAAACGTCACAATTTAAAAATTATTAGTATTGCGGATTTAATCAGTTATCGCCTACAGCACGATCGCCTAGTGTATCGAGAAGTTGTTACCAAACTGCCTAGTGAATTCGGTCAGTTTGAAATTTACGCTTACCGCCATACTCTGGATAATACAGAACACGTTGCAATCGTCAAGGGCGATCCAGCTAATTTCAAAGATGAGCCAGTGATGGTGCGGATGCACTCAGAATGCTTAACTGGTGACGCTTTAGGCTCCTTGCGCTGCGACTGTCGGATGCAGCTTGTAGCTGCACTGAAAATGATTGAGTCTGCTGGTCAAGGTGTAGTTGTATACCTGCGTCAAGAAGGACGGGGAATCGGCTTGATTAACAAGCTGAAAGCCTACTCATTGCAGGATATGGGGCTGGATACAGTAGAAGCAAATGAGCGTTTAGGATTTCCCGCTGACTTGCGAGACTACGGGATGGGGGCACAAATGCTCATGGATTTGGGCATCAAAAAGATCCGTCTAATTACCAATAATCCCCGTAAAATTGCTGGAGTCAAGGGTTATGGGTTGGAAGTAGTTGATCGCTTGCCGTTATTGATTGAGGCAACCGACTACAATTCCTATTACCTGGCGACAAAGGCGAAAAAGCTTGGTCACATGCTGTTACAGACTTATCTGGTAACAGTAGCAATTCATTGGCAAGATGACCCGGAAGCTGTGACAGAACGTTATGAACGCTTAGAGAAACTGCGACACTTAGCGAAAAGTAATGATTTATTGTTGCAGGAAGAAGCGCGTCCATTAGCGATCGCTATATTTAATGAGCCATCTTTGACAGTACACTTGGGTTTTGATCAGCCAAAAGTTGCTAGCTCTGATTGGTATCAACAAAGTGGTCATCCTTATATCCAGGCTATCAGCCAAATTCTAGACAACCTAGCAACTTTGCCTTACATCCAAAAAATAGAATTTCTGATTTCTTCTGGTTGCGATCCTTTGAGTAATTTACAAGTCCAACTGGATCGGCAGACATTCCCAGATGGTACACTGCCTTCATCGATTAGCGATCGCCTGGAGACACAGCAAATTTATAGCTTTAGCAAATAGCTTGGTTGAATATACCTCTAAGAAGGTTTTACTACGCCAAACCTGTCCCTCTCCGAGTCGGAGAGGGACAGACTTGAACTTTAGTTCAAGGCAGGGAGAGGTTTGTCAAACTCACGTTAAATTATTTACTCACTCTATAAATTGGTTTAATTTGACGATAAGTATTAAGTAAGTCCAGGAATTTATTACCATCAAAATTGATCGGGTCAACTTTTTGACTTGAACGATCTACTAGCTTGTGGGTAGTGATGCGATCGTCTGGGACTTGACTTTGAGCAATTAACCAAGCAAGAGAATTATATTGAGCTTCCGTGTAGCCGCTATGGGTTTGTTGGCTGCTAGCGTCATAACCATCTGGCGGTGTTTCTAAAGAAACGTGATAGGCAAAATTATTCACAGACGGCGGCAAATTTGGATTAGTCTTTACAGTTTCCACTCCATCAGGACTATCAAATACTGAGTTAGCTGCACCAAAAGCCCGCTTATCTGGCGGTACTAGATAAACCACCGTTCCGTCTAACTTGATTAAAGCGTGGTAACTTGCTTGCACACTTTCATCATCATGGGCTACTTGAAAGAAATTGATAGCGCTAGAAGCAGAATAACCAGTTTCATGGAGGACGATAATTGGTTGGTTGTTGAGAGGAACGCCGTTAGCATCTTGGGCGTACCGTTCTCCATAGTTAGTTGGGTTAACTGCGACAACTTCATAATTAGGTCTGTACTGTGCAAAAGCTTGAGTAGTTACATACCTTGCTACAGCCTGATTCGTCTTGACTGGGGACTTGATAACATCTTGAGATTTCTTCTCTGGCTCTTTCGCTGATTGCAATTGGGCCTGGGGATATTGACTGAAAGCTGTAACCTGTGGATTGGATGTACTGGCTGTTGCCGGATTATTTTGTAATTTTGTCGCTCGTCCAATTAGCAGCACTACAATTAAAGCCATGAACATCAGCGAGATTAGTAGCACCCTAGTCGCCCAGTCTTTAAACCTCATTTTTCTAATAGCCGTAAAATGGTAGATATTAACTTATACCTAAACTGGCTTATCCTTGGTAGAGGCGCATTTCTGTACGCCCCTACCGAAGATCGTATCCAAACGATAATCGCTGTGATACCTTAATTCTAGTTAAATATACGTTACTAGTATATATTGGAATACTAAAGTAATTGTTTTAGATGCTTCCTCTGTCTAGGGAGCTATTTCAATGTTATCTAAACCATTGGTACTGGTTCAGGGAATAGTTGTTGAATTGTGTCTCTACAATTCAAGATTGCGATCTCAAATCTAAAATAGTTAGCGTTTATACTCTGCTGCGTGGTGTTCGCATAGCCAACTGTCACACTCACCGATATCCCGCCCAGAACTGAAGTTCAGGGCTGATAGCTGAAGTCCACTCAAGTGGACTAAATGATAATACAGTTCAGATAAGACCAAAACACTTGTAGAGATGGCGATTTATCGCGTCTCCAAAACCCACAATTTTGTTTGTACAATTAGCCCTTAACCCAAGCGTATTGGACTAAATGATCAATTTAGTCCACTTGAGTGGACTTTAGCTATGAGACTCGGAATTCATTCCGAGGCGGGATAGAAACGCAGTGCGAGATTCATTAATCGAGATTCATTAATTAAAGATATAGCTGTGGCAAGACTTATGTGTACACCGTAGCCGCAAACGGGGGAGGGGGTGGGGTTCTTCGAGTTTAATAAGCAATCAAGCGACATGATACAAGGGTGCTTTTGCATAATTATGCCGTCGCCAACCTTGATAAATCAGGTCAAAATGAGCCAATGGTGAGTTTCAGCAAAACAGACTTTATTAAAACGTGCCAAAAATATCACAATTTTGGAAAATAATAAAGTAAGTCGAGTATCACAAGACTCACTTGATTTCCTCATTTCTTCTAGGAAAATATGACTCATCCTTTCCTTGAACGCTTGCGTAGTCCAGATAGCCCAGTCCTCGTCTTCGACGGGGCGATGGGAACTAATTTACAAACCCAAAACCTAACTGCTGAAGACTTCGGCGGCCCGCAGTATGAAGGCTGTAACGAATACTTAGTCCACACGAAACCGGAAGCTGTCGCTAAGGTTCACCGTGACTTTCTCGCTGCTGGTGCAGATGTGATTGAAACGGATACCTTTGGCAGTACGTCCCTGGTGCTGGCAGAATATGACTTGGCAGACCAAGCCTACTACCTCAGCAAGACAGCCGCAGAATTGGCGAAACGTGTGGCCGCGGAATTTTCCACGCCAGAAAAACCCCGGTTTGTGGCGGGTTCCATCGGCCCGACAACTAAACTTCCTACCTTGGGACATATTGACTTTGACACTATGAAAGCTACTTTTGCTGAACAAGCAGAGGCGCTGTGGGATGGTGGTGTCGATTTATTTCTGGTGGAAACTTGCCAAGATGTGCTGCAAATTAAGGCGGCGCTGAATGCTATTGAAGAAGTGTTTGCTAAGAAGGGCGATCGCAGACCGTTGATGGTTTCTGTGACAATGGAAAGCATGGGCACAATGTTGGTAGGTTCAGAAATCAGCGCTGTGCTGACAATTCTGGCACCTTACCCAATAGACATTCTTGGTCTAAACTGCGCCACAGGCCCAGACTTGATGAAGCCACATATCAAGTATCTGGCAGAACATTCACCTTTCATCGTTTCTTGTATTCCTAACGCGGGTTTACCGGAGAACGTCGGCGGTCAAGCGCACTACCGCCTGACAGCGTTGGAATTACGGATGTCATTGATGCATTTTGTTGAAGATTTGGGTGTCCAAGTGATTGGGGGTTGCTGTGGGACGCGTCCAGAACACATTCAACAATTAGCAGAACTTGCTAAAGACCTGAAGCCCAAAGTTAGACAGCCAAGCTTAGAACCAGCAGCAGCATCAATTTACACCACTCAGCCTTACGACCAAGATAATTCCTTCTTGATTGTCGGTGAACGTCTCAACGCCAGTGGTTCCAAGAAGTGCCGCGATTTGCTAAATGCCGAAGATTGGGATGGACTCGTTTCAATGGCGAGGGCGCAAGTCAAAGAAGGCGCACATATCCTCGATGTCAACGTCGATTATGTGGGGCGTGACGGCGTGCGGGATATGCACGAATTAGTTTCGCGCATTGTTAATAATGTGACATTGCCCTTAATGCTTGACTCCACCGAATGGGAAAAAATGGAGGCGGGTTTAAAGGTTGCCGGTGGTAAGTGTTTGCTTAATTCCACCAACTACGAAGATGGGGAACCACGCTTTTTGAAAGTTCTGGAGTTGGCGAAAAAGTACGGTGCTGGTGTCATCATTGGTACTATCGATGAAGATGGGATGGCACGGACAGCAGACAAAAAGTTTGCGATCGCCCAACGCGCATACCGTCAAGCTGTAGAATATGGTATACCACCCACAGAAATATTCTTTGATACCCTCGCATTACCCATTTCCACCGGGATTGAAGAAGACCGAGAAAATGGTAAAGCCACCATTGAATCTATCCGGCGGATTCGTGAAGGATTGCCTGGATGTCATGTGATTTTGGGTGTTTCCAATATTTCCTTTGGTTTAACTCCAGCCTCGCGGATGGTGCTGAACTCAGTATTTTTGCACGAAGCCACGACGGCGGGAATGGATGCAGCCATTGTCAGCGCTAACAAAATTTTACCGCTATCGAAGATTGACGCCCGCCATCAAGAAATTTGTCGGCAGTTGATTTATGATGAGCGGAAATTTGAGGGTAACGTCTGCGTATACGATCCCTTGGGAGAGCTTACCACAGTGTTTGCTGGGGTGACAACTAAGCGCGATCGCTCCTTAGATGAAAGTCTCCCCATCCCAGAACGTCTCACGCGCCACATCATCGATGGCGAACGCATTGGCTTAGAAGAACATCTCAAAAAAGCCTTAGAAGAACATCCCCCCTTAGAAATTATCAACACCTTCCTGCTAGATGGCATGAAAGTTGTCGGGGAATTATTTGGTTCTGGACAGATGCAGCTACCCTTCGTTTTGCAATCTGCGGAAACCATGAAAGCGGCGGTTGCATTTCTAGAACCGTTCATGGAAAAATCCGAATCAGGTAACAATGCCAAGGGAACCTTTATCATTGCCACAGTTAAAGGCGATGTCCACGACATTGGTAAAAATTTGGTGGATATTATCTTATCCAACAATGGCTACAAGGTGATTAACCTGGGAATTAAACAGCCAGTGGAAAATATCATCAATGCTTATGAACAGTACAAACCTGATTGTATTGCCATGAGTGGTTTGCTGGTAAAATCCACCGCCTTCATGAAAGAGAATTTGGAGGTATTCAACGAAAAGGGAATTAGTGTCCCCGTAATTTTAGGAGGTGCGGCGCTGACTCCCAAATTTGTGTATGAAGATTGCCAAAACACCTACAAAGGTAAAGTTGTTTATGGCAAAGATGCCTTTTCCGACTTGCACTTCATGGATAAATTAATGCCAGCAAAGGCAACTAATAACTGGGAAGATTTGCAAGGATTTTTGAATGAAGTGGAAACTGCTGAAGTTTCGACAAATGGTCATAAAGAACCAAAAGTTACAACTACTGAAGAAATATCTGCTGAACCAAAAGTAGTAGATACGAGACGTTCCGAAGCTGTGGCGATAGATATTGAACGTCCAACGCCGCCTTTCTGGGGAACGAAATTGTTGCAGCCTAGCGATATTCCCATTGAGGAAATATTCTGGCACTTGGATTTACAAGCTTTAATTGCTGGACAGTGGCAATTCCGCAAACCAAAGGAGCAATCTAAGGAAGAATATCAGGCTTTCTTAGCTGAGAAAGTTTACCCAGTTTTAGAAACTTGGAAACAGCGAATTCTTGAAGAAAATTTGTTGCATCCCCAAGTAATTTACGGCTATTTCCCTTGTCAAGCCGAGGGGAATTCTCTACATATATATGATTCAGAGAACCAATCACAACAGGTTACAACTTTCGAGTTTCCTAGACAGAAGTCGTTAAGGCGGTTGTGCATAGCAGATTTCTTTGCACCGAAGGAGTCGGGAATTATTGATGTCTTCCCGATGCAGGCGGTGACTGTGGGTGAAATTGCCACAGAGTTCGCCCAAAAGCTGTTTGCTGCCAATCAATACACCGATTACCTGTATTTCCACGGTATGGCGGTACAGGTTGCAGAGGCTGTAGCTGAGTGGACACACGCCAGAATTCGCCGCGAGTTAGGTTTTACTGCTGATGAACCGGATAATATTCGGGATATATTGGCACAACGCTATCGTGGTTCGCGGTATAGTTTTGGGTATCCAGCTTGTCCAAATATCCAAGACCAGTACAAGCAACTGGAGTTATTGCAGACTGACAGGATTAACTTGTATATGGATGAAAGCGAACAACTTTATCCAGAGCAGTCTACCACTGCGATTATTACTTACCACCCATTAGCAAAATACTTTAGCGCGTAGAATCCTGCCCCTTATCCCAATACGCTTGGCGTTAGTGATATTTTGCCTCTGAAGAACCCCCCCTTAAAAAAGGGGGGTTTCTAATATCTTCATAAGGCTCGCTATTTCTCAGACATACCTATGAAGCTTTACAATAATGATTATCATTTTAATTAAGGAATTCTATGTTGCCTGCTTCTTCAACTACCGACAAGCCGTTGAACCCGTTTCAACGCCCTCGTCGTTTACGTCGGACTGCAACCCTGCGGCGGATGGTACGGGAAAATACTCTGACTGTGGATGACCTCATCTATCCCATGTTTGTCACCGAAGGTAAAGCACAAAAAGTGGAAATAACCTCCATGCCAGGATGTTATCGATATTCTTTAGATTTATTGCTCAAAGAAATAGCAGAAGTGTTTGAGTTAGGAATTAATGCCATCGCATTATTCCCCGTTATCCCCGAAAATAAAAAAGACGACACAGCCACTCAAAGTTACAACCCAGAGGGATTAGTACAGCAAACCGTCAAAGCCATTAAACAGGCAATCCCAGAAATTGTAGTCATTACCGATGTTGCCCTTGACCCTTTTACAACTCATGGTCACGATGGTTTAGTTGATGAAAAAGGGACTATCCTAAATGACCCGACTGTAGAAGTGCTAATCAAAATGGCACTCTCTCAAGCCGCTGCTGGGGCAGATTTCGTTGCACCCTCCGACATGATGGATGGTAGAGTCGGCGCAATTCGCAAAGCTTTAGATACAGAAGGGTATATCAATGTAGGGATTCTGGCATACTCCGCCAAGTATGCCTCCGCTTACTATGGCCCCTTTCGGGATGCGTTAGATTCTGCCCCCAAATTTGGCGACAAAAAGACTTATCAAATGGATGCAGCAAATGCCAGAGAAGCTTTAAAAGAAGTTGAACTGGATATTGCCGAAGGTGCAGATATCATCATGGTAAAGCCTGCCCTAGCTTATTTAGACATCATCTGTCAGGTAAAAGAAGCCACAAATTTACCAGTTGCAGCCTACAACGTCAGTGGCGAGTACGCGATGATTAAAGCCGCAGCCCAGATGGGTTGGATTGACGAAAAACAAGTAATTTTAGAATCCTTAACCAGTATGAAACGGGCTGGTGCTGACTTGATTTTGACTTATTTTGCCAAAGAAGTAGCTCTAATGTTGATGTAATTGGGGAATGGGGAGTGGGGAGTGGGGAATGGGGACTGGGGAATGGGGAATGGGGAATGGGGAATGGGGACTGGGGACAAGGAGAACAAGGGAGAATTATTGAACAAGTTTCTTCCTTGTCTCTTTCCCATGCCCAATGCCCAATACCCAATACCCAATGCCCAATGCCCAATGCCCTATTTTCACAATCACCTTGCTGGACTGATCTTCCTCAGATAGAATGATAACTATTATCAGAAAAGTCCGATTGTCTCTCCAGCAATGCAATTTACGACAACTATTCCCGCAACAATTGACTTGGCGATTATTGGTGCTGGGCCTCATGCTTTGACCTTGACTACCCATCTGCTGCAAAAACGGCAAAGAATCAGGGGTAAATTCTTGGTATTTGACCCCAGTGGCAGGTGGATGAGTCAATGGGAACACCAATTTAAAGCTTTGGAAATCCCTCATTTACGCTCCCCTGCCGTCCACCATCCCGACCCAAACCCTTTTGCTTTAAGGAAATTTGCCCAATCTCGCCCTGATGAGTTATTTCCCCCGTATGATTTACCAGGAGCAGAATTATTTGAAGATTTTTGCCAAGATGTGATTCGAGTTTGGCAGTTGCAAGAACAAGTTATCCCTTTAGCAGTCAAGAGTATTCAACCCTTACCTCATCATTTGCGTCCCCGTTTCCGCCTCTGCTTGCAAGACGGACAAGAAGTCACGGCGCGGCGGGTAGTGTTGGCAACTAGTAGCGCTCAAATTCAAATACCTGATTGGGTGAACCAGATTCAGACAGCCTACCCACAAGATAGACTTTGCCACTCAAAAACTATTAATTTACGAAAATTGCAGTTGATGGGTAAAAGAGTATTGATTGTGGGTGGTGGCTTGACGAGTGGACATTTAGCAGTAGGTGCTATTTCACGCGGTGCAAAGGTGCATTTGATGATTCGGCGGCAGTTAGCAGAAAAGTTGTTCGATGCGGAACCAGGTTGGTTGGGGCCAAAGTATCTGAAAGATTTTTTTGCTCAATCTGATTGGGAACAACGGGTAATGATGATTCAGCAAGCTAGAAATGGTGGCTCTATGACACCTGCGATCGCTACCCAACTACGACGACAAGCCCGTAGTGGTAACATCAGAATTGACGAGAACTGTCAAGTAGTGAAAGCTGAGTGGTTAAGTGAAAATTGGCACGTGGAATGTAGTGATGGTAGTCAGCATGAGTGTGATTACATTTGGCTTTCCACCGGAACCAAATTCGATGTCACCACAGAACCCTTATTAAAAGATATTTTGGAGACTTACCCCATCAAGATTGTTAAAGGCTTACCAGTTTTAGATACTTGTCTGCGTTGGCCTGGTTGTGAATTATTTATCATGGGTGGTTTAGCCGCTTTACAAGTAGGGCCAACAGCACGAAATTTATCAGGTGCGAGAATGGCTTGTGAGAAAATCGTCCCAGCGATTATCAAGCCAAGTGTAGCTCTTTCCCACACGTTTAGCAGAGTACAAGCAGGCTAACCAAAGACGCAAAAATGGAAATTGCAAGAATTTTCCTTAATCAGCAACGCCGCTTCTTGAGTTAATGAATTCCATCGCAACCGTCGAATAACGTACCTAAATTTAAAGACTTCTATCTTTTATTCATGCAGGTTGCACCATCAAGGTTTTTTACGCTAGCATGATAACGATTTTCATTATTGATGCCGAAGTTTTACAAAAAGGTATTCTGGCGCGGGTTCCACCTCCACCCGATTGAGATGAGAAGATTAAAAATGGTTAGTGGAATTTTTTCTAACTAACTATTAGCAATTACTAAGTAGGTAGACATAATTAAATATAAAATAAACTCCTAGTTTGTAGTGAGTGATTTATCGCTCAGAGCAAGGATTATCAGGACTAAAGTCCTTACTACAAACTTTAAATTTATTTATGCCTAGATACTTAATGACTACTAAAAATTTGAAACTTAGGGAAGTTTGAATTGATTATGACTCAACTAACTGCACCAACTTCAAATCCAAACCTTGATATTCCTAAACAAGGAATGCCTGTTACTATTATCACAGGATTTTTAGGTAGTGGTAAAACTACACTGCTAAATCAAATTCTCAAAAACAAAGAAGATTTAAAAATTGCTGTACTCGTCAATGAGTTTGGTGATATTAACATAGACAGCCAATTGCTAATTTCTGTAGACCAAGATATGGTCGAACTAACTAATGGCTGTATTTGTTGTACTATCAATGATAATTTAGTTGATGCAGTTTATCGAGTTTTAGAACGAGAAGACCGCATTGATTACCTAGTTATTGAAACGACTGGTGTTGCTGACCCACTGCCAATTATATTAACTTTTTTAGGTACAGAATTAAGGGATTTAACAAACCTCGACTCGATTCTGACAGTGGTAGATGCTGAGGCGTTTAATCAAGAACACTTCCATAGTGAAGCTGCTTTAAAACAGATTACTTATGGAGATGTTATTCTTCTGAATAAAACAGACCTTGTTACCCCAGAAAAACTAGAAGAAGTAGAAAATTTCATCCATGATATAAAAAATGGTGCGAAAATTTTGCATACCAAATATGGGAAGGTGGCATTACCATTAATTTTAGATGTAGGTTTAACTCCAATAGATGATTATACTACCAAAAATGCGGAAGATACTCACTACCATGAACACCATCATCATGAGCATGACCATCATCATCACGAACATCATTCACATCATTTAGAAAATGATGGATTTGTTTCGATTTCCTTCCAGACTGATAGACCGTTTGATGTTCATAAATTTGAAAATTTTCTCACTGAAGAAATGCCACAGGATGTATTTCGGGCTAAGGGTATTTTGTGGTTTAGCGATAGTGACTTACGCCATATTTTTCAACTGAGTGGCCCTCGCTACAGCTTACATGCTGATGAATGGCAGACTCCACCTAAAAATCAAGCAGTTTTTATTGGTAGAAAGTTAGATATTAGTCAAATTTACTTAAAACTGAATGAATGTTTGGTCTGAGTTAAGAGTTATTAATTTAGTTAATATAGCGGTTTTGGACAAGCGTGAGGTACAATTTTGACCTCTCTCCTCTTAGGAGAGAGGCTTTGAATTTTTCTCCCTTCCCGCTTCAGGAAGGGGGTTAGGGGGTTAGGTCTATTTGCATACTTGTACCTCACCGGATTGAAAATGGCCATAGCTATTCATAGCAATACTCAGACACCAGTCTAAACTAGACCTGGGTTGAAAATAGGGAGTAGGGAAATCCGAATCAGAAAATGGGGGCAAACAACGCTCAAAAAAGGTGCGATCGCCTAAGCTATGCTTTTAAAATCCTAATTGGTATCATGCCCTTCTGTGTTCTCCGGGTTTATCCTGGAAAACAGAGGGTTAGGCTGTATTAGCCACTATCATCATTTCAGATACGAACACCGAAAATTACCAATTATGCTAGAACAAGGCACTATCAGTATTCATACTGATAATATTTTCCCAATCATCAAGAAGTCGCTCTACTCAGACCATCAAATATTCTTGCGGGAACTGGTATCCAACGCTGTAGACGCCATCCAAAAGCTGAAAATGGTATCCCGCGCCGGAGATTACGCTGGAGATATCGGCGAACCGGAAATTGAAATTGCCATTGACAAAGATAAGAAAACTCTATCCATCTCCGATAACGGTATCGGGATGACCGCAGATGAAGTTAAAAAATATATCAATCAGGTTGCCTTCTCTAGTGCTGAAGAATTTATTCATAAGTATGAAGGCAAATCAGATCAACCCATAATCGGTCACTTCGGTCTTGGTTTTTACTCTTCCTTCATGGTGGCGCAAAAGGTAGAGATTGATACCCTTTCATATCAAGATGGGGCGCAGGCGGTTCACTGGACTTGTGATGGTTCGCCAGCTTTCACCCTAGAAGAGTCGCCCCGGACAACTCGCGGCACTACTATTACTCTTAGCTTGGAAGGGGAAGAAGAGGAATTTCTAGAATCATCACGGATTAAGAATCTTGTCAAGACTTATTGTGATTTCTTACCAGTACCGATAAAACTGGACGGTGAGGTAGTCAATAAGCAAAAAGCACCGTGGCGAGAGTCTCCGAGTAATCTGAGTCAAGAAGATTATTTAGAGTTTTACCGCTACCTGTATCCTTTTCAGGAAGAACCCTTGTTGTGGGTACATCTAAATACAGATTATCCCTTTATCATCAACGGAATTCTGTACTTCCCGAAAATGAGGCCGGATGTAGATGTTACCAAAGGGCAGATCAAGCTATTTTGCAATCAAGTTTTTGTTAGCGACAACTGCGAAGAAATTATCCCGCAATTTTTGATGCCGATGCGGGGTGTGATTGATAGCACCGATATTCCCCTGAACGTATCGCGGAGTGCTTTGCAAGGCGATCGCACCGTGAAGCGAATCGGTGATTACATTGCTAAAAAAGTAGGCGATCGCCTCAAAGAACTTTTCCGCGACAACCGCGAACAATACATTAGCGCTTGGAAGGATCTTGGTACTTTTGTAAAATTCGGCGTTCTCAACGACGAGAAATTCAAAAAGCAAATCGAAGATATCATCGTCTTCCGCACCACCGCCAAGCTGACAGAAAAAGTTGCTGCTGAAACTCCAGTCGTTGAAGTCCAGTCTTCAGACGGTGATGCTTGGCAAGATGTCACTCCCTCACCCAGTTCTGAGAACTCAACACCCAGCGCTCCTTACACTACGCTGAAAGAGTATCTAGAACGCAACAAAGAACGCAACGAAAACCGGGTTTTCTACAGCACCGATGAAGCAACCCAATCTACATACATAGAACTACACAAAAATCAAGGTTTGGAAGTCCTGTTTATGGACTCTTTCATTGACACCCACTTCATCAACTTCCTAGAGCGGGAATATCAGGATGTCAAGTTTACGCGGGTAGACTCAGATTTAGATAATACTCTGCTGGAACAAGATAAAGATAAGGAAATTGTCGATCCCAAGACGAATAAAACTCGGAGTGAGAGCATCAAAGAGTTATTTGAGAAATCTCTCAACAAACCCAAACTCAATATCCGCACCGAAGCTTTAAAATCAGACGATCCTCATGGTACACCACCTGCGATCGTGCTTTTACCAGAGATTCTCCGCCGTATGCGGGAAATGAACGCCATGATGCAGCAGCAGACAGCCGAGTTTCCTGAAGATCACATTTTGCTGGTGAATACTGCTCACCCGCTGATTCAAAATCTGGCAAATCTTAACCAAGGTAGTATTATTCAAGGTGACGGTCAATCGCATACAGATCAGTTAGTGAACTTGATTTGCCAACACGTCTACGATTTAGCGTTGATGTCTCAGAAAGGATTTGACGCTGAGGGAATGAAATCCTTCGTCGAGCGATCGAATGAGGTACTCACCAAGCTCACGGAACAAGCTAGTAAATAGTGCTGATGGGCATTGGGCATTGGGCATGGGGCATGGGGAAGAGGACTTGGGGACAACGGGAAAGACTTGTTTCAAGTTCTCACCTCTTGTCCCCTTGTCCCCCTGCTTCCCCTGCTCCCTACTCCCCATTCCCCATTCCCCATTCCCTACTTCTGTTGCCTAAGACCTAAAATGGAAAGGCTGTATTAAAATAACAATCTGGAGATACTTGCTATGTCCCGTCGCTGTGAACTAACTGGTAAGAAGGCAAATAACGCTTTTGCTGTTTCCCACTCCCACCGCCGTACTAAACGCCTTCAGCACGCTAATCTGCAAAGCAAGCGTGTTTGGTGGGAAGCTGGAAATCGCTGGGTGAAGTTAAAGCTGTCTACCAAAGCAATCAAAACCCTACAAATTAATGGGTTAGAAGCAATGGCAAAAGAAGCTGGCATTAACCTAAATCATTACTAAGTGAAATAGATTCGGGGCGTACAGGTAGCTGTGCGCCCCTAATGCTAATTACATCTTGAGTAGTAGGCTTTTTAATACGCTTCGGGATAAGGTTTTTTGATGAAAATTATATATCACAAAGACGCGATAAATCGCCCTCTCTACAAAGGACTGATTATTGTAAAGACGGCGATTTATCGCGTCTCTTCCCTTAACTGAACCGTATTGGCTCTGTACCCAAAATTAATTACGAATTATTCAATCATTGCTGTTGTATCTGCTTTTTTACCCAAAGACGAAAAGCCTTGAGCGTTGCATTTCTACCTGCTGTTGTACTTTGCTCAAGATATTTGGGAATCGTTTCAATTAATGGGAATACAGGAAAATTTAGGCTTTGCTGAGACTCTACATAATGCCCGTCTTGCAGAACATTAATTTGGAGCTTTCCTTTATCAAAACGCCAAAGCTCAGGTACTTTTAAAGCTTCATAGATATTAGGATGAGTGCGAGAAGTAATATCAATTTCTAGAGCTAAATCTGGAGGTGGATCTACTGTTAAATCTAGTCGCTTCTTGCCGCGAATCTTGGCTTCATTTTTTATATAAAAACACTGGTCAGGTTCTATACCTTGAGCCATTGCTTGATTTTTGAAAGTGGTAGAACCGAGACATCTAAACTCAATATCTAATTCTTCCAAAAGCGTTTTGATTAAATCACTAATAATTTCTTTGTCATATTCATTTTCTGGCAGTGGTGCCATAATCTCCAGTATTCCCCTGTCATAAGCAATTCGTGCAGCACGATGCTCTCCTAAATCCTCTAAAATTGCTTCCAATTCTGGCCAGGTTACATCTCGCAGTAACACCCTTTGTCCTGGTGGAACATGGATGCGCTTTAATTCCAACAACATCATCTTCACTCCCAGTAGGTCAAACCTAAATTTAGCTTACTCCAGTTAATGCAACAATTGTTTCCTGCAATTTTCCGATGCTTGGATACACAGCAGTTTGTCGTCAGATATCGCCTGCTTAATAAACCCCTTTATTGAAGTGTATGGGGCGATCGCTTCTAGAAAACCATAGTTTAAAGAAAAACCCCTGGAGTTTCCAGAGGTTTTAGTTCCTGATTTAGTTTCTACTGGTTACTACAATTTGTTCTCAGTCATTTCCCGATAATGAAGGAAATTTTTTGATTTGAGTAGTTAGTCAAGTACTCATAACTAAACGCTGATTACTTTGATCGCAATTTGTGATTAATTCTTCGCCTGTGGCCGCGAACCAGGAATCGTTACATCTATTGGTGTCACCTTTGCTGCTAGCTGCGTCAATGGCGGTTGAATGGCGGTTTGATTCCCTACGACTAGAGTCACTATCTTTTCTGGCTTAAGGTATTCTCGTGCTACCCGTTGCACATCAGCGGCGGTGGTGGCGGCGACGGCTTTTTGATAGCGAAAGAGAAAATCAGCAGGATAGCCGTAATATTCGTATCGCATCAATCGTGATAGGGTTTGGCTGGGGTCTTGAAAGTTAAATACAAAGGAGTTGAGTGTAGACTCTTTGGCAAAAGCCAGTTCTTTTGCTGTAACTCTTTGAGTTTGGATGCGCTTGATTTCATCTTGTAAGGCTTTGACAAACTGGACGGTAGCATCCGATCGCGTTTGTCCACCAGCAATAAACATGCCAGGATAGTCGAAACGGGGACTCCACTGGCCATAGACAGAGTAAGCTAAACCTTGACGCGATCGCACTTCATTAAATAAGCGTCCACCAAATCCATTTAACACCCCATTCAATACATCCAGCGCTGCATAATCAGGGCTGTCAAAGCGTCCGCCTAAATGCCCGATAAGCACGCTACTTTGCGTTAGTTGTGGCTGATTGACAAAAAAGACTCCGCCTGTATTAGCTGGCAAAACCTTTGGTAATGTGGGTTTAGCAATACCTGGGTTGCGGTTCCAGTCGCCAAACTTAGCTTGAATGAGCGATCGCATTTTCTTGGAGTCAAAATCTCCCACAATCCCCAAAATCATATTATTGGGGTGGAAATATTGCTGATAAAACTTGAGCAAATCTTCACGCTCAACCTGAGCTACCGTTGCATACTCTATCGTGCGAGCATATGGACTATCTTTCCCATAGATCAATTTCTTAAATTCTCGGCTAGCAATGCCATCTGGATCGTCATTGCGACGAGCAATGCCACCCTTAGCCTGAGTTTTCGCCAAGTCTAGCTTTTCTTGAGGGAATGCTGGCGATCGCACTACCTCAGCAAACAGCCCAAACACCGTTTCTAAATCTTCACTGAGTGCGTCAAAGCTAGCACTACCAGAAGCTTCAGCAATACTAACTTCCACGGATGCCGCGCGTTGTTCCAACATCTCGTTGAGTTCATCAGCCGAATGCTTCTTAGTTCCCCCAGTTCGCATTACCGCGCCTGTAAAACCAGCCAAGCCGACTTTTTCCAGTGGTTCCAAGCGATTTCCTGTCCGTACAAACGCTGTCCCATTCACCAACGGTAACTCGTGATCCTCCATTAAATAGACAACCAAGCCGTTTTGAAGAACAAACCGCTCATACTTGGGTAACTTGATCTCAGGTAGCGGTGGCAACTGTAACTCTGTATAATGCTTTGCTTGTGCCGTCGCCGCCAGAGAAAAATTACAAGTTAAAAGTAAACATGCAAAAACAGCAACCAAAGCATAAATCAGCCTCTGACTCTTTTGAATTTTGAATTGTTTCCCCTTCACCTTGTACCTCTGCATATCTCTCTACCTTTGCACCCTTTGCGTCTACGTTTCTCTTAAGCTTCTTTCGACAACAACTTACCAATCGTGCGATTTTTCGGTGTAAACGTCTCTTTTGCCACCCGCACAATATCAGCCGTCGTCACCGCCGAAATATCATCCAACTGCTTAAACAAATTCCGCCAAGAGCCAGTTTTCACTTCATATTCCAACAATTGTTCAGCCATCCCCATATTTGAATCGAGGGTACGTAACAAACTTGCCCGTGCTTGGGTTTTCACCCGTTCTAAATCAACCGCAGCTACAGGTTCAGTTTTTAATTTGTCAATTTCTTGGCGCAAAGCCACCGCCAATTCATCAACTGTATGACCGGGAGCCGTGAGAGCATAGAATAACATCAGGTTTGGGTACTTATCTCCAGGAAAACCGCTGAAACCTTGGGCATTTAGCGCCAAACGCTGCTTCTCTACTAAAGACTTATACAACCGCGACGTGCGCCCATTACTTAATAAACTGCCAATGATTTCATAGACTGCATTATCTGGATGAGTAATTGCCGGACGATGATAACCTTCTAAATACCAGGGTTGAGAAGGTAGCTGTAAAGTAACTTCCCGTGTTTGTTGCTGTGGCGGTTCCACCGGGATTTGTTCAACAGCTTTGGTTTTTGCTTCATAGCGGCCAAAATAAGTTTGCGCCAGTTCTTTCACCTCAGCCGGGTTAACATCTCCAACAATGGCAATGGTCAAATTACTTGGTACATAGTGAGTATCAAAAAACTTTTGGACATCTTCTGGTGTCAGATTGCGGATATCTCGGTCATAACCAATCACCGGACGCCTGTAGGGATGGGCTTTGTAAGCAGTATCAATAAATTTCTCCACCATCATTCCAATGGGTGAATTATCTACCCGCATCCGTCGTTCTTCTAAAATTACATCTCTTTCTTTATAAAACTCACGACGAATGACAGGATCGAGAAACCGTTCCGACTCCAGCGACATCCAAAGTTCTAGCTTATTGGCAGGAAAGCTGTACAAATAACGGGTAGCTTCAGTTGAAGTATTGGCATTTAAACCCACGCCTCCCGCTTGTTCGACAATTTGCCCCAATTCGTTTTGTTTGACTAGCTTGGCTGCTTGCGATTCCACTCGCTTAAATTCAGCTTCTAACCGAGCAACCTCATCTTTTTTGCCATCGGCTTTTGCTGCTTGAATTTGGGCATCTAACCGTTCTAAGGTGTCTAATAGAGGTTTTTCTTTTTTGTAGTCTTCTGTACCAATACGCGTCGTGCCTTTAAACGCCAAATGTTCCAGAAAGTGAGCTACACCAGTTTTGCCATCTGGCTCATCTACTCCACCGACATCCGCATAAGTAAGAAAAGAAACCACCGGCGCTTGATGTCGTTCTAAGACAATAAATTTTAGACCATTGTCGAGGCGAAACTCCGTTAACTCCTTGATAACTCGATCCAGATAAGGTTGAATCGAACTTTGAACTGGTGGAGTTTGAGTTTTTTTCGGTTGCAGGACTCTTTGGAGAGGAGATGCCGTCTGAGTTTGAGCCAGAGCAACTTCTGGCAGCAATCCCCACCAAAGGATGATCAAAGCTAACAAAGCGACAAAAAACCGCCGCAATATGACAGATACTTTGTCTGACCAATGCAAAATCCCCAATCTAAAATCCAAAATTGACCGACTTATATAGTTCATAAGCAAAAATTAAGATAAAGTTACACTAGCGAAAAAACTAGGTACTTAGCAAAAAGACGTTAATCTTGTATTAAGCTTGTTAGGCTTTTTTACTTGACGTTAGACAATAATGCTACAAATCCTGTTCCGCAAATTTCACCATAACTGTTATGCGAGTTTTTAATTCTTCCCCACCCTCAGAGGCTCAGACGCGCACCCGGATTTTGCAGGCAGCACAACGGTTGTTCGCCTCTCAGGGATTTGACGGCACTACCACCCGTGATTTAGCACAGGCGGCAGGTGTCGCTGAAGGAACTCTATTTCGTCATTTTGCCAATAAAAAAGCAATTTTGGTGGAAGTAGCCACGAATGGATGGGTGGAGATTCTTACAGATTTGCTGACAGAATTAAGTGAAATGGGCAGCTATAAGGCCGTAGCTCAGGTGATGCGTCGCCGGATGTGGAACTTCCAAAAAAATGCCGATTTGATGCGTGTTTGTTTTATGGAAGTGCAGTTTCACCCCGACTTGCGCGATCGCATTCAATTAGAAGTCATTACCAAAATGACCGATGTCGGCGAAGCATTCTTTCAAACAGCTATGGATAAAGGCATTTATCGTCAAACTGATGCCAAGCTAGTTGCCAAAGTTTTTTTAGGAATGTTTGCGATCGCAGGTTTTTCTAACAATACCATCATGGAACCTGACGCCTCCCCCCAACAAATGCAGGAAATGGCAGAAGGACTCGCTGATATCTTCCTTAATGGGGTTTTAGTTAAAGATTAGGGCATTGGGCATTGGGCATTGGGCATTGGGGACAAAGGGAAAGACTTGTTTTAAGTTCTCTCTTACCTCTTGTCCCCTTGTCCCCTTGTCCCCTTGTCCCCTTGTCCCCTACTCCCCACTCCCTAGTTCCCACTCCCCACTATTTTCGCTTGCTGGCTCCACTGTTGTACTAATTCAATCGCTGGACACAAATCTCGGCGCTGCATTGTTGCTACTTGCAAACGCATGATTTGTTGGTGCAATCTGTGAGTGGGAGTTTGAGCTAACTGTGCTACTGAACCAACACCTGCATGGAGCAATAAACCACAATATTGTATGCCTACACTGGGAATACGCGCCAAGTCAGCCAAAGCCATCCATTTATTTACATACTGAAGATGAATCTGTAGTTTATTTGCTAATGCTAGTCTTTTCTCTAAAGTTTTCCCTTGTTTGACTAGCGCTTCTGTACTAGTAATCCCACAATTTTGCAGTTGAGATTGTTCCTCGTGGCTCAGTCCAGGTAATTGCTCAATTGGCCAATCACGAGATTGGATAGGACTTCTACTATCTTTGTGTTTAGCAGACATTTTTGAAATTCAAATATAGGCTTGTTTAGATATTGTGAGAGTCGCTTCTCTACAAAAGTACGCTCTTGCAGTTTATTTTATTGCTGTGCTATTTTAACCCAAATTATTGCAATACGATTGTTTCGGCTGACAATGCGATTGTATTGACTAACAATGCGATTGTATCGACTGACAATGCGATTGTATCGGCTAACAATGCGATTGTATCGACTAACAATGCGATTGTATCGGCTAACAATGCGATTGTATCGACTAACAATGCGATTGTATCGGCTAACAATGCGATTGTATCGACTAACAATGCGATTGTTTTAACTGATACCATTGATTTATAACATTAGGTTTATGCGGTAATTAACTCACCTCGCATAATAGTTACCGCTTGTCCAGAAAGAAAGACGCGATCGCCTCCGTCATAATACACCTTCACCACCCCACCACGACTTGATGCTTGATAAGCCAATAACTCATTTTTGTGCAAGCGATCGCGCCAGAAGGGAGCGAGACAGCAATGAGCCGCACCAGTTACAGGGTCTTCATCAATCCCTAAACCCGGTGCAAAGAAGCGAGAGACGAAATCATATTCAGAATCAGGGTGGGTGAGGCTGGTGACAATAATCTCAGAAAAAGGCAAGGTTTTCAAAATTTGAAAATTTGGCTGTATTTGTCGTACCAAATCTTCAGATGCTAATTCCACTAAATAGCCCAAGGAATTCAAGAAAACAGATTTGTATGGGACGCCCAAAGCAGCCTTGAGTTCTTGCGGGGCGACTGTTGCTTGTGATTGATTCACAGGAAAATCTAACTCAATCCAATCACCTTGCAACTTAGCAATCAGCACTCCGCTTTTGGTGTAGAAACGCGCAACTTCATTCTGTAACAAATGCCCCTCTGACCAAAGTACATGGGCACTAGCTAAACTTGCATGACCACAAAGCGGTACTTCTACTGTGGGCGTAAACCAACGCAGATTGAAGCCATCATCCTGTTTAACTAGAAAAGCTGTCTCAGATAAATTCATCTCCTGTGCCACATTCTGCATCCAGCTATCCTCTTGGGGAGTAAGCAAAACACAGACAGCAGCAGGATTACCTGCAAAAGGTGTATTGGTAAAAGCATCAACTTGAGTAATGATTTGTCCCATTAGAGTCACCTGGAAAATTAGACAGAATTTTAGTGATCAGGAGTGCATGAGATATTTATGCCACTAGTTACTATTATTCTTGAAGTTCACCCATTTGTAGTTTTAGATCCCCCAACCCCCGATAAGTTGGGGCATTTAACAGTTATCAGTATTAATAAATCTCGCACTGCGTTTCTATCCCGCCTCGGAATGAATTCCGAGCCTCATAGCTCAAGTCCACTTAAGTGGACTAAATCCAATGACAGCCGCGCTAGCAAAGTGCATATTACATCCAAACGAGAACTGCTATAGGACTCATATTTGATTTTTGAAAAAACTCCGTACACTCAAAAAGTCTTTTTTCCTACTCCCCACTCCCTACTCCCCACTCCCAGCCTACGCAAATAATTTCAGTAATCAAACCGGATTCCTATACATACAGTACCTGATAAATTAAAAATACAATCTCTAAAAACTGGGGTCTATGTCGAAGCAAAACGGAAACATGACGATAAAAATCTTCAGAAGCATCTTTGTTGCTGTCAACTTAGCGCTAATTTCTGGAGGATTAGTTAGTTGTGGTTTTAATGCACCGCAGCCACTTGCTCCAACTGAGCAACAAAGACCAGTCGTGCAACCTAACCATAACGATGAGGATGATGACGACAATGATGGCGATCGCAGGAATAATGATCGCCAGGATGATGATGACGATGACGATAACGACTAAATAAAGGCAAAACTATCACCTTTATCTTTTTCTTTGAGTTTCCATTTATGCTGATTCAACAAACTTCTACTTCCCTCATCGATACTTTACGCCTCCGACGGCAACAACTAGCCAACCTCATTGATTTCCCAGCAATTCTGTGGTCAGGTAGCAACAGTCCGCGCAACTTTGCAGCAAATGCTTTTCCGTTTCGCGCTAGCAGTCATTTCCTCTATTTTGCCGGACTGCCATTATCAAAGGCTGCAATTCGTCTAGAAGCGGGCAAGCTAGAACTATTCATGGATGATCCATCACCCAGCAGCGCCCTTTGGCATGGAGCAATGCCAACGCGCGAGGAAATAGCCCAGAATATTGGGGCGGATGTGGCAAGGCCAATGGCAGAATTAGAGTCTTGGCTAGAAGATGCCGCCACACTTGCCGTACAAGATGCAGCTACTTGGACGCAACAATCGCAGCTATTAAATAGATGGGTTTTACCACAAAGTCCTCCCCAAGGAATTGACTTGGAGTTAGCTAAAGCGATCGTTTCTCTGCGCCTCACTCATGATGAAGCTGCATTAACCGAGTTGCGAAAAGCTGCGGCACTCACTGTTAAAGCGCACAAAGCTGGTATGGCAGCAACACCTAAAGCCAAGCTAGAAGCAGAAGTTCGTGCAGCGATGGAAGGAGTAATTATTGCCCACAATATGACAACTTCCTACACTAGTATTGTCACCGTTCACGGTGAAGTTTTGCATAACGAACAGTATCACCATTCCCTAGAATCAGGTGATTTATTACTTGCCGATGTTGGTGCTGAAACTGAGATGGGTTGGGCTGGTGATGTAACTCGCACATGGCCAGTTTCCGGTAAGTTTTCATCCACCCAAAGAGATATATATAATGTTGTGCTGGCAGCCCATGATGCTTGCATTGCCAAAATACGCCCTGGTGTAGAGTATGGGGATATTCATCTACTAGCTGCCACGGTGATAGCTGAAGGTTTAGTGGAGTTGGGTATCTTACAAGGAAATCCCCAAGATTTAGTAGAGATGGATGCCCATGCACTGTTTTTCCCTCATGGTATTGGTCATCTACTGGGTTTAGATGTCCATGATATGGAAGATTTGGGTGATTTAGCAGGGTATGAAGAGGGACGTTCTAGGAGCGATCGCTTTGGCTTAGGCTACCTCCGTTTAAATCGTCCCTTACGTCCAGGAATGTTAGTCACAATTGAACCTGGTTTTTATCAAGTACCAGCAATTTTAAATGATGTGAATGTTCGCTCAAAATATCAAAATGTGGTGAACTGGCAGCGTTTATCTGAATTTGCCGATGTGCGCGGAATCCGCATCGAAGATGATGTTTTAGTTACCGCAGAAGGTAGCGAAGTTTTAACAGCCGCATTACCGAGTAGTGCCAGTGCTGTAGAAGATTTAGTGGGTTGTTAATCTTGGCATCATGCTTTGCTAATTCATACCGTAAACACATAGGACTTATGATAAAAAAAACCATAGGATTATTACTCAACGGAGTTATTGTCAGCTTCGGATTGCCATTATTAGCTCAAGCACAGCAGCCGGTTTCTGATACCCAAGTTGCGGCGATGGTAGAGGCATTGCGACAGGCTGCACCGCAGACAAAGAATCCCAACGATGGATTTTACAGTGAATGGCAAGTTAAACCAGAAACCCTCAAAGGCTGGACAAGAACTTGTCTTAAACGAGAACTGACACCGACGCAGTTTGAAAACAGCCCTGCGATCGCCCGCCAAGTTGTCTCTTGCATTACCCGCCGTGAGTTAACCAATCAGTTGAGCGCCACCAACAATAATGAAATTGTATCTGTGCGCGGTGCAGCTTGTTGGTGGATGACTGGTAGCTATACAGGCTGCAACAAAGGTTTCACTGCTGACTATGTGCAAAAAGTAGTCCGCTTTTACCAACAACAACTCTCAAAACCTGCAAAAACTCAATCGTAAAAAGAATTCAGGAGCGATGCCCTGAGCTTGCCGTAAAGCCTGCGGCATAGCTACGCTTAGGGCGCAGCCTCTCGTAGAGAAGGGTCAGGAGCCAGAATGGGCTAAACCTTAGCTATCCGCTAACAGAATTCAGAATTCTGCGTATGTATGACCCAATAATATAGGACTAGTATTTGATTTATGAAAAAGCTCGGTACAGATCGAAAAGCCTAATTCCTTATTCCCTACTCCCCACTCCCCACTCCCCACTCCCCGCCCACGTAGATAATTTCAAAAATCAAAATAAGAGGTATGATTTTCAGCGCTTCTAACTTGATTTTTCTCTTACTCACCAAGCGATCGCAACTAACAAGGGGGGTTTATAAGTTTATGAACGAAAACTACCTCAATTTTTAGGAAGATAATGGAATCCCCAATCGAAAGAATAAAACTCTCCCAAACAGCCAAAGACCAACTTACCAAACTTAAGCGCAGCACCAAAATCGACCAATGGAATATCTTATGCCGTTGGGCGTTTTGTCGTTCCCTCGCAGAAGCAACCACACCCTCCCCCGTCCCAATCCCCCAAGATAGTAATGTCGAAATGAGTTGGCGCGTTTTTGGTGGCGAAATGTCTGATATTCTCCTCCTCGCCCTCAAGCAACGCTGTCACAATGACGGTTATCCCACCGATAAAGAAACTCTCGCCACCCAATTCCGCTTACATTTGCATCGCGGTATTGGCTACTTAGCAGGCGATCCAAATATCAAGAAAATTGAAGATTTAATTGAACTGGCGGTTAAAAATTGAAAGGATATTAGTTGATTGTTAACTGTTCACTGTTAACTGACAACTAATATTATGCCTGAAGCGCTAGAAATTGAGCGTCATAGAGCTGCGATCGCTCGCATTGATATATCTCGCCCTGTACGATTGGCTATAGAAGGGTCAATCCTCAATCAAGACACCACTTTTTTTGACTACGGCTGCGGCTACGGTGGTGATGTGCAGCGAGTAAAAAACTTAGGCTACAGCAGTGCAGGTTGGGACCCTTACTACTATCCTGATGTACCACGCACCCCCGCCGATGTGGTCAACTTGGGTTACGTCCTCAACGTCATTGAAGACTCAGAAGAACGCCGTCAAAGCCTAATCCAAGCCTGGGAACTCACCGGGAAAGTTTTAATTGTCGCGGCTCAAATCCTGATTAACGCTCCTAGCAAAACCCAACTTGCTTACAATGATGGCATTGTGACTCGCCGCAACACTTTTCAGAAATATTACGAACAACAAGAACTCAAAACTTATATTGATGAAGTATTAAATGTCGATGCAGTACCGATCGCACTAGGCGTATACTTTGTTTTTCGAGATGAGGCGGAAAAAGAAAGTTACAAAGCTATCCGCTTCTTTTCTACCACTTCTACACCGCGAGTCCGCATCCCCGTTAAGCGGTTTGAGGATTATCAAGAACAGCTGCAACCATTAATGGCGTTTTTTACCAAGCGCGGTAGACTACCTGTGAAAGGCGAATTGGAAAATGAAGAGGAATTACTCAGCGAATTTGGTAACTTTCGCCGTGCCTTCGGTGTAGTTTTGCAAGCAACTGATGAGGCTGAATGGGATGCGATCGCTTATCGTCGTTCTCTAGATATCCAAGTTTATCTTGCCCTGACTCACTTTGATCAACGCCCTGCATGGCAAAAGTTAGCCCCAGAAATGCGTCACGATATCAAAGCCTTTTTTAGTAGCTATGAAGAAGCTTGTCAAGTCGCCGACCAAAAGCTTTTCAGCTTAGGTAAACCTGGGGTAATTAAAACTGCTTGCGAAAAAAGCAAAATTGGTAAACATACACGCGGTGCGCTTTACGTCCATGTTTCGGCATTAGCAGCACTTGATCCGTTGCTGCGAATTTGTGAAGGCTGCGCTAGCCGCACCATTGGGCGTGTAGATGGAGCCACATTGATCAAATATCACACTGATAAGCCGCAAATATCCTATCTGTTTTACCCCGAATTCGACACTGATCCCCACCCGGCTTTAAAAGCCAGTATAGGTATTGATTTAAAAACCCTCTTCATTACTCACCGAGACTACGAAACTAGGGCAAATCCGCCGATTTTGCACCGTAAGGAAACATTTGTTACCAGCAACTACCCACGCTACGAAGAATTTGCTAAACTCACTCAACAAGAAGAGGAATTAGGATTGCTCAAGGACAAAAGCGACATTGGCACTCGTGAAGGTTGGGAAAAATGCCTCGCTGCCCACAAAGTAGAAATCAGGGGACATCAGGTTTATCCAATTCAAGAAAGTTAATAAAACGCTGACACTATAAGGTTATCCTGAATTTGGATTTAACCCAAGTAAATCTTGGTAGTTTCTCATGTTTACGGAAAATCACATAGCAGCTATGGTAAGTTTCAATCTCTTATAGAAATTAATCGGAACTGCTGCCACTCCTATAATCCAAACCCTTATAGGTAGTACTTAGATGATATACTTTTCGATTTCCTCGTTGTATTTTATTGATATTTCCTCAAAAGAGGCAAAAAGTTGAAACTATGAGGAAAATTAAATCGCTACTGGGAGTTTTCGGTAGCCGCAAGATGGCGGCTTTATTATTTTTAGGTTTTTCATCGGGTTTACCATTATTGTTAATTGGTAATACCTTAAAGGCTTGGATGACCGAAGAGAAGGTAGATTTAGCCGCTATTGGTTGGTTTAGCCTTGCTAGTTTGCCTTATTCCTTGAAGTTTTTGTGGGCACCCTTTGTAGACAGGTTCACCCTGCCAATTTTGGGGCGACGACGGGGTTGGTTAATTTTGACGCAGATTGCTTTGATCGTAGCGATCGCAGTCATGGCTTTTCAACAACCCAAACAAGCATTACAGCTATTAGCCATCAACGCCATAGTCATTGCTTTTATCAGTGCAACTCAAGATATCGCTGCTGATGCCTACCGCACCGACGTTTTAGAAAAACTAGAAATGGGTGCTGGTGCAGCTGTTTTTATCTTAGGTTATCGAATAGCCCTATTAGCCGCAGGTGCTTTAGGCTTGATAATTGCTGAAAAACTGCCTTGGTCATCGGTTTACTTGTTTATGGCAGGGACGATGGTAGTTGGTATTCTTGCCACGTTGTTTGCACCAGAACCCAAGGAAATTAGCCCTCCAGCTTCTCTAAGGGATGCTGTAATCTTGCCTTTTAAGGAATTTTTTCAGCGTCAGAGCATCATCCAAGGTATTCTAATGCTTGCATTCATTACCCTGTACAAGCTAGGTGATGCTTTGTTGAGCAATATGACCACGCCTTTTTTGCTGCAAACTGGTTTTACCAAAACCGACATTGGGGCAATTCAAGTGGGGATGGGGTTAATTGCTACGATTGTCGGCGCTTTAGCCGGTGGATCAATTTTGAGTGCTATTGGCATCAATCGATCACTTTGGGTTTTTGGTATTCTACAAGCAGTAAGTAATTTAGCTTACTTTTTTCTAGCGTACATCGGTCAAAACTACCAAGCTATGGTACTTGCCATCAACGTAGAACAATTTTGTGGTGGATTGGGGACAGCAGCCTTTGTTGCCTTTTTGATGAGTCTTTGTAACCAGCGGTTTTCCGCAACTCAATATGCTTTGTTATCCAGCTTAATGGCTGTCAGCCGCGATATTCTGGCAGCCCCTGGAGGCGCGATCGCCCAAAGTACGGGTTGGCCTATATTTTTCTTAATTACCATCGCCGCCGCTGTACCAGGACTACTTCTATTACCAGTATTTGCCCCCTGGAACCCTCAGCCAGTGGCAATATCCAGACCAGGACTTGAGGACGAAGAAGAGGATATATGGGGAATCAAGTAGTTATTGCTGTCGGCACATTCATCCTCTTACTCACTGGCTTATTACTTGGCTATGTTCTCTCGCAGTTAGTTCTGGGATTTTTAGCATTTAACCTCCTAACATTTTTCGGAACACTCAGCCTAATTTTAATTTTTGGGACACTTTATTACGTTTTATTTTGGCAGTTGCGGAGACATCAGTCCCGACCATCAACGCCATCAACTATAAATCAAGGGATACCAAACCAGGTAGATGATGGTGGATCTGATAGCTATCTCAAAAACAGGCTAATCGCTAAATTATCCGGTGATGTAGCCGCTGCCGAACGGTTAATTGAACAGGCAAAAGAGACTTATCCTGGGATGCCGGAGAATTGGTATTGCGAGAGAGTACTCGATGACCTGGAGCGCGATCGCCAATAGTGTGAAAGTGGCGAGTAGGGAGTAGGGAGTAGGGAGTAGGGAGCAGGGAGTAGGGAGCAAGAGAGAAGAGTTTTCCCCTCTGCCCCCCGCACCCCGCCCCTCTGCCTCTTCTCCATGCCCAATGCCCAATTCCCAATACACAGAAAATCGCTAAAATAAATCAAGAATATTTCACAAATCTTCAGCTAAATTCTCATAAAAGTTCCTAGATTTTTGCAATCTAAAATATGGCTATTTTTCGTCAATACATCGCCCCACTGCTTGCAGTCTTAGTATTTTTCTTTGCCCTAGTGGCAGTCAGCGCCCGTATCTTTTTACCCTCTGATATGGCAGCACCCGCACCAATAGAAGAGGTGGGGGTAAGTTTTCAACCTACTCCAACTGATTTATCACCAGCAGCACATAACGCGAGCTAGCTAAGTCAATAAATATCAGCAGTGTCTGAGCAACTACTACCTGGGTATATTATTCGCCGTGGCTCCACTTTGGATCGAGCGCTACTGCTTAAATTCATGCAGCGAACTTACCAGGATCTCTTTCCCAATGAGGATTTTTCTCACCTAGATCAAACAGTTAAGCAATACTTTTCTAGCGATACGCCCTTGTGGTGGGTAGAAGAGGAGGGGGAGCAGGGGGACAAGAGGACAAGGCGACAAGGGGACAAGGAGAATAATTATACTCAATTCCCAATTCCCAATTCCCAATTCCCCATTGCTTGCCTTTGGGTTGGCAATGCTATAGATCAAGTCCAGGGTAATCGTCATGCTCATATCTTTATTCTCTATGTTTTACCAGAACATCGACGGCGGGGTATTGGTAGAGCCTTGATGCAATATGTGGAACATTGGGCTATTCAAAGAGGCGATCGCCAGATTGGACTGCAAGTTTTTCAGTCAAATAAACCCGCATTAAATCTTTACAATCAATTAGGTTATCAAACCCAATCCCTGTGGATGGTAAAATTCCTGAGTGCAGAAAAATAACCTATAGGATGGCAGTAACATAACTTTAGCGTCTGAGTTATGGCGTTTCTCGTTTGAATAAAACTCAACGAGGGGAAAGAAAGTGTATAATTACGCAACTAATACTTATAAAGCTTTAACTTATTGGCGTAGAAGATTATGTGTTAATCCCGAAAAGGGTTAGCTAGTAGCTAGCCAATTACTAACAATTGCTTATATATTCTCACAAATGATAATATAGTGGTATGGCTTATGTACCACTACGAGAAGCAGTCAAGCAATTGGGGTTACACCCAAATACATTAAGGAAGTACGCGGACGATGGCAAAATCGAAAGCATCAAAAACGAAGCAGGACAAAGGCTCTTTAACGTCGAGTCCTACCTTCGCGGTGCAGCAGATCGCTCCCTTGTTTGCTACTGCCGAGTCAGTTCAACCAAGCAGCGAGATGACCTTGGTAGACAAATTGCTTATATGCAATCCCTCTACCCAAACGCCGAAATCATCAAAGATATCGGTAGCGGAATCAACTTCAAGCGCAAAGGACTGCAAACCTTACTGGACAGACTTATGCGGGGAGATAAGCTCACGCTTGTTGTTGCCTGTCGTGACCGACTCGCGCGGTTTGGATTTGAACTTATTCAGTATATGGTCGAGCAAAACGGTGGACAAATCGTGGTTCTCGACAACACTGTACACTGTCCGGAATCAGAACTTACCTCGGATCTTCTCTCCATCCTCCACGTCTTCTCTTGTAGGATGCACGGACTCAGGAAGTACAGTAAAAAAATCAAGGAAGATCCGGATCTTCCTCACAGCACTACAACGGCAGACTCTTAAACAATGGTTTGGTGTGTCTAGATTTGTTTACAATACGACCGTCAAACTACTGCAAGATTCATCAATAAAGGCTAATTGGAAAGCGATTAAGACCGATATTTTGAATGGCTTACCGGAATGGAGTAAGTCAGTTCCATATCAGATTAAATCAATCGCTATTAAGGATGCCTGCAAAGCTGTTAGTAATGCTAAGAGAAAGTATAAAAATGGTGGTGGTAAAAGCATAGTTAGATTTAGATCGAGGAAAGACTCTGTACAATCTTGCTATATTCCCAAGTCTGCGGTAAAAGATATTGGGATTTATCACACTATATTAGGTGAGGCGACCTTTAAAGAAGCCTTACCACAAAGCTTTGGTGACTGTCGTTTAGTATTCGCTTACCGTGATTACTATCTGACAGTTCCTCTTGATGTACCACAACAAAAGCTCGATAACCAAGGGCGTGTTGTGGCACTTGACCCCGGCATTAGAACATTTATCACATTCTTCTCTGAATCTAGTTTTGGCGAAGTCGGAGCATCCGCTAATCTCCAAATTCAAAAGTTATGCTTTAGCTTGGATAAGTTAATTTCTAAGTTCACTAAAGCTAAGTGTAAGCAAAGAAGAAGAATGAAACTTGCTGCAAGCAATCTACGAGGCAAGATTAAAAACCTTGTGGATGAACTGCACAAGAAAACCGCCCGGTTTTTGGTTGATAACTTTGATCTCATTTTGCTGCCAACTTTTGAAACATCCCAGATGTCTAAAAAGGCTCATCGTCGAATTAGATCAAAGCCAGTACGCCAGATGTTAACACTTTCTCACTACCGATTTAAGCAATTTCTTAAGCACAAAGCTTTTGAAACCAACAAATTAGTAATAGATGTCAACGAAGCGTATACATCAAAAACAGTCAGTTGGACTGGCGAAATAATCCACAAACTTGGTGGTGCTAAATTCGTCAAGTCTCCATCTGATGGGCGCGTGATGAGCCGGGATCTAAATGGTGCGCGAGGGATTTTCCTTCGTGCATTGGTTGATACGCCCTCCCTCAAAGAGTGTATTTGTTAATGAATATTAGCAAAAAGGTATCGGATTGAAATGAAATTATGTATGACGAAGACGATCTAAGCCTACTCGATATTGAGGAGGAGCTAGAAAGCCCCTTAGATAAAATAGAACCGCTAACTGCTGATTCAGTTGTGGCAAAGCCAGATCCAGAAGTGATGCTAGCCCTGCTGGAAAATCCCCAGCCTCAGCAAAGAATGTTAGCGGCGCGTGCTTTTTGTGATATAGAAGATACGCGTGCTACACCCCATCTAATTCGCTTGTTAACTGACACTTGCCCCTTAGTCCGGGTAAGTGCATCCTATGCCCTCGGACGCAATCCCAGTTCAGAGGCAGTGATTCCGTTAATTGCTCAACTAAACAGTGATTGGAATGGCTATGTGCGTAAAGGCGTTGTCTGGGCTTTAGGAAACTGTCGCGATCGCCGTTCTTTACCGCCCCTAGCAGATGCCCTAAGAACTGACATTTCCGCAGTGCGCTTGTGGGCTGCTAGCGCCTTAGCACAGATGGCAGAAGTGGGTTATGAAGCAGCTATAGGGGCAATACCGTCATTAATTGAAGCCTTAGTCAAAGATCCCGTGGCAGCAGTACGGAGCAACAGTGCTTGGGCAATTGGTCAACTGTGCCGCGAATTGCCTTCTAATGTAGTTTATGCTACAGCGATCGATGCCTTAATTCAAGCCTTTGCTGAAGACCAAGATTTAGGAGTCCGGGAAGACGCTAAAGCTTCACTGTTAGGAGTGGGTGATCCCCGTGGTTTACAGCTGATTGAAACCCTGGAACAAGAAGGGTGGGTTTGATTTGGGCATTGGGAATTGGGCATTGGGAATTGGGAATTGGGAATTGGGCATTGGGCATTGGGCATTGGGCATTGGGCATTGGGGACAAGGGGAAAGACTTGTTGCAAGTTCTCACCCCTTGTCCCCTTGTCTCCCCTGCTCCCTCATCTCCCTCATCCCCCTCATCCCCCTCATCCCTTACTAACCCTCAGTTACAGGTTTGACCAAATTTAAGTCATAAGGGCGCTCAGTATCATCTTCACCTAAATATTCACCATTTTGAATTTCCAGAATAACTAGCGGAATATGCCCAGGATTATCTACCTTATGTAGTGTTGCGGCCGGGACATAAGTTGATTCGTTTCGATTCAGTAATATTTCTGCATCGCCACAAGTCACCTTTGCCACACCGGAAACTACAACCCAATGTTCATTCCGGTGATAATGAATTTGTGGTTTAATGCCGTGCCTGGGCTTGATTTCAACACGACTAATTCTGTAGGTTTCTCCCTCTTCGATTACCTCTACCTCACCCCAATATCGTGTACCTGAATGTGGAGACAATTCGTTGATATTTGACTGAGTATTATTTTCATTGGGAGTCATAATTAGTTTCTCAACCAGATAAGTATTAGTATTTATCAGTAATTTACCGTAAACGAGATAAACCTGGGTAGGGAGATGCAGTCACAACGTCTTTATTGATGACAACTGCTCTAACTTTACTTTAGGCAACCGATCCTATCCGTGAATTTCTAAATGTTTGAATGCGTGAATTGCTTAACCACCCGTATACTGAATCCGATAAATCCGATTATTGGCTTCTTCTGTTAGTAGTACACTACCATCTGGTAACACGAGTAAACCTACAGGCCGTCCCCAAGTGGTTGGTACAGAAGAATTTAGCAAAAATCCTGTGAGAAAATCTTCGTAATAGCCAAGCGATCGCCCCTTAGCATCGAAGGGAACAAATACAATTTTATAACCAGTGCCGCGATCGCGATTCCAAGAACCACGAAAAGCAGCAAAAGCACCGTTCCGATATTTTTCTGGAAACGTTTTACCATCATAAAACTGCAAACCCAATGCTGCGGAGTGCGCCTGGAACAGCACATCTGGCGTTTGGGTACGGGCTACTAAATCGGGGCGTTTACTTTTATCATCCGTCTTTTGCCGTGGATCGAGGTTGTTTGGTGTGAGGTAAGCATAGGGCCAACCGTAAAATGCCCCCTGTTTCACGCGTGTCAAATAATCTGGAACCAACTCATCACCGATTCCATCCCGTTCGTTGACAGTGGTATAAAGTTCCTTAGTTACAGGATGAAAGTCTAAACCAACAGGGTTACGCAAGCCGGAAGCGAAAGTTTGCTGCTGGGAACCATCTAAATTCATCACCTGTATCGAAGCTCGTGGTAGCGGTTCCTCATCTACATTGGTTCCTGAACCAACTGAAACATATAATTTATTGCGATCGGGCGAGACAACAACATTGCGCGTCCAATGGTTGTTATAACCTTGAGAAGGCAAGTCGGCGATTTTTTTTCCCTTACTTGTAATCTTGTTTTGACCTTTAGTATAGGGAAAACGCACTACAGCATCTGTGTTCCCTAAAAAAAAGGAATTACCTGTAAAAGCCATACCAAAGGGTCTATTGAGTCCGTTGTCCCTACTAGCAAAGGTTTCTCGAACGTCGGCTACACCATCACCGTTACTGTCACGTAACAGACGAATACGATTTTGACCAGTTTCAGTCACCAGGACATCACCACTGGGAGTTAAAGCTAGCCAGCGTGGGGCATCTAAACCTTCTGCAAATATGTTGACTGTAAAGCCTCTTGGTACGCCCAGCACTGGATTTTGTGGAATGGGCACAACTTCAGGCCGCTTGGAAGCACTTTCTGTTGCAAAGGGTGCTGGTAAATTCTTCAAATTTATCCGAATGGGTGTAGGCGAAAGTGCTTCAGTACGGACAATCTTTTTTGGCTGTGTAGGATTCTGTGTCTGTTGGATAGAAGGTACAGATATTTGTGGTGTGGGATTATCTAAAGAAGCGCGAATCTGGTTACAGGCTGCTGCCAAAATCATTAAAAAAACTGGTAGCAATAAACGCGCAAAAACTTTCATGACGGTGGACACTATGACACAATTTTCTTACTTTAGACTTGAGACTTAATAATTGTCGCCAGTCTAAAGTCCGATTTTGCTTACTTAGTCACCTAATTAAGGTACTGGGAAAATAATTTACTCTCTCATTCCCAATGCCCAATACTTCGACTAAGCTCAGTACAAGTGCCCAATGCCCAATGCCCAATATTCAGACATATAAGTACTTATTTGTTAACAAAAAATTTTCAAATTCTGTTGCTGGCAATGGACGGCTAAATAGAAAACCTTGCATAGAATTACAGTTGTGTTGTCGCAAAAACCCTAGTTCTGCTTCTGTCTCTACACCCTCAGCAACTACATCTAGATTAAGATTATGAGCCATTTGAATTAATGCCTTAGTGATGGCTGATTTCTGTAGATCATTAGCAACATTATGGATAAAATAACGGTCAATTTTTAATGTGTTAATTGGTAAGTTTTTCAGATAAATTAAAGAAGAGTAGCCCGTGCCAAAATCATCGATCGCAATTTTTACCCCCAAGGATTGCAATTTGCTCATAGTAGCGATCGCACTATTTACATCTTGCATAATCATGCTTTCAGTAAGTTCTATCTCTAAGTAATGTGGTTCCAACTCATTAACATCTATAAAATTCACTAATTTCTGAATAAAATCTGGTTGATTAAATTCGAGTACTGACAAATTGACAGCAATAACCAAAGGATAAATTCCAATATCACGCCAGTTTTTTATTTGTTGACAGACCTTTTTTAATACCCATTTCCCAATTGGAACAATTAAACCTGTAGACTCTGCTAACGGAATAAACTCTGTTGGATAAATCAACCCTACTTCCGGGCTTTGCCAGCGCAATAAACTTTCAGCAGCTACTATTTTTCCAGAAGCAATATCGACTATTGGTTGATAATAAATTTCAAATTCTTGAAAATTATGTTGTTTGATAGCCCGATGTAAGCTAATTTCTAGTAGCTGCATCTTTGGAGACAAGTTGTTAATTACAGTCTGAGGAGATAAATACCTTTTTAAAGTAGCGTGTTTTTCCAATCTGTTGATGATGGCACTTAATAACTCAGTCCTAGTGAAAGGTTTGGTTATATAGTCATCAGCACCCATATTCATACCTTGACGAAAGTCAGATTTGGCAGATTTGGCAGTGAGAAAAATGAAGGGAATTGTTGCCGTTGATGGAGCTTGACGTAACGCTGTTAATACGCCATAACCGTCAAGTTGTGGCATCATCATATCACAGAGAATTAAATCGGGAACTTCGGAGATAGCCAAATGTACTCCGATTCTGCCATTAGCCGCAGCAATAGTTTCAAAATCCTCAGCTTCTAGCAGATCCAAAATGTTTTCACGAACTGCATCTTCATCTTCTATTATTAAAATTTTTGGCATAATTTACCTCAATTCATGTTGTATTTTTTATGCTAAAATTACAAGAAAAATTGTATAGAAACTCCATATAGGTATAGCAAATTTTTCACTGTTGTAGATATATATAGCGTTTTTTAATTTGCATTATTCATGTAATGCCCTAATATATTACCAACATTAATGGCGTGATAGAAGGATTCTAACAACGGTTGAATCTCGCTAGCCCAAAAGCTAGTATTTTCTAGCATTTCCCGCATAACCTTGGTTATCTGCAATTTGCAGTAGATCCAACATCTGGCACAACAGTAATAACACTGAGGCTATCTCCGAAAATTCTGACATGTTTAATGTCATGACCAAGGTATGCACAACTTCAAGAATCTTAGCTGTTTTCAAGCTAGTTTTTGAAGCTATAAGCATTACCATATCATTCTTGGTGAAGCACTCTACTTACTACCTGCGAAGATGAAAAAAGCAAGATATTATTGCCCTGTGCTACCATCGGTGCATAGACGTAACCCGTGGTAGACATCGCGTTTAATAGTGCTGTATCCGACACAAGCATCCGCAGCGAACGATCAATTGTTGACTCCAAGCTTTGTAGCTTTAGAAGCTGAGGTAACGCTTGCATAGATTTTTACGATAGCTATTATTAAAAAATAGTTATCTAAAGCTTTTTCCTTAAGTATTTTCCAATATTTTGACGCCAAACAAGTAGTAATATTTGGGATATAAATACTACAAAAAGTGTGTTAAAAATTACAAGCCAGCTTATATCTCAATACAGTTCAGATAAGACCAAAACACTTGTCTTGACGGCGATTTATCGCGTCTCTAAAACCCACAATTTTGTACTGTATTGCCGCTGCCCCCCTTATTACCTTGCTTTTTCACTAAGGACGCAATTGCAACCGCCGTTCGCCGTAACGTAATAGCCTTTCTATAGTTACAAGCCGATGTTCCCAAACTTTGACTTGGTAGGAATTTGACTCAAGCTCTTGGCTCATCAATAGCCGAAATTGAGACTGGAAACGGGTTAGAGAGGCTCTCGCCACTAGTAACTTGCTAGGAGAAGGGGAAGCGCCAAGCTGATTTAAAGCACTGCGTAAAACTTCTGCCTGGTTGTTAAAATCTGATCTTGTCTGAGAAGATTTTTGTAGTTGGTCATTTTGGAAAACAAATTTCCATTCCCGTTGCAGCGCGGTATAACGAATGGCAGCAGTTTGAAAAGGCTGGCGGTGAGGAATAGGTTCAGTTTTAGTGGGTGTTGTGGATTGAACCCTACCTTGGGTACTAATAAAGACTTTTTGTAGCTCGCTGTTAAAATTTTCTGCGGCAAATAGTGCATAACCACTAACTGGCAAGTCTCTTACCAACTGGAGTTGATCGAATGCCCCGATTGTTGGCAAAGACAGCAAGCGAATTCCCGGCACTAACAAAGTAGATCCTAATTCTTTAGAGGCGATCCAGGGTTGGGCCAGTCGTTGAAAGCGAGAAGTATCAAGAGCATAAGTCATGGGAACAATTAAATCTATATCCCCCCGCCTTGCCCAAGTTTCCCAGTTTTGTTGAATTTTCTGAATCCGTTCTGCTTCCTGCAAAGGAAATACTGCAACTGACAAAATCAAATTTGGTTGCTTTTGCCGCAACTGCCGTGATAATTGGGCGACAAAGCTATCAACTTGCTCGGTGCGAAATTTCGTCCACTTTTGCCATAAGTCTGCTTGGCTAGGGGAAATATTCACTGGATCTACACCAGTAAGTTGCTGAAATTGCGCTCTTGCAGCTTTGCCATAGCCGTAGGTTCGACCTGCTGATGGGTCTTGAAAAGGGTAACGAATGTAGTCTAGCTGTAAACCATCTACCTTATAGCGAGTGACAATTTCCTCATACAGCTTAAATAAATACTCGCGCACTTCAGGGTTAGCTGGGTCGAAGAATGGCTTAGTCTGACCAACAGGAATCATGTTACCCAGGTTATCGTAGTTTGCCCAATCGGGATGAGCCGTCAGCACCGGTCCTGGAGAATCACGATTAACGTTGATAATCTCATTGTGACGTTGGTTCCCAGCAGCAAAAGTCCAAACCCAAGCGTGTAATTCCATGTCGCGCTCATGGGCTAATTTCACAGCATCTGCCAGTGGGTCCCACCCACGAATTAATGGGTTTTGTTCTTTTGCGACTTGGCTCGGATAAATGGTATACCCAGCATTAACAGTTTCAAAGAAAACGGTATTAATCCCAGCTTGAGCTAGGCGATCAAAAATCTGGGATAGTCCCGCCTTGCTACCAGCACGAACAATCGTCCCCCGATCTAACCAAACTGCCCGGATTTCTGGTTGAGCTAGTCTCTGATCAACAGGAAATTGCTGCCACAAAGTTGTTTTAGCGATCAGCCACTGCTGACGAGCCAGAGCGTAGTTTTTTTGGGCAATCAATATGGGTAAGTTTCTGGCAATTGCCCTTGCTTGTGCCAACGCTTGCTCTTTATTTGTGCCTAGCGATCGCAGTTTGGTTGAGGCTAATTGCAACTGCTGCTCTTTAATACTTGAAGACTGCTTTTCCTCAGATATCGTTTCGCCAACATTAGCCGCATCGGCTGATACTGCTAAATGAGCGCTTTCCACCCGACCAATCAGATTTTCTAGCTCTTGTTGGAGGGCGATCGCTTGGCTGTTGTCAATCGGCTCATTGGAGTTAGGTGCAACATCTAGGCGCACTGCTTGTTCCAATTGGTCAATAGCCTCGGAATTTGGCGGTTTGACTATAGGAAGCGGTTTAGGTATGGGAGCGGTGGCAGTTTTAGGAGGAGGGGATGAAGGAGATGTGCTCCTCTGCACCCCTGCACCCCTGCTCCCTTGCTTCCTTGACGCAGCCGCCACTGTTGTAGAGCAGTTTGGGGAACCTCCCGCTACTTTTTTCATGCGATTCGATGGTGGTGGCGCTGTCAAATAGTGATTGACAGCAGCTTTTAACCAGGCATTATCTAACCCGGCTGCTGAGGCTGTATCTGTTCCCCAACGCCAGCCCAAAAAGGTGGAACGCTCAGTTGTTACTACTGCGGCAGGATTATCTTTAGAATTCCAAACAGCAGGAGATTGAGTGCCCATATCATTAGGAATCACAACGCCGCCGCGTACTTTGCCAAAGAGTTCAGTTTGATTGGCCCATTCTGAGATTTTGGTTTTTGTGGGTTTGATCTGTTCTGTGTCACTGAGGCTGAATCCCCAATAACCTCCCAAAAGCGATCGCAATAACTGGCGCACTCCTGGCGATGACAGACTACCTACAGGGCCACTGGCAATCAAGCGCCCTCCCTTACTCATCCATTCTTCTAGAGCGATCGCTTGGGTTGGCGTTAATGTCTCGACATTTGGCAAAAATAATACCCGGCGATCGCCCCAATCTGCCATACTCCGCACATCATCAAGGGGAATTACACAATATTTCGCCCCTATTGCCTCTAAGCGGTCAGTTATTCCTATCCACTGATTTGCATTTTCTTGGCTATGCACTACGCTCAATACAGGTTCTTCGGTTGCGGCCGTTACTGGCAAAATACTCAAAAAATTTAAAATTACAATTTCAGAACTTAAAATAAATAATTTTCTAACTTCTTTAATTTTTAAACTTGTATCTTTTTGGTTTTTTTGATATCTCACCAGTCACTCCTCATTTCATTATTAATTAATTGAGTTATTAGTCCGAATTCATTAGTACATCATCTAGGAATCTGGTTAATTTATGGTAGGTTTACTGATATATAACCTTAGTTACGTAAACCTACTATTAGTGTGGCTTTTCCAAAAGCAAATAAGGCTCCTACAGACTTTATATATAAGTACTTAATGAATTACCTTTATCAATCTAGCCTATCAAAACCAATAAAAAATGCCAAAATTGATACTCAAATTGTCACAGGCGATTCCAAATAAATTGTTGGCTCTTGCATCGTGAAGTTAATTCCATTCGTGACTAGCTTTTTAGAAATTTTTTCATTTGCTAATTCTAATAAACGTTTGCGTAATTGCAGAGAGTTGTCACTAGAACCCAAAATAAAAAATGTCACTCTTGTTCGAGTTATCTGTTTTTCTGCATTTTTATGGGTTAAAAAAGTAATACTGGTGCTACCTGGATCGATACCAAATAGTGAATTAGTACTTTCGACAATTACTTGTTGAACTAGAGCTTGTTCTCGGTCTTGCAGTAAGTCTAAAAAATCGAGGTAGAGTAGAACCATAACTTTCTTCCCTCGAGTTATGTTTTCAATTTCTAAGTTGGCTAATATTGAATTGGGAATAATAAACAATGTACTTTTAGCAGCAGCGCGAATTTTGGTTGAGCGGATACCAATTGACTCAACTCGCCCAAATAAACCTTCAGGGATTTGTTGGGATTTTTGTAAACGAATATATTCTCCAGGGACAAAGGGACGATCTAAATACAACACAATTGTTCCCAACAACTGCTCTAGAGTTTTTTGAGCCGCAAAAGCTACAGCTAATCCACCAATTCCTAATCCAGTTATTAATCCAACTAAATTAAACTGTTGACTTTGGGCAAAAGCCAGAACAGCAATAAATCCGATAATTACATTTGCAATTGTTTCAAATACTAAAAGTATTTCATCTACCTCTCGACCAAATTTACGTAATATTTCAATTCCATACACTCGAATAAACTGTCGAAATAAACGAGAGCATAGCCAAGAGATACTGACAATAACAGCTAAGTCAACAATAGGAGAAATAAATCTATAGATAGATTCATATTCCACAATCCATGCTAAAGATAATGAAATCAGAATTAAGCTACCTGTGATTCTAAATAAGTTTCTAATTGGGTCAATCAAATTATTATAAATACTGGCAACTTGCTGCGGTGCAAAACGACGAATAATAATTCGCAAGAATGTGGGAGTATATTGCCCTACTAGCAAAGACAGCAAAATAAAAACTAGAAAGACTCCAAATCTAGATAAGGCTGATATTGTACTATCACGTTGAAAAAATTCTAGAATAATACGTGAAATATTCGTCATTCTCTCTAAATTGTAATTGGTGAATCAACATAAATTGTTGGTTCTTCTATATCAAAAGCAATACCATATTCTTTTAAACACTGAGTCATGCTTTCGGTTGCCATATTTAGCAGTTGGCGACGTAATTCCATCGAAACATCTCCAGAACCTAAGATAAAGAAAGTAACTTGTGCTTGAGTTTTATCTGGTTCTAGGGAATTACTGATACTTTTAAAAGTAACTCCTGTATTTTGCGAATCAATCCCAAAAATACCATTCGTACTGTCTAGAATAACTTGGCGAATTAAGGCTCTATCCTCACTACTTAGTGCTCGGTAGAAGGTCAAATAAAGAATAGACATGACTTTCTTCCCAGCAGTGAAATTTTCAATATTAACTTGAGTCAGAGAACTGTTGGGAACTATCATCACAGTTCCCTTACCAGATGTTCTAATTCGGGTGGATCTTAATCCTATAGATTCAACTCGTCCAAAAGTTCCATCGGGAAGACCAATATAATCATCAATCACGAACGGGCGATCAAGATAAAGAACAATACCACCTAGAACTTGTTCCAGAGTTTTTTGAGCAGCAAAGGCTACTGCTAAACCACCAATTCCTAAACTAGCTAGCAATCCTAAAAGATTAATTTGATGTGTTTGAGCATAGGTAAGAATTGCTAAAAAGATAATGACAAGGTTAGCAATCCATTTTAAAAGGATGAGTAGTTCACTGCTAATTTTTTTCCCAGTTTTGAAAGCAGCATTTAATAAATAGAAATCAAAGAACTTTTGAAATAATTTAGAGGCTAACCAACTGACTGCGATCGCCAGAGTTAAACTCACAATAATTTCTAATGAATTCGTCCATTGATTTCTAGGTAAAAAGGATGTAATAAACTCAAAAATACCGATTACAGCTACCACAATTAATAAGTCTTCATTTGGCTTAATTAACTTCTGGTAAATATCAGTAATTTGGAGAAAACTAAAACGTTTCCAGAGTAACTTTGTCAATAAAACCATGAAACTACCAAGTATGAAAATAAAAAATCCGACTCCCAGCCCTAGTAAGCCAATTTGTATTTCTCTGTTTGTAAAAATTTCTGATAAAAAAACAACCATTTCTAAAATTAATGTACAAATTGCTATCAGGAACATCCCAAATTGGTAAATCTACTTTCAATCTTTATAGCCACAACAAACACTTTGTGACCAGTTGCTAAGTTCAAACACATCCATAAAGCACGGTCAATCATCAGGATAGCGAGCAACGCACTGGCTTTTGAAGCTGCAAACTCAGCTTTTTATGACAGATATGCTACGCAAGTTTTAAGAGTAAAAGTACAATCCTGTACTCACTATATAAGTGTCCTCCTGTGCGCCCGATCAAAAATATTGAGGGTGGAGATTTATTCGTGTTTTTGCCAAATTGGGATGTTCCCTTACTATCTATCTGAACTCCTGGTATAAGTTTCCTTCGGCTGCCTATTTCTGAAATATCCCCCCATTCATTGACAAATTAGTTTCCAAAATGATATGGTAGTCAACGCTATCAAAGACCGACTTATCATTTAAATTGTGCCAACTACTAAAATTTTCTTTAGAGTGGATGTTTTAGTAGTTGTCTGACTCATTTGAATTTTGAGAAAAAGCTATCCAAAAATAGACGCTAGTTAGATATGCTACTGCTGAGATGCAGATAGTGCTGATAAAGTTAAGATCAGTCATAACATTTAATTAAACGTAATAGTGAGTAAGAAGCTTACAAATTCTAATTTGTAAACTTTGGATACTACATCCAAATATCTGGATGCAAAAAGGTTTTAGCCCAAAGGCTTGGACTAGGTAAATTTAATCGGGTCACTGAATCGATGAAACTTCGTATTTGGGGGATAGCCTAAATATGACTAACCACGAAAGCTATCTATCCAAAAATTGACCATACAAACACGTGCAGTTTGTGGTCTTCATCCCCTAAATTCTATTCAGGTGGATGGTTAAAAAAGGTAATAAAATATACTTACCCTGTTCTTGACTAGGCTTTTACTAAAGCTCTTTTTATGTTGCTAACCTTAAACTGCCGTATATACCAGCAGCAATAACCAGATAGCTAGCGTTGGTTAGCTGATTAGCTTAGTTTTTGCACGCTATTGCTACATTTACCTATTAGTTCTCATTCTACACTAGAAGGCATCAAAAAACTAGGCAAAAAATGCGTTCTCCAAAGTAGTAAACAAGAAGGTCTTGCAGAACAGAGTTAAATTGTCTAAACTAAAAGATTAACAAAACAACTTAAACAATACAGGTATTGATTAAATCTTCAACTCCTGATATCGGTAGGATTTTTGTCTCCAATTTGCAGGCTAATTCTTCAATACTCATATCATCTAAAAATACCAGTTCACCATGTTTGAGCATTACATTCGGTAGTAGAATCCCTTCTCCCAAATCTTGCCCTTGTAAGTTCAACAACAAATCATGTCCAGTGAGTAACCCTGTTACCGTGATATCTTGTCCCCAATAATCACTAGATAAAGCATGCATATTTATTTCTAAACCTTCAACGGAGTTTAACCGTTTCAAAATAGGTTGAAATGCGTTTTCCACTGCATTACCTACTACCCAAGTTAATTTTCTTTGAGGATAAACTTTTGACGGTAATAATTCTGTTGCGGCGGCTGAAAATTGCTTGATAAACAACTGAATGGAACCAACACCGTTATCAATTTGGGGATACTCTTCATATTCAGATTCGCTCGGCAATTCTTCACCTGCAATTAAAAACCACTCATCAGCTAACCAAACAACACTGGAGGCAAATTTTTGACGAAATTGCTGCGAGATTATTTTGACTTGAGAAATCACTTCCTTGGCTTTTTCTCTACTTACGGGTGTGAGTTCGTCGTCTTGGGGACGAAATCGTGTCAACCCGACTGGCACAACTGCCACCGATGCCACCGCAGGTACTTCACCAGTATGAAAGGTCGCTAAATCTTTGAGAGTTTGCTCCAAATGTTTGCCATCATTTATACCAGGACAAACAACTACTTGAGCATGAATTTGTAGCCGCCTTTCTTGAAACCACTTGAGTTGTTGCAAGATTTGTCCCGCACGAGGATTTTTCAACAGTCTAATTCTGATTTCGGGTTCTGTGGCATGAACAGAAACATACAACGGAGACAAGCGCATTTGTTCAATCCGTTGCCATTCTCTTTCTGGCAAATTAGTGAGGGTAAGATAAGATCCGTACAAAAAACTTAGACGGTAATCGTCATCTTTCAGGTACAAACTGGTGCGCTTACCTGGTGGCTGTTGATCGATAAAGCAAAATGGACAGCGGTTGTTGCACTGAATTAAGCCATCAAATAGGGCAGTTTCAAATTCTAGCCCCAAGTCTTGGTCATAATCTTTTTCGATTTCCAGGCTATGAGTTTTACCAGCAGCGTCTAAAACTTCTAATTCCAGCACTTCATCAGCACACAAAAACTGATAATCAATTAAATCGCGGGGACGTGTACCATTGATAGCAACGATCGCATCACCAGCCTCAAAGCCAATCTCTGCGGCTATTGAGTCTGGAAGCACCTTGGTAATTCGGGCAGGATTAATTGTATTCATGGGGCATGGGGCATTTGCTTTGGACTAATGACTAATGACTATTATGAATTATCCTTTCCATCCTGCTGCGATCGCAGCTAAAATAACGCTGCCAAATGCTAATCTGTACCAAACAAAAACCAAGGTATTTTTGGTTTGTAAATACTTGATCAAGAATGCAATTGATAGGTAAGAAAAAATAAAGGTTGAAATAATCCCTACAATTAACAGTCCAACAATGTTATCTGGTAACTGTTGGGCTTGAAATAACTTGAATATTTTTAAACTTTTATATAGCGTAGCAATGGTAAGAGTTGGAAACCCTAACAAAAATGAGAATTTCGCCGCTGTATCGCGTTCTAAACCTAAAAATAAGGCAGTTGTCAAAGTCGAGCCAGAACGAGAAACACCTGGAATTAAAGCAAGTGTTTGCCCTAATCCAACTAAGATACCATCCCGAATCTGCAATGAATTAAAATCTCGCTTGCGAGTACCAATTTTTTCTGCTAATCCAAGTAAAAGTGCCATGATAATTGACATAATGGCAATGATTAATGCACTCTCCGGTAGAATATCTTTCAGAAGAAAACCAACAATTAATGCAGGCATTGTTCCTACTACAATACCCACAAGAATTTTCCATTCTTCGCGTTGCCAATCTTTCTCTTTTAATGCTTCAATTCCACCTTTGACAATACCAGAAATCAAAGACCAAAAATACAACAAAATTGCTATAACGCTGCCAAATTGAATTGCATCAACAAAATCTTTAGAACCTAGTTCTTTCCAACCAAATACCTTTGTCACAATCAGAAGATGGGCAGTGCTGCTGATTGGTAAAAACTCTGTAATACCTTGAACAATGCCCAAAATAAAAGCTTGAATAAACTCCATATCCAATTAATACCTTTTTCCTGTTTTATACATCATTACTTAGCTGATGATGTTGTTTTATATACTCTCTATTGCACCCGATATTCTAGAAAATCTAACTTGACTAACAAATAACATCATCGAAGACGCTGGCCATGTTCTTACACCCACCTCAATAAGTCAACGCAATTTTGGCAGTTCATGAAACTTTAATATTTAGTGGACTAATACCAGTTCACTTTTTAAGCGTTAAATCTTACCCTTGATTTCTCTGTAGTTTACCATTACAAAAACTACACAGGAGTTCTGTAGATGGTGAAAGTTTAGAAAATTACTCTGGGGCAGAATGCTTTGTTGGGTTTGCGCCAGCATTCACCGAAATTTCAGTATAATTGCAATGCCCCAGGGGGGGATTTTAAAATGTGATATCTTAAATAAGATAAAGTTTAGTAACAAATATTAAAAACATTGATTAATAATACACTGTCCTCCTACACTGCTTCTACCCCTTCTATTGATACCGAGTTGGATTTAGCTGATACTGGGCAGAACGGTATCAGGCAATTGGAATCTACACTTTCCTTTTCTCCCTCTCTTCCCTTAATTTCTACCCAACAAACTTGGTTAGTGTTTGCGGCGGCAGTGTTTTTGGTAACAGTACCAGTATTTGTAGAAGCGCCAATAGTGCGATCGCTACCAAGTCTGAGTTTAGCGCTTACAGCATTTTGGGTGTGGCTAAGTTTTAGCTTAATGTCACGGTCACGGACTGCAACTTACGTCTGGGGGGATTTACTCTTAGGATTTAGCGGGAGTTGGTTAGCGGGGGCGATTTACTGGGGCTGGCTACGTTGGGAACCTTTATGGCATCTGCCAGTGGAATCTATAGGATTACCGTTTGCTTGCTGGTGTTTGGCGAAGAATTGGGGCAAGGTGGGTAGCTGGTTTTATTTAGGTTCTTTACTCGGTACAGCTTTAACAGATGTATATTTTTATCTAGTAGATTTGATGCCCTATTGGCGGCAAATTATGAGAGTAGATGCAGATGTAGCACCGCAAATCTTACAAAATGCCCTCATACAAGTACAAACACCTTGGGGACAAAGTTGGGCCATCGTTCTCGCCTTAGTGCTGTTAACAGTCGGAATTTTACCTTTAAATCTAAAGCAAATACACTGGTATGCCTTTAGTGGCGCAGTTTTAAGTACAATTTTGGTAGACAGCTTATTTTTGTTAGCTGCGATCGCAGCGTGAAAAAGGCAGGAGATTGCAATCATCGTGTAACCTTCTCTTAACTTTTTCCAGCCCAATTTAAGGCACATCAAAAATGAGGCTGTAAATAATTAATTGGTTAAGAAATATTACATAAAAATTCATCACCATCAAGCCTTCTTACTAAGGTTTTCGGTAATGAGACATCTGATGGTTTTGTGTCTGCTTGGCAGTTAGAATCAGCCACCCCGAAAAGATTTCGGCTACCAGGATGATGGATAGAAGGCTATTGCAGCTATGCAGGCACTCTCACCACAATAAAAATTTTTGGCAAAATTACAGTCAAACCCAGTAACGGTAAATATTGTGGATATTAATACGCTGTATATTAGTTTCTGATGACTGCTGTGTTAATTAAGCTATCAGCTTTTGTCATTTGTCCTTTATCCTTTGTCCTTAGCGCTCTCACGTAGACGCATTAGCGACTTCTCGCAGAGTATGACTAATGACTAATGACTAATGACTAATGACCACTGTTAGCTTAAAACTTTTATTGCTGTTTGATGGAAAGAGGTAGAAAATCGTGAAAGGATTGGCGCGTTTATTAACAGTGTTTAGTTTGTTACTTGGTTGCTGGGGATGGTTGGGAACAACTCAGATAGCCCAAGCTGCTAGTTTCAACAGTTTTGCTTTTCCCCAAGTCCCAGTTCTGGCAATTGAGCGGCAGAATCGGGCAGATAAGAAGCTAGGAACGGAATTTGGTAAAAAAATTGATTTGAATAATACCAACGTCCGAGCTTTTCAACAGTTTCCAGGGCTTTATCCCACCCTGGCTAAGAAAATCATCATAAATGCTCCCTACAAAGATGTAGAGGATGTATTGGATCTTCCAGGATTGAGCGATCGCCAAAAACAAACCCTGCAAGCCAACTTGGATAATTTCACCGTGACAGAATTAGAGCCTGCCTTCAACGAGGGAGACGATCGCTTTAACAACGGCATCTACAGATAACTACAACTTGTAGTTAATGTAGCAAATAGCAGCCCACTCCTGATTCTAGGGAGTGGGATTATTCTATTAGAGATAAGGAGGATGGGGGAGACAAGGAGGATGAGGGAGATAAGGAGGACAAAGTAAAATTTCTTCCTTGTCTCCCCCTGCTCCCCCTGCTCCCCCTGCCCCCTGCCCCCTGCCCCCTGCCCCCTCTCCCCTCACCATTACCTTGCCTCAGATAGATATTCCTAGCCAATTTGATGTTTTAGTAGTCGGCGCTGGTGCTGCTGGACTATACACAGCACTGTGTTTACCGGAGTCTTTGCGAGTCGGCTTGATTACCAAAGAAACTGTTGCTTTGTCGGCCAGTGATTGGGCGCAAGGTGGCATTGCCGCAGCGGTTGCCCCGGAAGATTCTCCCACGCTGCACATTGAAGATACAATCCGGGCAGGTGCAGGTTTGTGCGATCGCACCGCTGTAGAATTTCTCGCCCAACATGCTCCGAACTGCATTCAATCTCTTGTTAACTTGGGAGTTGCTTTTGACCGTCATGGTCAAGCCCTAGCTTTAACTTTAGAAGCTGCCCATTCTCGCAATCGCGTTCTCCACGCTGCGGACACCACAGGCAGGGAAGTTACTACCACCCTTACCGCCCAAGTATTACGTCGCCCGAATATTCAAGTCATTCAGCAAGCTTTGGCTTTGAGTTTGTGGATTGAACCCCAAAGTGGTCACTGTCAAGGAATAAGCCTGTTTTATCAAGGCGAAATCACATGGGTAAGGGCTGGTGCTGTGATCTTGGCAACTGGCGGCGGTGGTCAGGTATTTGCCCAAACCACTAACCCGGCTGTAAGTACAGGTGATGGAGTAGCGATCGCATATCGGGCTGGGGCTATCCTCCGCGATTTGGAATTTGTGCAATTTCACCCCACTGCCCTAACAAAACCTGGAGCCGATCGCTTTCTGATTAGCGAAGCTGTACGCGGCGAGGGCGCACACCTTGTCGATAATGAAGGGCGACGTTTTGCCTTTGATTACCACCCTGCGGGTGAACTCGCACCGAGAGATGTGGTCAGTAGAGCAATTTTCAGCCATTTACAACGTACCGCCCTTGATTTGGCGACTGCCCATGTGTGGTTAGATATGCGCCCCATCCCCCCTGACAAGATTCGTCACCGCTTTCCCAATATCATCAAAGTTTGTCAGCATTGGGGAGTTGATGTCTTCCATGAACCAATTCCTGTAGCGCCTGCTGCCCATTACTGGATGGGTGGGATTGTTGCGGATCTGATGAATCGCACGAATATTAAAGGTTTGTACGCGGTGGGTGAAACCGCTAGTACCGGGGTGCATGGGGCAAATCGCCTTGCCAGTAATTCCTTGCTGGAATGTATTGTGTTTGGGGCCCAGATGTCCCAAATCGAGTTGGAAAATATTGATCTCCTGTCAAAAACACCATTACTACCATTACAAAAGTTTAGTGCTGATACTAATGAGTGGCATATCCAGCAAACACAGTTAGAAACACTTAGGGAGAAGTTACCACGTTTAGTGTGGGAAAGTGCTGGTATTTGTCGGGAGCAATCAAGGTTGGCAGATGCGATCGTCACTGTTGAATCTTGGCAGCAAGATTTCGCTATCCTACCTTTAAGTCAATTCTTGCTTGCTTTACGTCCCGGAGAACCAGCTAGTTTTGACATACCAGATGTTGAACGGCAATTGAGACTTTGGGCAGAAACCCGGAATTTATTAGATGTGGCTGATTTAATTCTCAAAAGTGCTGCTTTTAGAACCGAAAGCCGAGGTGGACACTACCGTTTAGACTATCCTCAACCAGATCCTAATTGGCAAGTTCACACACTTGTACAAACGCATCGTTGGTGTAAATCTCCACTATTATCTTGATTAAAGTTTCTCTAACAGCCTTTTATTGACAACTAAGGTTTTTATTGCCCTTTCCCGCTTGCGGATTGGAACAAAATTTGATTGCGCCCAAAATCCACAAATGCTATCAGCGGGTGCCACTACCATGCTGACTATCAGGACCACCATAATTTGGTGGGATATATATGTCTTTTAAATTTTGAGAATTGACTTTGTGAGCAATTAAACTATCGCTGCTAGTAGCACTAAAAGTCTTAGCACTTGCACTATTGAACATACCTGTAGAGGCAGTAATTTTCGGTATTAGGATGTAAGCACCTATACAGAATATTATAAACTTTGTGATTTGGAAATTAGCCTTCATAGCTTTCAGTAAATTTACTAGTTTTTTCTTTAAGAATGTACTTTTTGTCTTTAACCGTATATTTACTTAACTTTTTGAAAAATAGATTTCAACTTTATTAAATTCTTACTGTTAGCCTACAAAAATGGTGCTGTTTGCTTGTATTAAATAGTCTTTCTACTTAAGTGATATTCTTAATATGTTATCTTCACATCAGCCTAAAGTTAGATATATTGGGAACTTACTGTGATCATTGTTTCTAAGTCCCTATTTATTAATAGTGTCTTAAATCTTTTAAGTATAAACACTATGTTCAGTAAATATAGAGGCTCAAAAAAATATCAAACATGCTGATTTAATTGTATAATTATTCTTTCTCTAAGTAAGTATATATAAATACAAAACAGCGAAATTGCCATTTTAAAGGAATTTAAAAAACCATAAAAATATCAAAACTCGTAATTATACTGATTTGCAGAAGTAAAATTTTATAAGTAAAAATATTTAGTAAAATAAAACTAATTTTTAAATTACCTCTGATGACTAATTCTTTATTCTTAAAGGTAAAAAGCTTTGCTAGTCCTACATCTTGCCTAAAAACTACTCTAGGCATCTACCTGATGCTTTTTTAAGATAGTGCCTTGTACGTCTTACAAGCCCATATTTTTAATTATAAGGGTAAAAATATTGACTCAAGTTAGAAAAGTTTGGAGGCTTGACTGTTACGTAATTAAGCAAAATCGTAGCGATTTTTACCCAGATGCTTGGCACGATACATTGCTGCATCTGCTTGTTTCATCAAAGTTTCACTGTCTTGACTGTTGTATGGGTAGATACTAATGCCAATACTGGCGGAGACTCGGATCGCATAGCCATCCAAAACAATTGGCTTGCTAATACTGGCTAAAATTTTTGCGGCGATTTTAGCAGCTATTTGAACATTAGGAATTGCCCGTAAAATCACAGTAAATTCATCGCCACCCAAGCGAGAAACTGTGTCACTAGCGCGTAAAGAGTTGCTTAGTCGTCTAGCAATAGTCATTAGCAAGCGATCGCCTGTCTCGTGCCCCAGAGTATCATTGACTTCCTTAAAGCCATCTAAATCAATAAATAGCAGCCCCAGCAATAAGTTGTTGTGTTGCGCCCAATGCAATGACTCGTAAAGTTGTTCGGCAAAAAATTTGCGATTGGATAGACCTGTGAGGGGATCGTGATATGCTAAGTAACGCAAGTGGTCTTCTTTGAGTTTTAATTCATTGTTAGAGCGATATAGTTCAGCAGCAGTACGTTTGAGCTGTTCCTCCATGAGCTTGCGTTGAGTAATATCTCGAATCACTCCAACTAAAAAGAAATTGCCAGCTGAGTCTTTGTGGAGCGATCGCTTAGTGGCAATCTGATGAGTCTGACCATCTGAATTTGTAAATTCTTCTTCATGTTCTTGGGGTTGCTGAGTTCGGAACACAAGATCATCCTGTTGCCGAAACACATCGGCTTCATGTTCAGGGAAAAAGTCATAGTCTGACTTTTCAATTAATAACTTATTCGGATAACCAATAAATCGACAATACGCCTCATTTAAAACAATCCACTGGTGCTGTTCATTTTTCACAAAAATTGGATCAGGAATCGTATTAATTACGTGATGCAAAAATTCTTTGGAACGTTTCCACTCTTCCTGCATGTGGGCAATACGACTGGTCATCCAAATAGCTGAACTGCAAAAGCTAAACAGTGACGGAATGAGCGGTATCCACCAACCGTACAAAAAAGCAAGGTATGCGCTGAGGGTTAATACAAAACAAGAAACTAGGATGCTGAGGAAGCTCTTAGTTGCGTGTCGTATCCGCCATGTCATTACAGTTCCTAGATAAGACCAGATAAAAATCCACAAGTCTTCCACTAAGTCAGGCCAGACCTTGAGTAAGGGTCGTCCTTGCAGAGCCGCTGAGATTAACTCACTAATAAAATAAGCTTGCAGTTGAATACCAGGTACAGGCTTTGCCGTACCCATTAGGCTGCTGGAGTAAGGAATGAATACAAAATCTTGCAGACTGGGTGCAGTAGAGCCAATGAGTATAATCCGATCTTTGATTAAGTTTTCTTCGACTTTATCTGCCAGTACATCTCTCATTGATACCTGGCGAAAACTACACAATTCTCCAGATGAACTTTGACATTCGGGTTTGGGAAAATTGCTCAAAATTTGGTAGCCTCTGGCATCAGCTCCCACATAAGCACCATCATTAGCCTCAAAACGAGTAAATACTGCCTTACCCAATTGCAAATACTTAGGGTTGTTTTTTGCTTTGGTGGGAGTAATTCCCTCTGGCTTTAAATACAATAAAGCCAACTTCAGGGCAAAACTTTCGTGTACCTGACTTTTAACGTGCCAGTACAACAAGCTGCGGCGTACTTTACCATCAAGATCATATAGCACGTTGTTAAAGCCCACTTGATCTTGAGCTAACCCCTGTGGAGGTAAAACACTAACGTTTTTATCATTTGTCAGTAGTTGAATACCAATCAAGTTGGGCATTGACTTATAAGCATTACGCAGTTCTTGATTACCAGGCTCTACTGGCAAATTTCGGTAGATATCTAAGCCAATAGCACGGGGTTTGTGGACGTTTAATTTTTGCAACAACTGGGCAATCTTTGCATCGGGAATCGGCCACGAACCTACTTCGTTTAAAGAGGCTTCATCAATTACTACGATGGTAATACGCTCTTCTGGAGGTTCATTTGGACGTAAATGAAAAAATTGATCCAAAGCTGCCAACTCCAAAGATTGCAATAATCCGATGGAGTGCAAAAGCAGGACGCAGACTGCAACGCTGGCGGCAGTAATTAATTCTCTGTGTCCTCGACTAAGCGATTGTTTGAGTCCAAAGATTAACTTCACAAAACGCTTGCCTAGCTGCTGATTCATTCCCATTACCTAGTGGGGAGAAATATTCTCTATTTCCTATCGCTATTAACTATCGGACTAACATAGCTCAAGCGGGAGCTAAATAGAATGTCTAAGAGCTTTTCAAACTCAGCAAGTTCTTTAAGGCATTGTGGTATTTTATTACTATTGAGGCTAATTAGCTGACTAAACAGCAACTGGGACTGTTGTGACTATCAGCACAAATTAAGTATAAATATTGTTGAAAGTGAGTTGGGCAAATTTAACGCCTAAAGCCTTGTATGGTAAAGCTTGTTCTATTAAACTCGCACATTTTTGCTCAATTAAGTCTTTTAGTGAGAATTACAATAACTTCCAACAGACACACCTTTGAATTCATCTTTGACATGATTACAGCCCAAGGTTATTCTCAAGTGCTACAAAAAGAAATTAAACTATACATTATATTAGGGTAAATATACTTGATTAATTCTCTTCCGCTTGAGGTATTTGAGGGTAAAAGCCGGAGGAAAATTAGTAATTGCGTATTGGAGAATACCTATTATCTATTACCAAAAACAAAAAAGCCAACTGGAAACAGACTTTACTGTATTCATGCAGTTGGCTATGGGATGTGAACTACATTGATCGTTACGGTGTAAGCATTTAAATTCATTGAGAACCGCCGCTAAGGCTTTCTCAAGTCAATTACCTGAAATACTTAAAGTTACGAGGGCCAGTGTACCCAGAAACTTTCGCTAGTTCCTCTAAATTTTGGACTCCGCTATAGCTTTTACCACCAATAATCCAAGTGGGAAAACCTTCAATTTTTGCGGCTTTACACAGTTCGGGTTGAGCTTTGAGTCCATCGGCAGCGCACTCTACCTTAATATCATTCTTGACTATTTCATCGGCTTCTTTACCAAAAAGTAGCTTTTGTTCATGGCAGTGAGGACACCAGTAAGCACTGTATTGCTTCGCGCCTACCTTTGCAAGATGACGTGCTAAGGCTATTTCTGCCTCACCAGAAGTAGTGGTAATTTCCCAACCGAACGCTGGGTTAGCATTTTTCTTGGGAGTAAAGGTAATTTTTGCAGGTTGTCCAGGAGTTTCAGGTGTAATATCTGATTGATTTACGCCAGCATAGACACCTAAAGTCCCAATCAGCGTCACCATCCCAACAATCAGAGCGGTAAATAAGATTTGTCCAATATCCTCCCAAGTCCGACCGATAATCGTCAGTACCAAAAGACTCACAGAGAACAAAGCTGAACCGATACAGTAAGGACAACTAGCTTGGATTTGAGATGCCAACACGTACATTAAGTAGCCGCTAAAGACCGACATGGCGATCGCACCCACCAACAGCAACCACCATGTCCAATTTTCCAATTGTTTGCGGCTATTGTTTTCCCCTGATTTAAATACCAAGGGAGCCAAAGCCAATATCACCATACTGATGTATGCCAAAAATCCAAACAAAGCTAACGGCTGACCAAAAACCGTTGCCCAAGGACTGGAAAGCACATCATTACAGCCCTTAGCACCAGCCTGTGCCACACAAGCTGCACTGCCCCCTGTTAACTTTTCTATGGTGAGATAACCTGTTATCAGGGCGCCACATCCTGCGATCGCGGCAATCAATGGACGTGACCATTTATGAATCCAAGGAGTAGAACGACGGCGAATCATAAATATTGGGGAATGGGGAATGGGGAATGGGGAATGGGGAATGGGAAATGGGGAATGGGGAATGGGGACGGGGGACTGGGGACTGGGGACTGGGGACTGGGGAATGGGGAATGGGGAATGGGGAATGGGGAATGGGGAATGGGGAATGGGGAATGGGGAATGGGGAATTAGTTATTTTTTCCCTGCTCCCCCTGCCTCCCCTGCTCCCCCTACTCCCTACTCCCTACTCCCTACTCCCTACCACATTCTAAAAATGTAACTTCAATTGTTCTGCTGGCTTGCTTTCACCTTTGGAGTTCCAATTGCGACGCGCGGCTTCGACAAATTGGCTGACGCGAATTGGATCAATTGGTTGCTCTATTCGTCCGTGACGTTTCAGGGAACTGGAAACTATGACACCATCTGCTGCCTGCATTAATGTATCAATATTTTCCCAACTGGCCCCACTACCGATGAACACTGGTGTGCCATCTGCTGCACTACAAGCTAGTTCCAAATCTTCTAAGTTAGGTGGACTACCAGTAGCCCAGCCTGACAAAATTACCCCGTCTGCTAAACCCCTTTCAATGGTGTCTTTCACGGCGACTGTGAGATTTGGAGAACTCAAAGGACGGGCGTGCTTCACCAACACATCGGCCAGGATTTTAACATCGCAGCCTAACTCCCGTCGATAGCGGAGCAGTTGATGGGCTTCTCCTTCAATTAATCCTTGATCGGTTGCCATCACCCCTGTGAGAACGTTGACGCGGATGAATTGTGCTTGCACACAGCTAGCGATCGCCATTGCACTTTTGGCGTCATTTCGCAAAACATTTAACCCTACAGGCAAAGTCACCAAATTTTGTATCCGCTGCACCACGATGGTCATGGCACTGACAACCACTGGATCGACTTGGTTTTTGGTAAACGGCGCGTCAAAAAAATTCTCCACAATCAGACCGTCAACTCCTCCACTTGCTAGGGCGGCGGCTTCTTGTTCGGCGCGGTCAATCACCGCTTTTAGGTTACCTCCCCAACGAGGTGAGGTCGGCAGCGGTAGCAGGTGAACCACGCCAATAATCGGTGAGCGAGTTTTAAATAATTGATATAAGTCCACGTCTTTAATCCGCCTCGCGGAGTCCAGAGTCTAGAATTTTTTGACTATTGACTGTATGACCCTTGACTCTTGAGTTTTCATTAACTAGTCAAATGTGTTTTATGATAGTCGGTTTATTGCCTCCTTCCTCAGATGGAAATTGGCCTCAAACCTCCCATAAGATATGTTAAGATAAAACTTGGCTACAAGAGGAGTTTGCCACTCACTAGACGCGAGGCAGCTTTCGGTGGTTTAGGCATCTTGTCCGCGCCCAGTCGTAGGACTTGCCAATCGCCAGGGTAACATTACTGCTTTATCAAGCGTAGTCGCTTTCGTCGATTTCCCTGAGGGTAGCGACTTCTCACAACAAGCCCTTTGGGCGGCTTCCCGATGGGTAGATTAACAAAGAACACGTTATGGTAATGTAAAATACCAATAGGCGAATTGTTAAAAAAGATTACAAGTGTCAAATGTACCCAAAGACACTTCAATTTACCCTGGGGAACAGATTGATAGGAATATCATAACATGACCTCTATTTTTATAATTGATAGGGTCATGAGTCCACGGACAGTTGCTGACAGTGGAAATTTACCACTGTACTGTTCTCATGAGGATGCTGATAGCAAAAAAGCGAAGTTAGCGCCAGAATGTTTGACTACAAGAAGAAAAAAATGAAGATTTTTTCAAAATATGGGTGACAAGCCAACAATTGCCATTTCTCATCTGGGCTGCGAGAAAAATCGAATTGATACAGAACACATGCTAGGGATGCTCGTAGAAGCAGGCTACGGTGTAGATACAAATGAAGAGTTAGCAGATTACGTTATTGTTAATACCTGTAGTTTTATTGAAGCAGCCCGGCAAGAATCTGTCAGAACTTTAGTAGAACTGGCAGAGGCAAATAAAAAGATCGTAATTACTGGCTGTATGGCGCAACACTTCCAAGAACAACTTTTGGAGGAGTTACCCGAAGCAGTAGCTGTTGTGGGTACAGGCGATTATCACAAAATTGTAAATGTAATTGAGCGTGTTGAACTTGGCGAGCGGGTCAAACAGGTTAGTATCGAACCAACCTACATTGCCGATGAAACTACACCGCGCTATCGCACTACAACCGAGGGCGTAGCTTATCTGCGGGTTGCCGAAGGTTGTGATTATCGTTGTGCATTTTGTATCATTCCTCATCTTCGAGGGAACCAGCGATCGCGTACTATTGAATCTATAGTCGCCGAAGCCGAGCAGTTAGTTAGTCAAGGGGTAAAGGAAATTATTCTAATTTCCCAAATCACCACTAATTACGGTTTGGATATTTACGGTAAGCCAAAATTAGCCGAATTACTTCGCGCTTTGGGGAAAGTAGATATACCGTGGATCAGAATGCACTACGCTTATCCCACGGGACTAACCCCAGATGTGATAGCGGCGATCCAAGAAACACCAAATGTTTTACCTTATCTGGATTTGCCCTTACAGCACTCTCATCCAGAGATTCTCCGCGCCATGAACCGTCCTTGGCAAGGACAGGTAAATGATGGGATTATAGATCGCATCAAAACGGCGCTACCAACAGCCGTACTGCGGACAACATTTATTGTTGGTTTCCCAGGAGAAACAAGCGAGCATTTTGAGCATCTACTAGAGTTCGTTCAGCGGCATGAATTCGATCATGTTGGCGTCTTCACCTTTTCCCCTGAGGAAGGAACCCCAGCTTATAAGCTCCCAAATCAGTTGCCCCAAGAGGTGATGGATGATCGCCGATACCAACTGATGGAACTCCAGCAACCGATTTCTCAAAAGAAAAATCAACAGGAAGTAGGCAAAATAGTCGATGTCCTGATTGAGCAAGAAAATCCTGAAAGTGGTGAATTAATAGGTCGTTCAGGTAGATTTTCCCCAGAGGTTGATGGTCTGGTGTATGTCAAAGGCCAGGCAAAGTTAGGAACCATCGTGCCAATAGCGATTCACCACGCTGATACATACGACCTCTATGGTCAAGTAGTCAATAACTAAGTTGTCATTTGTCTTTTGTCCTTTGTCTTTTGTTAAATGACCCTTACAAATTCATCCTTATACTAAGGTCAATGCTGCATTAATGGCAGTTTTCATGAGGGTTTACCTTGAAACGTTAGTGGACTTGTTGGCATAGCCTCTCCAAGATTTGAGGCCTCGCTACCGCCCTAAGCTGACTAATGACTAATGACTAATGACTAATAACTAATGACTAATGACTAAATGACTAATCCAAAATCCTTAGATAAAATTTAGGACGAATTAATGACTCTTTCATTTCAAGAATTAGGCATTTCCCAAGAACGTGTCGCCCAACTAGAAAAAATCGGTTTTACCGAACCCACTAACATTCAAGTGCAAGCAATTCCTCAATTGCTGGGCGGTCGTGATGTGGTAGGTCAATCTCAAACTGGAACAGGCAAAACGGCAGCATTTTCTCTGCCAATTTTAGAACGGTTAGATATTAATCAAAGAGCCGTACAAGCCATAGTTTTAACACCAACTCGTGAATTAGCAATGCAAGTTCACGATGCGATCGCGCAATTCATCGGCAATGAAGGATTGCGGGTGTTGGCAATCTACGGTGGTCAATCAATCGACCGCCAGATGTTACAACTCAAACGTGGCGTTCACATGGTCGTGGGTACTCCCGGACGGGTGATCGATTTGCTTGATCGCGGCTGCTTAAAGCTCGATCAAGTGAAGTGGTTTGTGTTGGATGAAGCCGATGAAATGTTGAGCATGGGCTTTATTGATGATGTAATCAAAATCCTCTCTCAAGCGCCCGTAGATCGCCAAACAGCTTTATTCTCAGCAACCATGCCACCATCGATTCGGATGTTGGTGAACAAGTTCTTGCGATCGCCTGCAACTGTCACCGTTGAGCAGCCAAAAGCCGCTCCCAACAAGATTAATCAAGTAGCTTACTTGATCCCCCGCCACTGGACAAAAGCCAAAGCTTTACAGCCAATTCTGGAAATGGAAGATCCAGAAACAGCTTTAATCTTTGTTCGCACCAGACGCACAGCCGCAGAACTCACCAGTCAGTTACAAGGCGCTGGTCATAGTGTCGATGAATACCACGGTGACTTGTCCCAACAAGCGCGGGAACGGTTATTAATCAGATTCCGTAACCGTCAAGTTCGCTGGGTAGTAGCAACTGACATTGCAGCACGAGGGTTAGATGTAGATCAACTCTCCCATGTAATCAACTTCGACTTACCCGATAGCGTAGAAACTTACGTTCACCGCATTGGTCGTACTGGTCGTGCTGGTAAAGAAGGAACAGCAATTTCTTTAGTACAACCATTTGAGCGCCGCAAACAGCAAACATTTGAACGTCATAACCGCCAAAGTTGGCAAGTGTTGACGATTCCCACACGCGCCCAGATTGAAGCAAAACACATTTTGAAATTGCAAGAACTGGTGCGGGAAGCTTTGACAGGTGAGCGTTTGGCTTCATTCTTGCCAATTGTCAGCGAATTGATTGAAGAATACGATGCTCAAGCGATCGCCGCAGCTGCACTACAAATTGCTTACGATCAAACTCGTCCCGCTTGGTTGAGTTCAGACGTGGAAATTCCCCAAGAAGAATCTTCTGCTCCCAAACCAAGACTCGGCAAACGTCGTGAATCTTCTAGCGATCGTCCCCGTGCTGCATGGAAATCAGATAGTAACAATGGTGAAGAAAGACATTCTTCTCCCAAGCCCAAACTACGGACAAGTGGACAGGATTCTTCTGCATCTCCTAGTAAAAAGATAGGTTCACCTACAGGTAGGGAATCAGCTTCTTAGTCAAGAGTTAGAAGTTAATCAATTTTGGATTTTAGACTTGTCGTGAGCGTTCAGTCGAACGATTTTTAGATTTTTTCTTCAATCCAAAATCCAAACCTAAAATTAGAGAGTTGAGAGTTAGGAGTCAATATTTTGACTTTGGCTCTTGACTTTTTGGCTTTTTGGGTAATTTTTTCTCCCAGTTTGTAGGAAGATAAATTTAAAGATGCATTCTTAGTGGTCTTATGTTCACTATTCCAGACTTAGAGCAATTACAAGCAGAGCATCCAGAATTGCAAATGGAGTTGGTAGACGGAAATATAGTTGTTATGGGGCCATCAGATTATGAGTCAGAGGAAATTGGTGCTGAGTTAGTTAGATTACTCGGCAACTGGGTACGCCCACAAAGACTAGGACGGGTAACAGGTTCTAGCGCTGGCTTCATTTTACCTACCTTAGAAACTGAAAACGGGAAAGAAGCTGATAACGAAAAACGAAATCTCCGCGCTCCCGATGTGTCTTTTGTTCGTGCTGATAGACTGAAAACAAGCAAGCGCGACTTTGTAGAACTCGTACCTGACTTGATGGTAGAGATAAAATCTAAGTCAGACCGGATCAAACCACTGGTAGAAAAGATTCAGCTATTCTTACAACTCGGATCTACAGTTGGTATCCTGATTGATCCTGACAAATTGACGCTTACAGTTTATCGACTCAACCAAGAACCAATAGTTTTGCAAGATAACGATAAACTGACACTACCAGACTTATTACCAGGTTGGGAGCTAGTAGTGTCAGAAATTTGGCCTCCTGTGTTTGAGTAGTTCAAAAATACTACAGCCAAGGACGACTAACTAATTCTAACTCTGCAACTTCATCGTCGCTCAATTTCCAGCCCAAAGCACCAGCATTTTGTCGCACGTGTTCGGCCGTTTTCACCCCAGCAATGGGAATAACGTTCCCCTGAGCAATTAACCAGTTGAGAGCAACTTGAGCAGGGGTGCGATCGTATTTTTCCCCGAAATTCCGTAGCAAAGATATGACTGGGGCAATTTTTTGTAGACCCTCTTTCTTAAATCGCGCGTCTATTTTCCTCGCACCAGTAGGGGTTTCAGCATTATCAATACTGTACTTACCTGTGAGTAATCCCTGTGCTAAAGGACTATATGCCAAGATAGTCACACCCAACTCACGCGCAGTTGCAATAATACCTTGGCTTTCAACTTGGCGACTGAGTAAAGAATAGCGCACTTGGTTTACAGCTAAAGGCACTCCACGGTTCGCCAATATTTGATGCGCGTCTCGCATTTGCTCTGCTGAGTAATTACTCACACCGACTGCGGCAATTCTCCCCCGCTTCACTTCATCCGCTAGAGCATTCATCAAAGTTTCTTGACTTAGAAGGAAGGCAAAAGGCCAATGCACTTGATACAGGGCGATTCGCTCTAATTGCAAGCGTTTGAGGCTGGCTGTCAAAGCATCAGAGACGGATTGGGCTGTAAATCGCCACGGTAGGGGGCCAAATTTTGTGGCAATTTGTACAGATTGTTGTGTCTGTTGCAGAAATTGTCCCAAAAATTTCTCTGATAATCCCATTCCGTAGACTTCGGCAGTATCAAAGAAGGTAATACCAGCTTCTAAGGCTGCGGTAAAGGCTTCTTGTAACTGTTCTGGGCCGTAGCGATCGCCATAATTCCAAAATAGTTTATCACCCCAAGCCCAAGTGCCTATGCACAAAGGTGTAACAACTGGGCCATTTTGCCCCAATATAATGTTTTCCACGGTTGCAAAATTTAATATATTTACATTTCTTTACTTTTATAGTGTATCGTTACAATGCGATCGCCACCACTTGGCTACAACTCGTGTTGTGCTAGGCGTAGCTCGTCGTAGACATCGCGCCTTGCGTAAAAATTTAAAATCTGAATCAAACTCGCATAAACAAGATCCCCGACTTCTCGAAGAAGTCGGGGATCTGCGATCTGCAATTCTCACAAATCAAATAGGATTGCTATTGTTGAGTGTATTTACTTGTATCTATGAATTAGATGATTTATCCTGCTTGGCTTTTTTGATTAATTCCATGTAGACATTAATCTCACTAATTTCGATATCATGCTCAACTCTGGTTACTTTCCATTTCTCCTTTTTTAGGTAAACTTCCTCTCCTACTCTGGGAGTAAATTGGAGATCATAGAACTTTTTTAGAAAATCTTTTTGATTTTCTTCCCATAATATTACTTTGACTGGTTCTTTACTCATTGCTTATGCCTTTTTAATTACTAGATGAAAGTAAGTAGTTTGATGACATACATACGGCAAGTTTATCTTACTAATTCAATGTAATAGCGTAGTTAAAACCACATTTTCATAATGTTTAAACTTACCTGTGTAATGATTACAAAGACCACAATTCAAGACTCTTGAACCAAAATTAGACGCTTCATCCTTGTATCAAATAATCTTCATTAACTGAAGCGTCTGTAGGAGCATTTTCCACGATTCCTGCTAGCGATAGTAGCCTTGAAGCATTTTTGGGGCGTAACTTCTCCGCCAGTGCTTCCTGTACAACACTTGATGGGTTTTGCTCTGGGTGATCTTTTAAGTATTGGTCAAGTTGTGTCCACAACTCATCAGGAATATATAGTGTGCGTTTCATTTTTTCAGCCTCTGGAGGTACAACACTAGTTGTACTCTCATTGTAATTGCTGGAGTGCGATCGCTATTTTGTAGCTAGTTCCTGCTCAATATTGGGGTCAGTCTTTGTTTAAGCTTTTTGACTTTTATAGTGCATCTAGTGGAATTCTGAAGCCTTTTTTAAGTCCTCCATTGCACCTTGGTAGTCTTTCAGGGCAGCACGAATGCTACTTCGTTTGTTATAAGCTTGAGAATTATTAGGATTAATACGCAGTAATTGATTTAAATCTTCAAGTGCTTGTTGATAGTTTCCCAGATTGTAATGAACACTACCCCGATTATAGTAAGCTTCGGTAAAGGCGGGATTGATTTCTAAAACTTGGTTATAGTCCTTAAGTGCTTTAATATAGTCACTTAACTTCTCATGCACAAGTCCACGATAGTAGTATGTTAGAGTATCCTCACAATTAATTTGCACGGCTTGGGAATAATCTTCAAGCGCTTCTTGGTAATTTTCCAGGTAATAGTGTGCAAGCCCCCGCCGACTGTAAGCTTCAGCAAAGTCGGGATAGATCCGTAAAGTGTAATTGTAATTTTCAATTGCTCTATTTAACTCTTTTAAGCGATAAAAGGCAACACCTCGGTGAAAATAAGCTTCAGCAAGGTCAGGCTTAATTTTCAATGCTTGGCTGTAATTACCAATGGCTTCTTGCATCTCTCCGAGATTGCTACGGACAAAACCACGGTAGAAGTAAGCTAAGGCTTCATTGGGATTAAGGAATAGTATTTCGCTGTAATCCTCAATTGCTTTTAGATTATTTCCCAAACTGTAGTGAACATGACCCCTCTGGTAGTAAGCATCTATATATTGAGGGTTTAGGTTAATAGCTTGAGTAAAATCTTCAATCGCCCCTTTTTGAAATTCTCCCTCAGTATTGGCTACCCCTCTGCGATAGTATAGCTGGGCATTATTGGGGTTAAGCTTTAGTGCTTGGGTAAAGTTCTCAATTGCTCCCAAAAAATCCCGATTTCGATGACATATCAGCCCTTTTTCAACGTAATTAGTAGCATTATTTGTCTTTCGTGTATAATTCTGGTTCCCTTTAAATTGTTGCTCACATTTCTTCTGTTGGGAGTCATGCGGTTGGCAGCCACGAATATACTCTTTAAGAATACTATTACGGTTAGGGTGGCGTAACTTGCGGAGTGCTTTCGCCTCAATTTGACGAATACGTTCGCGGGTGGCGTTAAAAATCTTACCAATTTCCTCAAGGGTTTTCATGCGTCCATCATCCAAGCCGTAACGCAGTTTTATAACATCACATTCACGGGGACTAAGACTGTCGAGAACTTTTTCTAAATCTTCCCGCAACGTATTTTTATAAACTTGTTCTTCTGGGGTTTCCTCATCGGATTCAATAAAATCGCCCAATTCGTAATCTCCTTCTTTACCAATGGGTGTTTCTAGTGAAATGGGTAGCTGGGCGGATTTAGCAATAAACCGCAACTTCTCAATAGTCATTTCCATGCGAACGGCAATTTCTTCTTCGGTTGGTTTGCGACCCATTTCTTGAGATAGCAGCTTGGTAGTTTTCTTAATCCGAGAGATGGTTTCGTAAAGGTGAACTGGAAGGCGAATAGTGCGGGATTGGTCAGCTATAGCCCTGGTAATTGCTTGACGAATCCACCATGTAGCATAAGTAGAAAACTTGTAACCTTTTTCGTGGTCAAACTTTTCTGCGGCGCGAATCAAGCCAAGGCTACCTTCCTGAACTAAGTCTTGGAAACACAAGCCGCGATTCATGTATTTCTTAGCAATTGAAACCACAAGGCGCAGGTTGGATACCACTATCTTATCTTTCGCCCTGCGACCAACATACAGCCGATAACGAAAGGCTGGCAATGGCAGTTGTACAGCTTTTGCCCATTCACTATCATTAGGGTTACGCTCCAACTGTTTTGAAAGTTTTTCCCGTACCCTTTCTAATTCCATTAAGTCAACTATTTTCCGCGCCAGTTCAATCTCTTGATCCGCACGCAGCAGGCGAATGCGACCAATTTCTTCTAGATAGAGGCGAATAGAGTCTTCTGTGTAGTGCTTTTTCTGAGTTTGCTTCCAATGATGGAAGTTCGCACTCCTACCAGAGTAACCGTCTTCTTCATCTAACTGAATTTCTAAAAACTCATTTTTACCTTCATCAATGATCAGCAAGTCATCTTCTTCGTTTATCAAGAGTTCTTCTAATGACATCTCAGGCTGATTCATTATTTCTATATCAGGCTGATAAATAGTTTCGAGTACTTTGTTAGCTACGTTGTTAGTCTGATAATCATTAATACTAGTAAAGCTATTAATAGGAAACTTATAACGGGGCAACTTGATTATTTTACAGACAGGACGAGGGGTTTGTGAGTCATCTGTTTTGTATTTTTTTTCTTTTTCTACAGAGATGTATTTAGATATTGAAAATGATGTTTTGTCCACAGGTGTCTGATTAGTTCCACCAAAAATACACATCAGCGATCGCCATTGTTCATCGGTTAAATTTATTTGTCTCCTTTGAACACTCTGAGTAAAATTATGTTTTAATATATAATGTTTCAAATCTTCTTTAGTCAGTACAACACCTTGAATATTTGGCAAATTATAAAATCCTTTATTTTGCCACTGTTCTTGACTAATAAAAGGAATAGCAACTCTAAAGTTGAAGTTTAATGAGGCGCAAAAATCTAGCTGTTTACGTAAATGGTTTTTAAGCGCAAACATCTGGTCTTGTGCTTGCTTAACTGGTTTTATACGGTCTTCATACCAGTTTTTCATTTTCCATTCAGCACCCTTAATAGCTTCTATATCGTTGATGTAGCATCCTTTACATTCAATCACCCATATTCCTAGCTGACGATGGACAATAAGAATATCAATTTCTCGCTCAAGATTTCCGTATTTGTCAAATAGCTGATAGCCATGAAATGCCTCACCAGGATTATCCCTGAAGGCAGATTTTACTTGTTGCCAAACTTCTTTCTCGGCGTTATTATTGGTATCAAAAATATTGTCGGGATAGAATTTCATAGAATCTCTAATTTAATAAATTGTTACTAAACTTAATTATTTGGGCGGATATCATCTACACCAAATGTTGTATTCAGTAACGGCTATTATTAGAGTTCCCAGAACTGAAGTTGTTATTAAGGTCACTTGCTAACAAGTTTCAACTTCGATGAAGTCATGAACATCTTAATCTGTCATATTTTGGTGCGATCGCATCACCGCCATCCAAAAAATTAGCTATGGCAAGCGGTAAAGTATTTGATACCAAAACAAAGTTCTCTAACCTCTGTAGCTTCTGCTTTTCAATGAAGTGAAGAATCTAGCAGCTTAAACAGAGGATTTATTTACTCTTTGATAAAATTATGAGCATCTTAATTTGTCACATTTTGGTGCGATCGCTCTGAAAACCATAAAAAGGCAATTGAGGATTTTAATCAAGCTCTCTTCATTTTGCAAAAATATGACAACAGATTATGAAATGACCATTCTATGTGTTTTGCTGTGCAGCGTTCTGGACAGCTTTTATATCAACATTGAGGTGTTGAGCAATCTGCTCCACATTCATCCCTGTTTTTAGTAACAAAGGTACGGTGAGTTTCAACATTTCAGCTTCCCGTTCTTCTCGACCTTCTTCTCGACCTTCCTCCCGACCTTCTTCTCGACCCTCGGCTTTCGCTTCCTGATAAACCCTTGTTTGTTCCAAAGTCAGTCCTAGCATAGCTTCAACTTCCTCTCTACTCAACGAAGAAAACTTATAAACGGCAATTGTGGTTATGATGTCTAGTATTTCGTTTTTCGGCAGTGTGTCCGTTTCTTCTAATTTTACTCGCTCAATTAATTGCTTTGCTTGCTCCGCCATCACTTCATCCGATGCTAGAGTCAACTGCATCAAGTTGATGCCTATTGGCTGCTGATTAGTCGCGCCTAACTCATCTAAATAGATTCGCTGCACTTGGTCACTGTTGAGAAATATTCGATGAGTTTTTTGATCTCTTGGTTCCAAAGAGCGTGATGAAAAAATTACTACACAGAACCAGTCATCGTACTGAGAGCGATTTCGGTTCAAGTACATCAGCGACTCAGTAAAGAACCGATGGTAGAGAGCTTCATCTTTTTGAAATTGAACTTCAGCAAAAAATATCACCCTAGATGTTGCATCCTCTTGAGGTAAAAACACACCATCGATGCGAAAAGCGGTTTCTTTGACTTCAGGTGATTCAAATCGATAGTTTTGACCTTGCAGAGGAGGATTATCAACCAGTTCAAAGAGTAACCGAGGAAACCGCTTAAAAATCTGATAGTAAATGGAGTCTCGTTTCACTACTTCATCCTAAAAACCTGATTTCTCACAAGCCATCAAAATTAATCATAACTTGGCTGAAACTTATGCTAATCGAGGTGTTGGTATAACTGGCTGCTAAATAATTGCGATCGCCTCTGGCGGGGCAAAACGCCATCGCAACTTCAACTTTTCGTTCGCTGATTTCGAGCGGGTAGGGTTTATCTTTATTAAAAGAGAGAAATTAAATCCTATAAACTATACGAAAAAGTAGCTATGGCAAGCGGTGAAGTATTTGATACCAAAACAAAATCCCTATCTGCGCCAAGGGTAAACCTGCTAACCATGTTCCGGCTGGGTTTATTTCAAATGGGGTTGAGCATGATGTCCATTTTGACTCTGGGAGTACTCAACAGAGTCATGATTCAAGAAATAGCAATTCCGGCGACGCTGGTATCAGTAGTTCTAGCACTGCCTTTATTTGTTGCTCCTTCCCGTGTCTGGTTTGGTCAGATTTCCGATGCCAAGCCATTATGGGGATATCACCGCACAGCTTATGTTTGGGTAGGCGCGGCAATATTTGCGATCGCAGCATTTTTAGCGGTACAAGTAATGTGGCAGATGAATCTTGCTGGAAATAGTGCAGGTAATTGGGTATGGACAACCCAAACAATCGGTTGGACAGCACTTTTGGCTTTAGTTTTCGCTGTATACGGTCTAGGAATTTGTGCTAGCGGTACTGCCTTTGCTGCTTTATTAGTGGATATATCTGAAGAAGATAACCGTTCCAAAGTAGTTGGTGTGGTTTGGTCGATGCTAATGGTGGGGATTATTGTTGGCGCAATTATCAGTGCCAGCTTGCTAAGACAGTTAACTCCAGAAGCAACCGTAGAAACCTTGCAGCCAGCAATCAACAGATTGTTTACTATCGTCCCAGCAATTGTATTTGGTTTAGCGATCGCAGCAACATTCGGCGTAGAAAAAAAATACTCCCAATACTTAACCCGTTCTACACTGGTGAACCGCGAAGACAGCATTACTCTAGGCAATGCTTGGAAAATCTTGACAGCTAGCCCACAAACAGGTATATTTTTCACCTTTTTATTGGTGATGACTATCAGTTTGTTTATGCAAGACCCGATTTTGGAACCGTATGCGGGCCAAGTGTTTAAAATGCCCCTAGCGGAAAGTACCAAATTAAATATTTTTTATGGAATGGGTTTACTGATTGCCTACGGCGTTACGGGCTTTTTCATCGTGCCGCGTTTGGGTAAGCGCAGAACTGCACGTCTGGGCTGTATGTTGGTAGCATTCTGTGCAATATTGCTAGGTATATCAGGATTCACAGCTAATGCAGGGGTTCTCAAATTAGGTTTGGTCTTGTTCGGTTTAGCCACAGGTTTTTTAACAACGGCAGCAATTAGCTTAATGTTGGATCTTACCGCAGCAGAAGCCGCAGGTACATTTATTGGGGCATGGGGATTAGCACAGTCCCTCTCTAGAGGTGTGGCGGTAGTAATCGGAGGTACAGTTTTAGATATTGGACGCAAGCTGCTACCTAGCCTAGAGTTGGCTTATGGACTGGTATTTGTTCTAGAAGCTGTAGGAATGGTGGTGTCAATTTGGTTTCTGAATCGGGTGAACATTACAGAATTTCAAACAAGTACAAAGCAAGCGATCGCATCTGTTTTAGAAAGCGATTTAGATTAAACTGTATAGGGCATGGGGCATGGGGCATGGGGCATGGGGCATTGGGCATGGGACAAATGACAAATGACAAATGACAAATGACAAATAACCAATGAATGATTTTTGGACAACAATTCTTGATTTTGCCCAAACTACCACTACTAGGGTGGGCAAGCAGCTAATGCAAGATTTTGGGAAAGTCCAGGCTTCCCAAAAAGCTGATGGTAGTTTGGTGACGCAAGCAGATAAATGGGCAGATCAAGAAATTCGGGATGCGATCGCTTCTACTTTCTCTGGTTACGGCATTTTGAGCGAAGAGAGCGATCAGTCATTTCCCGGTACTGAGTGGTGCTGGGTAATTGACCCTCTAGATGGTACAACCAACTTCACACGCGGCATTCCCCTCTGGACAATTTCTCTGGGTTTACTGTATCGAGGCACGCCGATTTTTGGTTATATTTACGTACCAACCTTGAATCAAGCTTTTCATGGTTTCTGGGCAGGTTCATCTGGTTTAGCAACTCCAACAGGAGCATTTCTTAACCACCACCCCATCCACACTAGTATTGATAATCCCAGCAATAATCACTTTTTTAACCTTTGTTCTCGTAGTACCGCAGCTATCAAAAACGGCTTTCCCTGCAAAATTCGGATGTTGGGTGTAGCTAGCTATAATTTTTTGACAGTTGCTACTGGGGCAACATTGGGTGGTATTGAGGCGACACCAAAAGTTTGGGACTTAGCGGGGGCTTGGGTAATTGTTCAGGCTGCTGGTGGAACGTGGTTATCGCTCAAATCAGAACCGTTTCCGTTGTCACCGGGAGAAGATTATAGCGATCGCTCTTTTCCTACCCTTGTGGTTAGTCGTCCCGAATTAGTTCCGGTATTTCAACCTTTTCTCGAATCCGTAAAAATTTAATCTAATTTGCCGCTCTACCGCCTGAAAACAGCAATTTTGTCAACCAGTCTATTGGGCGGCGACATATCCGACACAAAACTTAACAAAACCCTATTTAAATAAAGAATTGAGTATAAATAAAGCTGGTAATAATCCTGATTTAAGTAAAAGACTAGTGTAATTATTAATTTAAATAGTGTAGCTTAAAATACACTGATTAATTTAGTATAAATAATTTTATGTTGTCTGATTTGGATTTAATTCGAGAGTTTGTGCAAAACTCTATCCATAAAAAAGAAGTTTTGTTGTCAAATCCTGCGTTAACAGGGCAAACAGTATATAAAACCAACCAACTGACAGCGAAATCTGAAGGCGTGATTGCTACCGTTCAACTATCTAACAGTCTACCTGAATTCTCGATTTCTCCAAAATCATCCCAATGGGAATTGATAAATCAAGCGTTAGCAGAATATAGTTATCTCCTCAAAGGAGAAGTGGATAGTCGGGGTTTCTATCAGTATCAATACTGCGAAGTTCCCAAAGGTTATCAGATGCACTGTACTAAATCTGTGCTTCTATGGAGAGCTTGGTGGAAATATCGCAAGTATACTTCAAAACTAGGGATTCCGTTGGAACTTTTGATTAGAAGACGAGATTCATGGTATCCAATTAGAGATTTAATTATTAGCGACAGGCTTCTTTATATCAAAACCTTAGGAAGTGAGATAGCACTTGACTCAGAAGACCTGGTTACTTGGTTAAGCAAAGTTGACGGCTGAAAGTGAGCCATTATTGAAAAATACTGAGATTTTTTTCTAGACTTTGAGGCTAAACCCTGTGCCTTTTTAAACCTGGAGTTTTTAAGGAGAGTATATTATTAGGCCGTGGCTTGAGTTCTGAGCTTTAACCTAATTCCAAAAAATTACGGTTTTCAAGGTAGATGCAGTTTGTAACTGGTTTTTAATAAACTGTTTCATCTTCTTTACGCCATGCTGGATCAACAATACAAATAAATACCAACGGCTCGATGCCAGAGTTACAAATAAATTGTCGTGTATTAGGAGGAATATACACAGCATCTCCCGGCTGAACTATCTGGATTTCATCATCAATGTGCATTTCTCCGGTGCCCGTGAGAATATAATAGACTTCTGAGGTAGAGAGCGAGTGGGGTTGAGAGGTTTTTCCTACTGGCAGTGTTGCATGAGCCAAACTATACTGCAATGCCAGAGGTTGCTTATCTGGATGTAGGAGTTCTCGCAGAATAGTGTTATCTCCTGCGATGAATTCCGGACAGTCTTGAAGTTTTTGAACTAGCATCAATCAATTTTTGGTTTGAGATTTTGAATTAATCAAGAGTCAAGGGTTAAGAGTCAACAATCGTTAATTATTCCCCTTCTACTTCCCCTGCTTCCCCTGCTTAGTACAGATAAGGATTAGTTTTCGGTTGATAGTCAAGACAATGGATCGCTTCTTCTGTATTAGCAATGGATGGGCGTACAGTGCATTTAAGACGGTAATTGTCGGTAAAAAATTGACAACCAGCACAGGGTATTTGGTGCATTTGCTTGGCTGTAGTAACACTATCTCGCGCTGCCGTCCAGAGACTTAAGACAACGAGAATAGTTACAGTCCAAGCAACGACAAAACAAATCGGGATTAACAAAGGTTGAATCGCATGAATAAGGAAAGATAACAGTTCTAACACGGCATTTACCGATACAAATTAGGAGCTAGAAGTATATTAACTCCTAACTCCTAACTCTTAGCTTCTTACTATAGAAGTATAATTTAAATGCCAGCATGACCCAGCGCTAAACCAGTGACAAGCATTCCTAGAACAAGGAATGGTTGGGCGCTGGCTTGGTACTTAACATCATTCTTCACGGGGTCGCGCAAGAAATACATATCTTGCAAGGTGATTTGCGGAATGATTAACAGTATTAGTATTGTTGCATACAAATTCTCATGGATGCTGACAAGATAAGCTGCAATCAATCCTTGAAATACATCAATTGTCACTACACAAATCCATGCCGCAGTGTTGATACCAAACATTACAGGTAGTGACTGTAATCCAAGCTGGCGATCGCCTTCTACACTCTTGAAGTCATTGACAATGGCAATTCCTAATCCAGCCAAGCTGTAGAACATTGTCAAAATAACGATTGTGGAATTCAGATCACCAAACAAAGCGTGCCCTGTAGACCAAGGTAGGGTGATATAACTTGCACCTAAGGCGTAGCTGCCTAGCCAGCCGTTTTGTTTGAGTTTCAGTGGAGGTGCAGAATAAATGTAGGCGATGAAAGAACCGATAATCGCGATCGCTGTAATTGTTGGGAATTCATGACCAGACCACACATCTAGCCCAAATGCCAAACCAATGCCAGCAATCAGTAATACCCAAATCTGAATAATTACCTGGGGTAGGGGAATTGCCCCAGAGGGAATCGGGCGATAGGGTTCATTGATGGCATCGATTTCGCGATCGTAGTAGTCATTGAGGATTTGGGTGTAACCTGTCATCAATGGCCCAGCCAGCAGCATACAGGTTGCTACCTTCAACACATTTTCCAGCGTCCAAGTATAGTTCCCAGAAGAAGCCGCACCACAGACCACGCCCCAAATTAAGGGAATCCACGTGATCGGCTTCATTAACTGCAAACGAATTTTCCAAATTGAAGTTTCCCCTGACGCTGCACCTTTCATCCCCAACAGTTGCCTAGTTTTCGCATTGCGATCGGCGGATGCGTTCGCTTGCTCACTGGGATTATTTGCTACTGAGTCTAATATCTCAGATGGGCTAGGGTCTGGAGTAACGGGAGTTGATTCTGACATAATTTTTACTGATTAATTGGGCATTGGGCACTGGGCATTGGGCATTGGGCATTGGGCATTGGGCATTGGGCGTTGGGCATTAGTTATTAATTTTTCTGCCTCATCTTCCCCTGCTCCCTCATTTCCCATTCCCCACTCCCTATTCCCCACTCCCTATTCCCATAACTTAAAACGAAATTATCAAATAATTATTCTGAAACTTTGCTCCAGCAACGGGTCTGCCACTGAGAGCCGGAGGTAAGGGAATATTGCGCCGCTGATCTCCTGCTTCTACCGTGACTTCTGGTCCATATTGGGTGAGTTTGACTTGCTTTTTGTCAAAACCTGGCAAGAATAAGCGTACCTGACGATTGTGGATGTCTATTTCAATCGGTTTGGGAGCCTGTAAAGCTTGTGCTTCAAAGTTGGGTAGGGCGTCTATCAGTGGTTGCCAGTCACCTGTTGGCGAGTCAGGAACAACGCTCACAGGTAGGGGTAGAAATTCTTCTGACAGGTTGACATTTATCTCAGTAGACACAAGCAAAACACCACCGACAGTTAAACCAATTTGTTGAGCACTACCCCACAAATAACGAGCATTTGCTACCTCAATGGGATCTCCTGTGGTCACTAAGAAAGCAGCGAGACGTTTGGGGTCAGTAAGAGCAGCTCTCCCCTTTTCTAATAAATTATTGACTTGGTTGGTGGGCCCTGCAAAGTTATCTGTTGTCCAGTTGACATTGAAAAAGCTGCTAATCAGCGGTTGAATCAAGGGCGATTCAGTAATAGTCTTCCCCAAATCGGAGTTGACAAACAATTGCCGGAATCGCCGGACATACCAACTGAGAGATTCTGGCAAACCCAACATTCGCAACGTTAAAGAGTCGCCCGTGCCATCGTAGACGATCGCATCATATTTGCCACTGGCATCATATTCGCGGATAGCATTCAGAGCTAGGGCGTTATCCATGCCTGGTAATACTACCAGTTCTTGGCCAAAAACGTCTTTGAAGATGGGCGTGCGGAGGTATTGTGCCTCAAGTTTCTTCGCTTCATCCCAGTTGCGCTCTAGCAGTACAGATGCTTGAAATTGGACTGCTTGCAAATTGGGAGCGATTTCCTGGGGATCGGCAGTAATCGGAGTCCCCAACAGGATTGGTAATGTTGGTTCCGGATGTCCTGCTAAGAGTACACGCTTGCCTTGACTTGCCAATAATTTGGCGGCGGCAATCGCAATTTTGGTACGAGCGGTGCCGCCTTTGCCCAAAAATGTCAATATTAGAGCCATTACTTGATTCCTATGTTCACCGCCGGTCTTTTCAACTCCAACTTAGCACTCAACAAAGATTCTCAGACTGTGCTTTAAATTTCAGATACCAAGAAAAACCCGGTTCTGAGTTCTTTACAGTTACACAGGTTTGATTTCATCTTCAAAAAACCAAGTAGAAGTATTGTCGTCAAACATCACGACTACACCAATCCCACGCCCATCGGTCACTTTGTAGCCTTGGATGATACCCACTTGTCCTAGTTTTTTTACAACAGGGGCAGAGACGCGATCGCGCAAGCGAAAGACTTTAACTTTTTGTCCGATTTCCATGCCTGATTACAATACAGATAAACCAAGTCTCAGTGTAGCGGAATCTGTGACTCTGCTCTCACAAATTCAGTAGAGATTAGGTAACTGGGGAAGATGAAGGAGAATAGTAAATGACTAATGACTTTCTGAGGTTCAATGATGGTTATAACAAGAACGACAGCGATCGTAGACTAAGAATTGTCTAGACGCAAAGCTGCTTGTCGTCAAACATCGGAGAGAGTTAATTTAGATAGCTTGAGTTAAACAACAAAGGTAGTAGTCATGTATCAAACAGATCCACCCCGTCCGCCACAAGAAACAATGCCTACGATGTATGATTTACCCAGTGAATTAGTGGGGGAATCAGGTTTGCCAGATGAATTTCACCGGATTCAGGCAGATTTGCTCAGTGAGACTTGTCAGCCTCTTGCTTATCCATCTGAGGAAATTTTACTTGCTAGCGACTTAAATCTTTACTACGATCCCCGTCATCCTTTGTGGTACAAGCGCCCTGATTGGTATATGGTTTTAGGATTACCTAGCGCTAGCCAACAGCAAGACCTACGCTTAAGTTACGTCATTTGGCAAGAAGGAATTGATCCATTTTTAGTAGTTGAATTACTTTCACCTGGTACAGAACAAGAAGACTTAGGAAAAACACTGCGGGAAGTAAATCGACCCCCAACGAAGTGGGAAGTATATGAACAGATTTTACGGGTTCCGTACTATGTTATCTACGATCGCTATGAAAATAATTTACGTGCCTTTAAGGTCAATGGCACTCGCTACGAAGCAATATCTTTACCAGATAACCGCCTATGGTTAGAAGAGTTAGAGCTAGGATTAGGTCTTTGGCAAGGTAATTATCAGCAGACAACAGGTTTGTGGTTGCGTTGGTATAATTCTGCGGGTTGGGTGCCGACTCGAAGAGAACAAGCAGAACAGGAACGCCAACGGGCTGAACAGGAACGCCAAGGGCTGAACAGGAACGCCAACGGGCTGAACAGGAACATCAACGGGCTGAACAAGAACATCAACGGGCTGAACAGGAACGCCAACGGGCTGATCGATTAGCAGAGTATTTGCGATCGCAAGGAATTGATCCAGATAACTTGAGTTAAGCAAAAACTCGCATCCTTAACAAAGAAGGAGCCTGACAAACAGACGTTATATTTGTAGTAAAAATATACTTGACAATATCCTATTTATTGTATAGAACCGCCAAGATAATTTGGATACAATTTTCTAGTGATGATAGGTGCTAAAAGCACTGAAGAGATTTCCAACAAATAAATTATCCAATCTTATGAGGTGGGCATCCTGCCTACCCACGTTTAACCAAAGGCGGGTAAGATACGCACATCACAAGAAGTAGTTGGATATTTTTTCTATTTGAAAGTCCCTGAAAAAGGAACTTTCATAAATATAATAGGCTTCAGTGAGAGTAATTAGATGAGCGGATAGTGAGTAGTAAGCGAGGAAGCAGAAATTGTTGCCGACAATGCGGGGAATTGTACGTAAAGTAGGGAGATGGAGGCGCATCTTGCCCATAGATGAACAGTTATGGGTAAAGTTCGACTTACTAAGAACTCTAGTACGCCGGGATTTAGAGGCACGTTACAAGGGTTCTATTTTAGGTAACTTGTGGCCTTTGCTAAATCAGCTATCACAGTTACTGATTTATACTTATGTGTTTTCTACTGTGCTGAAGGTGAAGCTGACTACTCTCAAGGGTTTACCAGCAAATGATTTTACCTTTGGTTTGTGGTTATTTGCAGGGTTACTTCCTTGGATTGCTTTTACAGGTGGTCTAATGCAGTCGGCTAGTTCGGTACTAGGACAACCGAATTTAGTCAAGAAGGTGGTGTTTCCTCTAGCTTTGTTACCTCTAGTGCCAGTTTTGTCTACATTCATTGAGAGTTCCTTTGGTTTAATGGCATTAATTTTTTTTGTTGCAGTAAATGCTCAGACTTTACATGTTACCTTGGCGCTATTACCCTTGGTCTGGCTAACGCAGTTATTGCTCACAGTGGGGTTGGGCTATTTAGCAGCAGGATTAACAGTATTTTTGCGAGATATCCCGCAGACTTTAGGAGTGATTTTAAATATTTGGTTTTATGCAACACCGCTTGTCTATCCAGCATCAGCAATTCCAGAGCAATGGCAGAGTTTGGTATTCTGGTTAAATCCAATGGCAGCGATCGCTGAAGTTTATCGTGACATAGTTTTAGTTGGGGAGGTAAAGCATTGGGCTGAATGGGGAGTTGCTTCCGCGATCGCAACAATTATATTTTGTTTTGGTTTTACAGTATACAAGCGTTTGCGTCCAGCTTTTGCAGATGTCTTGTAGCCAGGTTTGATTATTAAACTGTTATTAAAACAAGCAAATGCTAATCTTAATTAGATAATAGATAGCGATATGATTCGACAACAAGGCAAAATTTTAACGACGTAGTTAATTTTTATTCGATAAAGTTGTAGCGTGTAAAATGTTTTAGTAGTTTAAGTATGCGGTGTTATGGGTGAGGAAATTGCAATTTCCCTGAAGAATATTTCAAAGAGCTATAAGCGCTATGCTCGTCCAGTAGATAGACTCAAAGAAATTTTACTACCTGCTAAGAGCCGCGCTCAAGAGTTTTGGGCGTTACGAGATATTAACTTGGAAATTTATAAAGGAGAAACATTAGGAATTATTGGTCAAAACGGTTCTGGCAAAAGTACATTACTACAAATTATTGCTGGAACCTTGACACCAACTACAGGAAATATATGGGTTAACGGTAGAGTTTCAGCTTTACTCGAATTAGGTAGCGGCTTTAATCCCGAGTTTACTGGAAGGCAAAATGTATTTTTTAATGGGCAAATTTTGGGATTAAGTCGAGACGAAATACAAGCTAAATTTGATGATATTGCCGCCTTTGCAGAGATAGGAGATTTTATAGAACATCCCGTTAAAACTTATTCCAGTGGTATGGTATTGAGACTAGCATTTGCAGTCGTTGCCAATACGGAACCAAGTATCTTAATTGTAGATGAAGCTTTAGCTGTAGGAGATGCAAAATTCCAAGCTCGCTGTATGAAGAGAATTCGTCAGCTTAAAGAACAAGGCGTAACTATCTTATTCGTTTCTCATGATTCTGGAAGTGTCAAGATGTTGTGCAAGAGTGCAGCACTCTTAAATTATGGAAGAATATTAGAAATAGGTAATCCCAAAGAAGTTGTAAATCACTACATTGCTTTACTAAGCTCAACGCCAAATCAAAGGGAGCTTGAAGAAGAAAATCTAGAAAAAACAGAAACTTTAAATAATGATGATGATTTCATCAAAAACAAAGAAAATAATTCTATACATCGTCATGGAAATAAATTGGCTCTCATTAAAAACGTTCAAATTAGCGATTTAGAAGGTAAAGAAATTATAAAATTAGAAACAGGTAAAACTTTCCAGATTAACATCTCACTAGAAGCACAAGCTGAACTATCAGACTTAATTGTAGGTATTTCAATTAGAAATTTGATGGGATTGGTAATTTATGGAACTAATAGTCATCTACTTAATATTAAACTACCAAACTTAGAAAACAAGCAACAATTGACAGTTAGATTCCAGATTCCATGCTACCTGAATAGGGGAGTCTATACAGTAACAGTAGGAATACATTCTGAAGAAGGTTTTAGTTATGATTGGATTGATGAATTGGTCATTTTTGAAGTAAACAACAGGATTTTCTGTGAGGGCATAGTAGACTTACAGTCTAACGTAAAATTAGATAACCAAGAATACAATATCACAGTGCCGAAAAATTAAAAAATATAATATAATCAATCTTTCAGAGATACAGTAAATAATAAAATAAATTGTTTGAAAATGATGGAAGCAAATAATCCTGAAATTAATGTTGATGAATTAATGTATAAAATTCGTGAAGATGTAGTTAAACGTCAGGCTTATTCTCAAAAAATAAATTCAGATTCTAATCTAGATGTATCAAAAGTTAAGTTAAGTATTACTTATATGGAAAGCTTTATTAACAATGCAGAATCTCGGTCAAGCATACGTACCAAGTGGCCAGATAAACTTAATTTCTTTCCTTTTAACTTTAGTACTAAGTTACAAAAATTTATTATAAAAGTCATCAATTTTATCTTCAAAGATCAACGAGAAGTTAATTTTAATATAATTAATTCTCTCAAAGAGTCTGTAGCAATTAACCACCAGCTAATAGAGGAAATTGCAACTTTAAAAGCCCAAGTAGATAATCGCATTCAAGGCTTAGATGAAAGTACAGTTGCTATAGATAGCAGTACTCAAAGATTAGATGAACGTATAGTTACTATAGATAGCAGTACTCAAAGATTAGATGAACGTATAGTTACTATAGATAACAGTATACAAGGACTGGATGAACGTATAGTTGTAATAGATACCAGTATTCAAGGAATAGATAACAGCTTAAACGCCATTGATACTTTAATTAATAGCTGGCTAACTGGTATTCAAGAAGGTTTAGATACCTTAAATATGCGAGTACAAGGAATAGATGAACATTTAAGTTCTGTAGATAAACTATTAAGTACTACAGCTATACAAAACTTACCAGCTTGCCTAGAAGTTGCTGAAGAGTCTTACATTAATACAGCGATCTCTTTGTCTAAAATACCGATTGAAGAACATTTTGAACACGATAAAAAAGATTTATTCTACTACTTATTTGAAAATGTATTTTATAATTCTGAAACTGTTAAAGAAAAACAGAAGATTTATCTAAAATTTATTGACCCTGATATCAGTCAATCATATAGTTTTTTTGATGCAGGGTGTGGCAGAGGTGAATTTATTCAAAATCTTACTGAAAATAAGATCAAATGCATAGGTGTTGATCTAAATAAGTTGGAAATAGATAACTTAAGGAAGAGTGGATTTGATGTATATGAATCAGACATACTAGCTTATATTGAAAGTCATCATGAACAATATTCTGGCATATCTGCATTTCAAGTAGTTGAACATTTAAACTTTCAATATATCCACAACTTTCTGAGTATTTCATTTGAAAAGTTAGTTAATAACGGAGTAATTATAATAGAAACAGTTAACCCTCATAGTTTATATGGGCTGTCAAATTTTTATCAAGATCCTACTCATATTAAACCTATTCCTCCTGAAATGTTAAAGTTCATATTAGAGTGGCATGGATTTAAGTCAATCAAAATAATTTATTCTTCTCTTATTCCTGAATCGGCTCGTATTTTCAAAACTCAAAAAATGAATTATCAAGATTATGCTGTAGTAGGATATAAAAGAATATAAATTCAATTTAATTATAGATATATTGAAAATTAGCTTTTTTATCAGGAGCCAACGATGGTAAATATTGCTCTTTTAACTCCTTGTATTATAGAAGGTGATGCCGTTAGCAATGATGTAATCGGAATGTATAATTGTTTAAAAAAATACGGTTATAACGTCCAGCTATTTGCAGAGTATTGGGAGTCTTCAAGTATAAATAATATAAAACATGTAAATCAAGTTAAATCTTTTATCACAAAAAAAAAAGATATATTAGTTTATCATTATTCCGTTGGTTGGGATATTGCTCTTGATATCATTAGTCATATTAATTGTATTAAGGTTGTTAAATACCATAATGTCACTCCGCCGGAATTTTTCCAGGGTATTAATGCAGATTATGCGAGCGTATGTCAAGCAGGAAGAAAACAACTAAAGCTCATTGCTGATGTGCCTGGTGCTTTATATTTGTCTGATTCTGAATATAATGCAGATGAATTACATTTAATGGGAGTTTCTCAAGAAAATAGTTTGGTGATTCCACCATTTCATCATATTGATGATTTGCAATATGTTGATGCTGACACTAGTGTTTTAGATAAATATCTAGATGAAAAAGTCAACATTTTAATGGTAGGTCGTCTTGCTCCTAACAAAGGACACTCTGCCCTAATTGATGCTTTTGATGTTTACCACAAAAATTACAATAAAAATAGTCGCCTAATCATTGTTGGGAAACAAGATGAGCGTCTAAATATTTACACTACACGTCTTTATGAAAAAGTTAAGCATTTAGGTTTGCAAGAATCGGTAGTATTTACAGGAGGCGTTTCTACTGCAAGTCTAAAAGCTTACTATCTTGTTGCTAATGCCTTTATGATTACCAGTGAACATGAGGGGTTTTGTGTGCCACTAGTTGAATCTATGGCCATGAAAGTGCCGATTGTAGCTTATGGTTCAACTGCTATACCTTATACAGTCGGAAAAGCAGGTTTGGTTTGGGAGCAACCAGATCCTTATTTTATGGCTGGGTCAATAGACTGTATAGCTAGTAAAGAATCCATTAGCGTCACTTTAGGTGATATGGGATGGCGGCGTTACCAAGAAACTTTTACGAATGAACAAATCGAATCTAAATTTATGAAGGCGATCAAGAGCATACAATGAAACAGATTGCTATCGTTGTTCAAAGAAGTCATAAAAGTATAGTAGGAGGCTCAGAAGCTTTAGCATGGCAGTATGCTAATTTGCTCAGTGATGAATTTAAGGTCGATATAATTACTACAACTGCATTAAATTATACGGAATGGGCTAATGAATTATCTCCGGGTTGTGAAATAAAGCAAGGTATAAATATTCATCGCTTTCCAGTTACTATAGGTCGAAGTGACTACTGGCATAGCCTACATCAAAGACTTTTAAGAGAATTTCATAAACCCAAGCATAGCCAAACAGAAAATAGCCAAATAATTCCTTGGAGCATTGCACTTCAGGAAGAATTTATCCGTCGTCAAGGTCCTTACTCAAAACCTTTGCTATCTTTTCTAAAACAGCGATGGAGTGACTATCAATCTATTATTTTTACTACTTATTTATATCCAACCACTTACTTTGGAATACCTCAAGTCCCTTCTTCTAAAGTTTTGCTAATACCAACTCTCCATGATGAACCGACTGCATATTTGACTGCGTATAAGTATATGGCTCGTAAGGCTCGCTTCTTAGTATGGTTGACTAATGCAGAAAAACTTTTAGGAGAGAACTTGTGGGGAGAACTACCTAGTAAGCTTATCTCTATGGCTGTGGAGATAACTCCTTATACCCCTTTTATAGCAAAGTATCCGTATATTCTCTATTCTGGTCGTATTGATTCAAGCAAGGGATGCAATCATTTAATTGATTTTTTTACTCAGTTTAAGAAAGATATCTCCTCTAATTTAAAATTAATTTTAACTGGAAAAAATGAAATAGAAATACCAAATCATCCAGACATTGATTTTAGAGGTTTTGTTTCGTCAGAAGAAAAATTTAAACTCATGGCTGGAGCATCTATTTTTGTTATGCCATCGGCTTATGAAAGCTTTAGTATAGTAACTTTGGAAGCAATGGCTCAATGCACACCAGTATTAGTTAATGGCTACTGTCAGGTATTAGTAGAACACGTTGAACATAGCGGTGGTGGCAAGATTTATCGTAACTATGATGAATTTTCCACCGTAATACAAGAAATGATGGCAAATCAAGACCAATTAGCAGCAATGGGAAATCTGGCTAGAAATTATGTAGTCTCTAACTATGCTTTGACTAGCATTAAAAATAAGTTGGTGGAAATAATTAATGACTGTTGTGATCAGTAATATTTCGGGAGCATCCACTTTTGGAAGAAACATAATTCTGATACTCCTAAAACCCTACTATATGGTTCATGTAAAAAAGTAGATCCGCCGAAAGTGGATGCTCCCAATATTTCTTTCTGCAATTAATTTTATATTCATACATATAATGAAATAACATGAGAAATATTTTGCTTGAGCTTAAGAGTGGTAGAATTTTTAAAAAAATATATAAAAAAATAACTCATATGAAAAATCTGAAATATATTAATAATTTAAAAGATTTAGATACAGAAATTGCAAAAGCAAATGAGAAAGCTAAGATTTCTGATGACCAACTACGAAAAGCATTATCTGAATTTTGTTATGTTGTAGATTACCCCTTGCCAAAAGACCCTTATTCTCAAGAATATTATGAAGCTCAAATGCAACTATATTTGAATATATCAGGAAGGGAAAAATATACAATTGCTAACGAACATTCTCCCTTTAATTTTGAAGCAATAAAGAATAGCCCGTTTCCTTATTTTACTAAAAGTCCAAATACTGTAGGAGAGCAATTAATTGCTCAAGGATTTTTAATTAAATCTATGAATTTAGCTGCTGATTCTAAAATTGTTGAATTTGGGCCAGGATGGGGCAATACAACTTTACACTTAGCTCAAATGGGCTACAAAGTAACTGCTGTAGATTGTGAAGAATCCTTTCTTAATCTCATTAGATATAGAACGCGGAATTTACCCAATCAAGTACAAACACTCAACAAAGATATGTTAGAGTTTAGCAGCGATGTTAAATATGATGCAGCTGTATTTTTTGAGTGCTTTCACCATTGTGCTAATCATTTACAGCTATTAAAAAATCTACATAATGTGATTACCGATGAAGGATTAATAGCTTTTGCCGCAGAGCCAATTGCAGATTTTCCTTATCCTTGGGGATTAAGATTAGATGGTATGTCAGTTTGGTCTATTCGTAACTTTGGCTGGCTTGAACTTGGTTTTGAACCATCCTACTTTATGAGAACATTATTAATGCTTGGATGGACTCCTAAAAGATACCGTTCGGATATTAGTCCTCTCACTGATGTAATAGTTGCTAAAAAAAGCCATAAGTATTACGAGCCTTCGGAAATTACGCTTCCGCCAGATGAATGTAGAACTTGGGCTGATAAAGAGACAGATCCCAACTTAAAGTTGCGATTTACACACGCCAAGACAGTGATGACTTGCGCTCAAAACATTGATGCTGAATTTGTAGAGCTTTGCATCAGCAACTATGCGCCGTTTGATATCGATGCGAGTATCAATACTGGTGATTTAACACAATCTATTTACGTAAAAAAATTCTCCATTAAAGAGCTATACAAGATTCGCATTCAAAAGTGGAATGGAAAAATTACTATATCCAGTAAAATCTGGAAACCTGCTAAAGTTTTTCGTAATGGTGATAATAGAGAGTTAGGTTTAGCAATACACTATTTTCATTTTATTAATTAAAGTCTTTTAAAAAGATAGCAATTATAAGCTGTTTCTGAACAGTAAAATTTGTATTTTTACTATTCTCTAATCCCCTAAAAGAGATAGTTATTTTTAAAATTTGTGTTTACCACGTAAGGAGACTTAATTATTTTTAGTGTGTTAAAAATACAAAACAGAACAGATTATTTATTGTAGATCCTTAAATCGAGATACTCAAGAAAATCGGAAACATTTAGATTTTCCTCCTAGCCTTAATCTTCTGTTCAGCCTTCTTAAATTTAGTTCTTTTTACCAGCAAGGTTATCACTGTGACTAAAAAAGCTCTCATTACCGGCTTAACTGGACAAGACGGTTCTTATCTTGCCGAACTACTATTAACCAAAGGCTATCAAGTCTTCGGCTTAGTCCGTCGCTCAAGTTCCAGTAATCTTGAGCGTATCAATCACCTTTCTGGGGATATCCAAATCCTTTCTGGCGATCTTTTAGATCAATCATCTTTAATGGATGTGATTGCCGAAGCTCAACCTGACGAAATTTATAATCTAGCCTCGCAAAGCTACGTTCCTCTTTCTTGGACACAACCTGCTCTCACTGCGGAATATACTGCCCTCGGTGTCTCTCGCCTCTTAGAATCTATTCGTCGCTGCAAACCAGATGCGAAATTCTATCAAGCCTCTAGTAGTGAAGTTTTCGGTCAACCTGACGAATCGCCCCAAACCGAACGCACTGCTTTTCGTCCGCGTAACCCTTACGGTGTTGCCAAAGCATACGCTCACTGGATGACTGTCAACTATCGGCAAAAATACAAACTTTATAACTGCTGTGGTATTACTTATACTCACGAATCACCTCGGCGTGGGACAGAATTTGTATTTCGCAAAATCACCCATGCAGCTGCCCAAATTAAATTAGGTTTGGCAAAGGAACTAAAATTAGGCAATCTAGATGCCCGTCGTGATTGGTGCTACGCCAAAGATGCTGTTTACGCTATGTGGTTGATGTTGCAGCAAGCACAACCTGATGACTATATCATTGCTAGTGGTGAAACTCACTCTGTCAGAGAACTCGTTGAGTGTGCTTTTAACAGCGTTGGTCTAAACTGGCAAGATTACGTCTCAGTTGACCCTGCTTTTTATCGCTCTGATGAACCTGTGCAGTTAGTTGGTTCGATTAATAAAATTAAGACGGAGTTAGGTTGGCAGCCTCAACATTCCTTTGAGCAATTAGTTGAGTTAATGGTTGATTATGATCTAAAAAAGTTGAGCAAGAGCGGAGCTTAAATATTTTAATGCTAAAAGTTGTAGTTGATGCGACCCCAGTGAATTCAAAACCCAGTGGGGTTGGCTTTTATGTTGCTAATTTAATATGCGCTCTTGATGTATTACAAAAAGAGGAAAACTTTCAGTTAGGAGTAGTTTATCAACCAGGGTTAAAAAATTGGCTTCGGGCTGACTTCAGTTTTCCTGAATCTTTAAAACATTCTTCTCAGCAGTATCTGCTGCCTTTACCTGTAAGAATTTCTAATTTATTATTAGCTTTAGCCTTTAAACCTAGTTTATCTTACTTTGAAAAATATTTTGGTTTTCCAGATATATTACATGGTACAAATTACTCAGTTTATCCTTGTCAGAATAGTTTAAAGGTGATGAATATATACGATCTTGCTTTTATTAAATATCCTAACTATACAGATTCAGTTGCCAAAACATATACAGAAAGGGTAAAGCGATGTTTACTGTGGACAGATTTAGTTTTAACAATTTCAGAAAGCTCTAAAAAAGATATTATTGAATATTTGGAAGTAGACCCCAAAAAAGTTTATGTCACACCTTTAGCTAGTCGCTACTATCCTAGTTACTTGTCTGAGGAAATTGCTCAAAGGCTAGAAAAGCAAGCTAATTATGATTTTTCCAAACCATATCTACTTTTTGTCAGCACAATAGAGCCAAGAAAAAATATTAATACTATAATTACAGCCTTTAATTTTTTAAAAGAAAAGTACAAAATTGAACATCAATTAATATTGATTGGGAAAAAAGGATGGAATTACGAACCAATATTTACCGCTATTGAAAATTCACCTTGGGCAAACCAAATTCATCATCTTAATTACCTATCTAATGAATTAGTTGCTTTATTTTACTCAAAAGCTGATGTCTTCGTTTATCCATCTCATTACGAAGGGTTTGGTTTACCTGTATTGGAAGCAATGACTCTAGGTGCTCCTGTGATCAGTTCCAATACTTCCTCAATTCCAGAAGTTACAGGAGATGCCGCTATACTAGTTGACCCTAATAACCCTATCCAACTAGGGGAAGCCATACTGAAAGTAATCAGTGATTCCCAGTTACGTCAAGAATTAATTAATAAAGGGAAAGCCAGAGCAAAATTATTTTCTTGGGAAAGAACGGCAAAAGAAACATTAAACGCTTACAGAACTATTATTTAATGAAAATAGTAGATAATACCTCTGACAAACAATTAATTATTAACTTATCTATTCTCTTGTCTCAACCAACAGGTATAGGCAACTATGCTCAAAATCTTTTTCCTTATTTAAAATCTTTTCAACCCACTTTATTAGCGGCGCAAAAATATCCCGATTTTGACTGCTATCCAATATCGTCAAACTTAACCCCAAACCACGGTACAAAAGGTCATTTTAATCGACTGCTTTGGACACAATTTCAACTACCACAAATATATAAAAACCTCAAATCGAGTCTCTTATTCTCCCCGCTACCTGAAGCACCTCTTTATAGCAACTGTCGTTTTGTTGTCACATCTTTTGACATGATACCGTTGCGTTTTGCTAAAGGCTTCTCACCACTCACAGCCTACCACCGCTACTATACGCCCCAAGTTTTTAATCAAGCACAACATATTATTTGCATCTCTCAGACTACAGCTAAAGACATTACCGATTTTTACCAAATTCCGGCTAGTAAAATTACTCCGATTCCTTTAGCGCACGATCGCACTCACTTCCTTCCTCTCAATCTACCTACCCGCAACTACTTTCTCTACATTGGTCGCCAAGACCCATACAAAAATATACAACGACTGATCACTGCTTTTGCTGCGTTACCTAATAGCAAGGACTACGAACTATGGTTAGTAGGACCCAGTGATTCGCGTTACACTCCAACTTTAACAGCGCAAGTTGCAGAACTAGGTATAACTAATCAGGTGAAGTTCCTAGACTATGTACCTTATAGCGAATTGCCAATAATCATTAATCAAGCGATCGCTCTGGTTTTCCCTAGTCTCTGGGAAGGTTTTGGTTTACCTGTCCTGGAAGCAATGGCTTGCGGTACTCCCGTCATTACCTCCAATCTCTCCTCTTTGCCTGAAGTGGCTGGCGATGCGGCGATTCTGATCAATCCCTACAAAACCGGAGAAATCACAGAGGCAATGCAGGCGATCGCAACTAATTCAGAATTGCGATCGCGCCTTTCTAGCCAAGGTATCACTCACTCTCAAAAATTCAGTTGGGAAAAAACAGGAAAAGCAACCGCCGAAGTGTTATCCCGTTACCTCTAAACTCACGCCAGAATTTAAATGCAATGATTTGGGATTTTGTCAAGATTTCAGATTATCTTGACTAATGACTTGTAATTAATCCTAAATCCTTATGAAAGCACTAATTCTTTCTGGCGGTAAAGGTACACGCTTACGTCCCCTCACCTACAGCGGGGCAAAACAACTTGTACCAGTTGCGAATAAACCTGTTTTATGGTATGGCATTGAAGAAATGGTCGCGGCTGGTATTACTGATATTGGTATCATCATCAGCCCGGAAACGGGAGCAGAAGTCCAAGGAAAAACTGGAAATGGAGAACACTTTGGAGCGAACATCACCTACATCATACAAGACCAGCCACTAGGGCTTGCTCACGCAGTCCAAATCGCTCGTCCATTTTTAGGTGATTCTCCCTTTGTCATGTACTTGGGCGATAACCTCATTCAACTAGGTGAGTTACATTACTTTTTGCAACAATTTAGCCAACAACAGCCAGATGCTCTGATTCTACTGCGTTCGGTTGCCAACCCTAGCGCCTTTGGTGTGGCTCAGGTAGATGAGACAGGACGAGTATTACAGCTAATTGAAAAACCCAAAGTTCCTCCTTCAAATCTAGCATTGGTAGGAGTTTATTTCTTTTCTCATCTCATCTTTGATGCGATCGCAAATATCCAACCTTCCACCAGAGGCGAACTGGAAATTACTGATGCCATTCAATACCTCATTGATCAACAAAAGCAGGTTGTAGCCCACAATCTCCAAGGCTGGTGGTTAGATACTGGTAAAAAAGACGACTTATTAGAAGCTAACCGATTAATTCTCGATACCTATTTGACAGCATCAGTTGCGGGCGAAATCGATGACAAAAGTCAGATTATTGGACGAGTCCAAATCGGTGCAAAATCTAAAGTAATTAACTGCACAATTCGGGGTCCGGTGGTCATTGGTAGCAATTGTCATTTAGAAAACTGCTTTATTGGGCCTTATAGTAGCATTGCTAACAATGTCACACTCATTGATACTGATTTAGAACACAGTGTTATTTTAGAAAGTGCTAGAATTGCCGGAATCCATCAGCGCATTATTGATAGTGTGATTGGACAAAGGGCACAATTGAGTCTTGCGCCCCGTCGCCCCAAAGCCTTACGATTTCTAATTGGCGATGACTGTCAAATTGAACTAACGTGATTTACTTGTTAAAAACAGAAAAACCACAGTCAAAACTATTATTCTGATACCTGTAAAATACAAGTATTAAATTACTCTCACAATTAAAACTGTGGCACGTTACTTATAATATTAATGAGCATTGTATATACCAGAATTCCCGAAGTTCTACAATTTGAACCTCAAGTATTTGCAGACGATCGCGGGTTCTTTTTTGAAGCCTACAACGATCGAAAATTTGCTCAAGAGACAGGTATTATTGCAAACTTTGTCCAAGATAACTACTCTTGCTCTAAGCAAAACGTTCTGCGTGGGCTGCACTACCAAATCCAACAACCCCAAGGTAAACTCATCCGTGCTGTTGTTGGTACTATCTTTGACGTAGCCGTAGATATTAGAAAAAGCTCTCCTACATTTGGTAAATGGGTAGGTTCTGAACTCAGTGCTGAGAACAAGCGCCTACTGTGGATACCATCAGGCTTTGCTCACGGCTTTCTCGTACTTTCAGAAATAGCTGAAGTTCTTTACAAAACTACAGATTACTACGCGCCCCAAAGCGATCGCACAATTCTATGGAACGATCTAGATTTAGCTATAGATTGGCCTCTGAGTGCGCCACCGATTTTATCAGCTAAAGACCAAGCAGGTAAATCTTTGAGAATTGCTGAAGTATTTGATTAACGTAGTCATTCATTGGTCATTGGTTGTCAGATACCCAGCCTCTTGCTATACCCTAAGCTTACTTTTATCCCACATTCCGTACTTCATTTTGTAATACATATACTAGTAGCAAGAAATACAAGCTTAATTAAATATAAATACATAAACTGCTTGGTAATTAATATAAGCAGTAGCAGAAAAATACCAACTGTTTGAAATTCTCATG
>JBBSOX010000001.1:0-208000 GCA_038259325.1 Chroococcales cyanobacterium | reverse complement strand
CGCCATTAACCAAACTGCTATGACCTTGGAGAGTTTGTAAGAGTTGCCCGTTGCGATTCCACAGCTTCACCGTGTTGTCAGAACTTGCAGAGGCAATGGTTTGACCGTCGGGGCTAAATGCCACGCCCCTAACCCAATCGCTATGACCTTGGAGAGTTTGTAAGAGTTGCCCGTTGCGATTCCACAGCTTCACCGTGTTGTCAGAACTTGCAGAGGCAATGGTTTGACCGTCGGGGCTAAATGCCACGCCAAAAACCGAATTGCTATGACCTTCTAGGCGGTTACGTTCCTTGACTCCATAAATTACCTGCTGGAGTGTGGCTACTGCCAAAACCCGAGTATCTGGTTCTAGATTTTTATTTGGAGTTTTTAATCGTTTTCCTAACTTCAAACTTGCTACTAAAGCATCAAGTTCTAAATTTGCTGCCATCAAGTTTTGTGATTTGAGGCCATCGGCAAGAATTTCGGCATTTATCCGACGTTTATCCGCATCTGCTTTAGCGGCAGTTGCTTCCTGTTCTTTTACCTTGGCAAAATCTCGTTGCTTTTCAGCGTCTGCCTGTCTGTCCTTAGCTAATTGTTCAGCAGTTTTTGTTTTATTAAGTGCAATTGCTAACTTTGTCCCCCTTTCTTCAGCTAATTGTTGTGCAGACTTTGCTTGCTCCTCTCCTTTTTTAGCTCTTTCACTTTGCTGATTAGCGATGCGCCTTTGCTTTTCTGCCTCCCGGCGTTGTTCCTCTGCTTTTTGCTGCTGTGTCCGCGCTTTTTCAGCTTCTTGCGTTGCGTTATTGCGTTGAGTTTCTGCTTCTCGACGCTGTTGTTCTTCTCTATCACGGGCATTTTGGACAATCAGACGTTGGTCATTCACATACACAGCTACTCCCGTCATTAAAATCGAAAATACTACCAGTACCGCGACATAAGGCAGTGCAGGTTTAAGCTGTTCCCACCTATCCCGCAAGTTAAACGGCAAATGTTTATTAATCCACTTGTAATCAAATACTTGCCGATAGATTTGATTCCGCACCCGCAAAACATTATTCTCTCGCCGCACCACCCCCGACAGCTTCAAGTGAGATTTAGCTAAAGACTGCTCCTCATCCACAACCGCCCGTTTACCCCGGCGAATCTCGCGGTAAATAGTCAAAACCTCCGGGTCTGGTGAGCGTTTGGTCAGCATATCGCGGACAAATTGCAAGTTATTGTCTTGCTCGCTCATTGCACCAAAAAATGTGCTGTTAACTATTCTGTCTACATCAGACGCGATGAATCGCGTCTCTACAAATTCTGGATTCTTTGTTAACAATGCACCACAAAGACGCTGGGTTAAATATGGGTGTCCGCCTGTCCAGTTCAATACCCAGCGTAATATCTGGTTGGCCTCATCGCTGGGTAATGCCAAACCATCAGCCAGGGGTAAGGCTTCCTCGAAGGTAAAATCAGTTAAATCTACACGCTGTCCAATATTAAACGGTGTGCGCTTGGCATCGCTGATTAAATCGCCGGGAGTCGCTACCCCCATTAAGACAAAAGAAAGCCGCCCAAATTCAGGATTAGTCGCACGGGCAACATAGAGATAACGAATTGCAATAAAAAAATCATCGGTAAAATCCAGGCTGAGGGTAGAGTCAATTTCATCGACAAAAATCACCACTTGCCCTTCAACTTCAGCCAGCAAAACCCTTTCAAAAAACTGTGTCAGCCGTTGCGATACTCCCAGATGCTCGTGTTTTTGCCACCAACTCACCACATCTGTATCAAACATGAGTTGGTCTTCCAACTTCACTAAAAAGCCAAAATACCACTGTTCGGCTGTGACACTTGCCCCCAATTCTTGAAGGTCAACAATTACCGAGCTAATCCCTTCATCTGTCAGTGTTTGCGCCGTGCGTACCATCAGGCTAGATTTACCCATTTGGCGCGGCGTGAGGACATAAGCAAAAGTTGCCGACCGACATAAACCAAGCAATTCTTCATCAGCTTGACGGGGAATATAAATCCCGCCACCAGCCTGTACAGTTCCCCCAACAGTGTAAATGGTTGGATTAGCCACGAAGATGCTCCCGGAAATAGTCGGTGTAAAGTTGGCAACGGGGAAACACTACACGCCCTTCCCGGCGCACTAAACCTGCACCCCGCAAGCGGAAGAAAATGCGCTCATCTTCACAGCTATTCTGGCGAATTATTTGGAACATACCCTGAACCAACTCCTGTTTGTTATGCAGTCGGAAAAGGTGGTTACGCAAATGATTGCCAAAAGGGCCATCCTCTGCGATCGCATTGGCAAATAATTCGGTAGGATGGAAGCGATCGCTAGCTACTGAGTAGAGTGCAAGGCGGACTAAATAAGGATGTCCACCAAGTAACGCTATTAATTGCTTTTCTTCCTTAGCGTTAAAAGGTGAACCATGACGGCGGTTTAAATCAGCAACCTGTGCTGCTGTAAAGTCTTCTAAATCAATTACTAGCCCAACATTAAAAGGGGATTGGTTGAGATTATCAATTAGCTGGTAGGGTTCGGTGGAAGTAACCAGCGCTAAATCCAGTTGCTTCCAGATGGGATTAGTCGCGCGGCTATTGTGCCAGCTTCGCAGCATTCCAAAGAAATCGGAGCGAAAATCAGTATCAAAGACTCTTTCTACTTCATCCATCGTTAAGACAATGGGGTTGCCAAACTCCTTCAGCAAATAGCGTCCAACATAGCGGGTGCAACGCTGACTATTACCCAAAGGCATATTCCAATACTCATCAACTTTGTCAGTCATTTCCAGTTCATCAGTTAACCAAGTACAGAACTGGCGAAAGAAAAGGTCAGCATTAGTTAAGGCGGCTTTATCAAACAATTGGAAATCCAGCAAAGCAACCCGCTTCCCTGCATTCACAGCAGTATGGATTGTGCGGATTAACAGCGAACTTTTGCCCATTTGCCGGGGGCCTTTAATTGTAATTGTCACACCCTGGCGCTCAATAGTCTCTAAAGTAAGTGCATCAGATGAGCGTTCCACGTAAAAAGCAGATTGCGATTCCATTGTCCCTTCGGGCATTTCCAGCGAGACGGGTTGTGCTGAAGGAAAGGGATGAGGTAGCAGTGACGGCTGACTCATCTGGAGTAAATCTGCTTTCGATTTTTCTTCACCGATAGCCAATGCACCGCCAGAGACAGCCTGTAACAACTCTGCAATTAGGCGCGGCGTATCTCCTGCATCTTTCCAGAATGCCCAGTTAATGCCATTTAAGTAAGCACTCAAGGGATACAGGAACGGTTCTTGATACGCCAGACGCACCGGGAGAATTATCGGTCGTCCTGACTGTGATTTTGCCAAGTGGTGTGCTGTCTCTATCTCTGCTACCACCATCTCGCTACTAGTTGACAAAGCCGAAAGGAAAGTAATCAAAAAATCAGCTTGGCGGATTTCTGCTTCAATACATTCAGCCCAGCGTGTACCAACAGACATGGTTTGGTCGATAAAAACTTTGTGCTGCTGCGATAGTGCTTGGAAGACTTGGAGTGCTACTGGTTCATCGGGGCTAGCATTACGCTTATAGCTGATGAAGATGCGTTTAGCCTGTGAGTTTAACATTACTATTAACCTTGTCTTCCTTCAGCTTTTTGAGTGGAAAAGCTTATCTAGTTGCGAGTCAGTTTTGTACAGAAGTTGGGTAATTCTGTGCTTTGTCATCCAAGGGCATTTTTTCCCTATTTCGAGGATTAGCTGAACAAATTAGGATTTTATTCACAGCGCTATCAATTAGTTACACTCTACTACAGCGCAGTTGCAGACAATTAGCAACAGCACAAAAAAATCGCTCACGGAGTTCAAAGACTCATGAACGGAGCTAAAAGACTCATTAATGGAGTTCAAAAACTCATTAACGGAGTTCAAAGACTCGTTTTCAATCTCCGACTATTAGACATCTCCGAAAATGAATGTAGAGACGTTGCAATGCAACGTCTCTACAAGGGTTTCAGGTAACGCATAATTTATTTCTGGAGATGTATATTGGTGACAATTCTAGAAACAGATAAACGTTCTCATAAAACTCCTACAAAACCTACCTCCGTAGGTTTTGTCTGTTAATTATCTAAAACTACAAAAAGCCTGTCTATGCAGGCTTTTTGTAGGTAGCCACAGGCTTTAATCTGTAGGCGCTTTCAGATTTTTACGAGAGATTAAATGACTAATTTCAATCAACTGCTCTCTTGACTGCGTTACCTGCATCCTCAGCTGTGCGCTGAACATTTTTACCAGCATCTTCAGCCCCACGCTGAACATTTTTTGTCACGTCTTCGGCTGCATTTTGGGTATTGCCCTTGAGATTTTCAATTCCTCGTTGAGTCCCCTTAACAAAACCTTCCCGCGTTTCATTTGCTGAACTGCCGATATCTTCACCCAGGTTCTTCACTCTTTCACCAAGGGGTGTGCCTTGTTTGTAATTTCGGCCATACTGATCTTGGCTGTCAATTCCCTTCTGCTCAATATTTCTTTGAGAATTTTTCGCCATCGCATCAGCTCTGTCATTAGCTGCCTTTTCATCTAATTTCGCTCTAGGATCTACATCACTAAAGTTATTCATCCCACCAGCCGGAGAAGAGAGAGGATAATCTTTTGTGGGGTCATATCGTTTGGTATAAGCTGGTTGATCATCAGGCTGTAGTGGCTGTGTTGCTACTCCTTGACCAGCACAAGCTTGGGTCAAAAATAAGAACATACCTGCCAAAAAAACTGTTAAAACTTTCAAGGGACGAATGCTTTTGAGGCAATTCATTGCTTTTTTCATACTTCTACTCCGTGCATTTTTGTGACTAAGTTAAACTTCAACCAAGAAGGCATTTGGAATTAATTTTACATCCAAGGCATTCAGAAAAAATAAGAGTTCTATCTGCCTACTGCTGGATTTTTTTGCAATTCAGGTCTGGCAGCAGCTTCATCTGCTTTATCTTGTAAAAAGCCGGAAGCTCTTCCAACATTCTCTTTTACAGTCTCAATCCGATCTTGAAACCGATCTCCTACCTTTGGTTCATCCTGAATCAAACCGCCTGGTTCTGCTTCTCGGAAGTCCTTATCTGTGATAATAGGTAGTTGTGCTTCTTTCTCGATTCGACCTGCTGGTGTCTCAGCACCAGGATAAAGTATTTTGGATTCTCTATCTGTTGTAGCAATCAACAATTCCGAACTTGGTTGTAAGCTAGCTTGGTCGCGTCCCTTATTGGCTTTTGGGTTTGCTATTTTCGGATCGGTAGACATTCTGTAGTTGGTATAATTGTCTCCACCATTCTTATAAGGATTGTTTGCTCCACCAGCTTGTACAGCAGGATTTTGTGGATTTGCACCTTGAGCATTTGCCCCACTACAAGCAGTGCTAACTATCAACAATAGTCCAGCTAAAAAGATAGTTAATATCTGGCGCAATCTTATCTTTTTCAAAAATAGTCTCACAGTGTTCACGTACTCCTCCTTACAAAAATATTAATAAGTTAAGTCTTTGCTGAATCTTTGCAGTGGTCAGCAAGTTATTGTGCTTGTTTTGGTTCGCTCAGTTTCGATAACCTCTATTAAGGATATGAATAATAAAATGCTCTTTACCTCTAGCGCAGGCTACATTTTTAGTAGTACAAGAATAATTTTTTTATCTAACTCCAGAGAGATATAAAATAAAGTAATAGGCTTTTTGTAGAAAGAACTACATCAACCTATTTGATACTTCAAAAGCGTTGGATGCATAGCTGATGTAATGTCATAGTTGAAGCATTGGCCCCTTGTTGGTCTAACCGTTAAAACAATTCGCAATACTTCTCTACGAGAGGCTGCGCCAACGGCTACGCTCAGTACAAGTTCGCAATTCGCAATTCGCAATGACGCGACGCTCCTGCGTCGCTAACGCTTCGCTATCGCGGACTCGCTACCGCAATTACGCTTAGAGCGAGTCTGCGTTCGCGCAGCGTCTCGTAGAGAGCGTCCGGGGATTTAGATTTAGGCGTTCAATTCGCGCTGCTTGATAGAAGCAGGGGACTTAAACCCCCACCATTCGTTAAATTACTAAATTCATGAAGCAATTTTTACGTTGGATAATTTTGGGCGGAACGCTGTTTTTTCTAGGGAAAGCTCTGAAGGATAATTGGATTGGAGTGACTGCTATCCGCATTGATGGTGTAGGATGGGCAATTATAGCGATCGCTACAGGCGTCACTTTACTAGCACATACTTGGGCAGGCTGGATTTGGACTTGGATTCTGCAAGAGTTAAATCAACCTGTATCATCTCCCCAGTTCATTCAGGTTTACTTAAAAACGAACATAGCTAAGTATTTACCAGGTAATATCTGGCATTACTACGGGCGAATTGTAGCTGCCAAAAATGCCAATGTTTCTGCTGGTGCAGCCACCTTAAGCGTTTTGCTAGAACCCCTACTCATGCTAGCGGCTGCTTTAATTATCATTGTTCTATGCAGTAGCCAATTTGCACCAGCTAATAGTACTTTTGTTCTGCAAATACTACAATTACTGAGTTTAGCTGTAGTTCTTTGTGCAATTCATCCTTGGTTTTTAAACCCAGTGATTCGCTTTTTGTACAAATTGAAAGCAAAAAAGTCTGCTGTCCCAACTGAGACAACTGTTCCCTTCAGTCTTAAAAGCTATCCCCTACGACCTTTATTAGGAGAATTGGGCTTTATGGGATTACGCAGCACTGGGTTTATATTAACTATGTTCGCCCTTGGTTCGTTGAATGTGAATCAAATTCCTTTGTTATTAGGGGCTTTTAGCTGTGCTTGGTTGCTGGGGCTTGTTATTCCGGGTGCGCCTGGTGGATTAGGTGTGTTTGAAGCGACTGCGTATGAACTTTTGCGACACCATTTTCCAGCGGCCCTAGTATTTAGTGCGATCGCTCTATATCGTCTCATTAGTATTCTAGCTGAAACTGCGGGTGCTGCTTTGGCTTGGTTAGACGAACGCTTTGCTAAATCATGAATCAGGCAACGCTAATTTTTGTCTATCTACCTTCATCTGGGAAAATACACGGTAACTATCCAGATTTAACTGCGGATTACTGCTTTGATCTTCTTTCATCTTAATCAAGTTATATTCTACATTTTCTGCATAAATTGCAAACGTTATATTAAAAATCTCCATAAAATTGATTATCCACTTACACTCATCTTCTGGATATTTTTCGTAATAACTAATCAAATGAGCAATTTTAATCTCTAAATGCCTGCGGGAATTTCTACAAATTAAAATAGTCTTTAACAGTAGAACCACCAATGTTAAAGAGTGACCTTGGGTAAGTAATAATATAAATAATAATGAAGGTTCTTTACCGTTTTCTGTTGTCAAACAATCAATTACTCGATTACAAGTTCTCAGGAATAATTCTTTAGTGATAACTTCTTGATTATAATCTTTTTTCCATAAAGATAAATTTTCTGCAAACTGCTGCCGCAAAGTCTTAACTAATTCTTGATTGTCTACAGAAAAGAACAGATATTTCTCTATACTTATTTTAAATTCTTCAAGGGTTTGCTCTTGAGTTTGCTTGATAAATATATTGGCAATATTCTCATGGCTAAACATACCCCTTTTTAAAACAATTGCTTTTATTAAATTCAGAACATTATCTCCCAAAATACTGGGATTTTTGTAGCGTGTTGTGCTTGAGACAGCAGATTGAGAACGAGCAATATACATTGCTAATTCAAACTTAAATTTGTCTTTTATCTGTATATAAAGCTTTCTGGCAGCCTCTTGTTGCTCTCTGGGATTATTCTCATTAACAGATTGAGCAATTAATAAATAGGAGGTGTAGCGATTAGCCCAATGACCTCTATGTAATTCATCGTGTTTAGCAGAAAATAATTTTATTTCTTGGTAATCTTTGCTGTTTATAAAATTTTCTAGCCAGCTTCTACAGATATTTATTGCTGGAAAGTTATTGACTTTTACTTTCAGGTTATCAATAACAAAGAAGTTAACTAATTTTTGAATATACTTATCTCTTCTGTAAGTTTTCCAAGTATTAATTATTATGTATATACATCGCTTTAGTGTATTACAAAACTCATATTCTTTATCATCTAAGAATATTTTATATATCCCAGGTATTGAATGATAATCCTGTGAATCAAGTCCGTCTATAAATAAAATCCTGAATTTATATAAAACATCATCTGGCAGCATTTCATTAACAATCTTTATGAAGAAAGTATAAATTTCTTCTTGTGCAATTCGCACATCTTGCTGTTTAGATTTAGACGTAACACAAAGGGGATATTCCTGACTAATTGATAAAGTAGTAGCGCCCATTTAAGTTATCAGGATAACAAGGGTTCCTGTTCATATTATTACCAGCTTAACCTTGGTGAACAGTAGCATCAATCTATTCTTCAGAGATTCAGTAATCTTTTTACACAAATTTGATAAACGCAGGCGATAAATAAAGTATTAAACATAAATTGTTCAATACTTTATCAAATATTACAGTGGAATTGCTGAGTTTTATAACAATTATCTTTTGAAGCAGCTACATGGGTAGGAACACGGTAATGAGAATTGATCTCAACTTAACGTAAAAGTCATGTCCTACAAAGAACTGAAGTTCCTTGGTAATAGCAAAAGTTATCTTCAGATGACTAAGTTAGAGAGACGCGATAAACCGCCGTCAAGACAAAGAATGAACTCGTCAATTATTCCTTGACAGACTACTATTTTCGACTTGTGTGTACACCGTAGCCTTTATAAGGAGAGGGATTGAGGGTGAGGTAAGCCAAGGACAACATAACTGTACAGGCGAGTTCATCTATACATTAATTATGCAAAAAAACTCCCATACAACCGATGAGAGTCTTTTTAGATATAAAATGGGGGTGGAGGGACTTGAACCCACACGACCTATTACGGTCAACGGATTTTCATTCTCCCGCAGTTTTCACTGCTACCTGATGGCTTTAGCAAAATCAGGTTTTAAGAATTGGACTCTCCCTTTACCCTCGGCTTAACGTTAGGGTAGCTCCCGTCGGGTCTCTGCACCTTCCCTCAATTTTGGATTTTGAATTTAAGACTAATCGCAAATCTAAAATCGCAAATCTAAAATTTTTGGGCTTGGCTCAGGATTGCCATGTCTGTCACCAGATTTAGGTTTCCCTGAGTTTGAGAGCTTACACTTGAGGGATTTCTCCTTCAAGGCTCAGTTATCTAAGTCCGTAGCGTCTACCATTCCGCCACACCCCCGTAGGTGTTTTGCAACTAGATATAACTAGTTATTTTTTGGAGGCAGCAAATACCCCCTCATCTATTCCACCATCAATTGTGTCTTTTGTCCAACTAGATTGAAAATATTTTTTCCAGATTGGGCGATCGGTTTCTAGAGTTACAAGTTTTCTTTGTTTCCTCGTAATTAATCTGGATGAGTTTTTCATCTTGTTTTATCTAGACCATTTTTTATGGCAGAATTACCATTATAGCATAATACTACTTTTTGTCAATCAATCTGGGCAATAAACGAGAAATTCTGGGGTAGTTATGTTGACCAAGAGGTAAGGGGAAGAAGACAAAGGGACAAGGGGAAAGAATTATTGCAAGTTCTCACTTCTTGTCCCCCTGCCCCTTGTTTGAAAGCATCATAACTATAACTTTCCTCAGTTCCGCTCTTCAGCCTATGATGGAAAACAGATGCTTAAGACTTGAAAGCTTATGATTGTCGCCCTGCTGTATCTGATTTTGGCTGGAGCTTACCTTCTAGTAATTCCAATTGCTGTTTTGCTTTACCTGAAGCAGCGTTGGTATGTAGCTACCTCCATTGAGCGCACCTTTATGTACTTTTTGGTGTTCTTCTTCTTTCCGGGTTTATTGGTTCTATCGCCGTTTCTAAATTTTCGACCCCAACGGCGGCAAATTGAAGTTTAACTAGATTGGTAGGTCATAACTCTCATGCGACGGATTGACGCTATTGGAATTGGCTTAGGCGTTTTTATTGCTGGCGGCTTGGCTTACGTGGGATTGCAGCTAGTCGGTTTGGATAATCAAAAAGCTGGTATATGGAGCCAAGTCTTACTAGTTAGTGGGTTAGTTGGCTGGTTAGCCACCTATTTTTTCCGCGCGGTGGGACAAAAAATGACCTACCATCAACAGCGGGAACAGTATGAGCAAGACTTTCTGCAAAAGCGGTTAGATGAGCTTACTCCAGAAGAACTAGCACGAATTCAAGCCCAAATAGAACAAGAAGAGCAATCTCAGGTGTAAAGTTATCATTGGTCAGTTGTCGTTTATTCTTTGTTAGTTACAAATGACCAACGACTAATGACCAATGACCAATGACTAATGACTAATTACTAATGACTGCGATTTCTGATTGCTTTGAAACCCTTGGGCAAAATGGTGAGTGCGCTTTAATTCCCTTTATTACTGCTGGCGATCCAGATTTAGAAACGACAGCAAAAGCCTTGCAGGTTCTAGATCATAGTGGAGCCGACATTATCGAACTGGGTATACCCTATTCCGATCCTCTGGCTGATGGGCCAGTAATTCAAGCTGCTGCTACCCGTGCCTTGCAAAGGGGTACGAAATTGGAGCAGGTGCTAGAAATGCTGCAAGGGATTACTCCCAAGTTACGATCGCCTATTATTCTATTTACTTATTACAACCCAATTCTGCACCGGGGAATTGATAAATTTCTCTCTTCAGTCGCTGCGGCTGGGGTTGCGGGATTGGTAGTACCAGATTTGCCCTTGGAAGAAGCAGCCGGGTTGCTCCAACCAGCTAGTGAGATGGGAATTGATGTAATCTTGTTGGTAGCTCCCACCAGTTCTGCTGAAAGGATCGAAGCGATCGCTCATTCTTCCCAAGGATTTATTTATTTAGTTAGCGTAACTGGGGTTACAGGGGTGCGATCGCAACTGGAAAACCGAGTGTCCGATTTACTCAAACAAATTCGTAGTGTTACTGATAAACCCATTGGTGTAGGTTTTGGCATCTCCGAAGCTGCACAAGCCCGTCAGGTAAGGGAATGGGGCGCAGATGCAGCGATCGTAGGTAGCGCTTTTGTGAAACGGTTAGCAGAAGGTACACCAGAGCAAGGACTAAATGCGATCGCCCAATTTTGCCAAAGTCTCAAGGCAGCCATCAAGACCACTAGCAGCAGCACAAATACTCCTCTTGATTAGACTGATAAAGTAGATTAAAAAAGTATAACAGCGCAGATTTTCTATCCTTGTTTGGTAGACAATTTGACCTTTATGGTCTTGAATATTAACATCAGATATCAAGATGTAAAAAAATTAGCTGATCCGGTCGCTTATAGTTTGAGTATTATGTGAAGTCAAGTAGGCATAATTTATGAGTGTGAGAGTGAGTCAGTCACAAATAGTTATAATTAGGTCGCAATTGAGGAGCAAAGGCGATGAGTGAGAGTATGGCGTTTATCGGTGGGGTTGCCGTAGCTGGGTTGGCGGCTCTGGTATTGCTCAAAGGAACAAATACCCCCCTACAGCCTAACTTTGCTGTTGCTCCGCAAATGCCAGGGACTGTAATAGCGCCGCCGGGAATGCAGCCACAAATGTATCCCTATAGTCCTTATGGGCAACCAATGTATCCTGGTCAGGTTCAGCCACCCACTGCTCCCAATACTGACCAGCGTTTGGAGATGGAGAAGCTGAACACGCAGATGCAGTTGGAGCGTTTAAAAAACGACAATGAACAGCTGAAGTTGCAAAATCAACAACTCCAAGGCCAAGTTCAAAATTTCAATACTCAGCAACAGTGGCAACAAGCCCAGCAGTATAACCAACAGAAATCAACAGCACTCCAGCCTGAAAATTCTTGGTGGTCTTCACCCGTGCTTTGGGCTATGGGAGGCGCAACTCTGACTATTGGTGGTGGTGTTGTCGTCGCTGGGGTATTGGCTTTATTCTCACCACGGCAGCGTCCAGCCCGTACTGTACAAGTGATTCACCCTTACCAAGGAAATACACCACCCTTGGTTCCAGTCCGTCGCGCTGAGTTTCTGCCTGCTTCGCGGATGGAAGCAAGACGAGTTGAAGCCCAAGAATACGACGAAATGCACTAGTGCTCCTGCGGGGAAGTCAGCCCCTGCGGGGAATTCAAAAGTCAAAAGTCAAAAGTCAAAAGTTTTGTATATCAAGGCTTTTGCAAGTTTTAAAATGGTAGCTTGATTAAGGCTGCACTGTACCTAGCAGGGAAAATCAAACCACAGATAAACATCGATTTAAAATCTCGTTTCCAGGTTCTACCTGGAAATGTTTTTTATTGGGCTGCTGCCAAAAATTTCAGAAGCGGAGCCTCGTTTGAGGCATTACCAGCCTCTGGCTGGTAACGAGGTAACATTTAAAAGCCACTTTCGGGAGTTTCTGTAGTATTAGGATTCTCTGTAGTGTCAGGTTGGTTGGTATCGGGAAGTTCTTGCTGGGTACTCTTCTGATTACCTTGAGTATCTACTTTAGGTAGTGCCTGTTTTGCCAGATTCTCTGCTGCTTGTTTAAATAATGGTTCTATTTTATTTCGCCAGTATTTAGTATTAGGCAACTTTTCTGGATGGTTTCTATAATCTAAAACTTTATCCCATTTACCATCATCTATTGCTTTATTGATCTCATTAGATAACGCCTCTGCCTTAGCCCAATCTTCCTGCCACTGGGCAATTACTTTGCCCGTCTCTTGGATACCAGAAGCAGCATTTGCCGGAATCGATCTTAAAAGTGCGATCGCTCCCACTATATCTCCTGAGTCATACTTCTGTCTTGCTTGTTCTATAATATTGGCACTGTTCTCACTAGGCTGCGATCGTTCAGATTTCCCAGCGTCGGAAGTTGACCCCTTTGGCTTTTCTAGTAATGGAGTTACTACATCCCTAGATTTTGGTTTTGGCTTAGGAATTGGTCGAGTCGCAATTAAGCTACTATCACTTACTGTATTGATTGCAATACCTTTGTCGCGCAGGCAAGATACCCATTCATCTTTGTTGTCTATCACATCCGAGTGTGCCCAAGCCAAGCGTCCAGAGTTAAGTTTAACTTCTATCCAACCCCGTTTTGTCTGTTTGCCAGTCACCTCAAACTTGGTGTTATCACCAACTGTTCGCACAATATTATCAGAATTTATCGAACTAGGTTCAGAACGAATATTAGAATTTCCGACGACAACAGCCGAGCATTTATTTGCTAAGGTGCGATCGCTACCTGTAAGATTAAAAGCTAAATTTTTCACATTTGGATATACATTTGCTACCAAAGCAGCCGCACCACCTGCCAATAATATGCCAATTAATATCGGCCATGGGTCGGACTTACTAGAGTCTTTACTGGCTGGTTTAGTGGGGACAGGATTTGCAGGTGCAACTGCAACAGTTTGCAAGCGAGAGACTTGAGGTCGGGATTTGGCAGATTCTTGAGGTGTGGAAAGTACAGGCACAGGATTAATCGCGTCTTTACATGCTTGCAGTGCTTCCGTGGCGTTTTGGTAGCGGTCTTTGAAGTGATAACGCACCATTTTGGATAACACTGCCGCCAGTCGATAGTTGACGGTTACTGATTGCTGCCAAATGATTTCGCCCGTTTCCGGGTCTTCTTGCAATTCTGTTGCCTGTAATCCTGTTAATGCTTGAATAGCAATGATGCCGAGGGAATAGATGTCACTATTGGGGCGGGGTTTACCTTGCCCTTGTTCTGTGGGCATATAGCCAGGAGTGCCAATAACAACTGTAGCAGAGGCTTGTCCACCCACTGTTACCAGTTGTGTACGTAACTGCTTTACTGCCCCAAAGTCCACTAAAACAAACTTATTATCTGAGGCACGACGGATGATATTATCCGGTTTGATATCGCGGTGAATCACGCCTTGGCGATGGACAAATTCGAGAATTTCCAGAACTTCTTGCAAGAGTTGAATTACTTGGCTTTCACTCCAGCGCTTACCAGGTATAAGTTCCTCAGCTAGGGTATGCCCTTCAACATATTCTTGTACTAAATAAAATTCTTGGTTTTCGTCAAAGTACGCTAGCAGCCTGGGTATTTGGTCATGGTTGCCTAGTTTTTCTAAGGTTTCGGCTTCGCTATTGAACAGGCGTTTAGCAGTATCAAAAACTCTGGGGTCAGTTCCGGGTTTGAGGTGCTTGACAACGCAGATAGGATTGCCTGGCCGCCTTGTATCTTGGGCAATGTAGGTTTGACCAAATCCTCCCATTGCGAGGACTCGAATTACTTGGTAACGATGATCTAGTAGCTTGCCTATCATGTTCACTCCCCAGAGTTATTACCTAATTTTCCAGCTGGTAATAAATATCTCCAAATTTTCTTCAATGAAATCCGCTATCTTGAGAAAAGATTTAGATTAAAAACGCAGCTTTTTAATAAACGCAGACTGTTTATTTTTCTTTTAGTGCCCCTGTTTATTACCAATGCCACCTAAAATAACAAACTCAGTTGCATGGCAGCAGGCTGAAATCCTCATGCAACCTGCTTTCATTCGCGTTATCGACAATATCCGCAAGCAGCTTGATGAATCTTCCTGGACGGGAACTTACCACGATGTCTTGATTTGGCCGCCTAGCACCACTGATGAAATCAAAGCATTGGTGACTGAGTTGTTGCAAGCAATGGAAACTGCAACACCCGAAGAAGCAGATGAAATCAGAGAGACTCTGGCTCGTCTGCCGATGCCCCATCCAGGATATCATCTACGTTTGCAGCGTCAACAGCAAGAAGCAAGTATCGATTTGTGGGAACTGTGTTATCAAGTGTGTTTTCTTGAATACACCCCACAGAAGGAATCTGCTGATATTGATACTAGTTTAATTGATGAACTCGGTGAAGTCGATTGGCTGCATTTGGATGCTAAGGCGAAGGAGTTAGTTGAGCAGGCATTTGCTAAATTGCCAGAGAGTTGAAGCCGTGAAAATAGAATACGCGAACAAAATTGTCTTTATTTTCCCCTATTTCCTTTTAACCCAAAACACTTGTAGAGACGGCGATTTATAGCGTCTCGAAAACCCACAATTTTGTTGTACAATTAACCCTTAACCCAAGCGTATTTCCTTTTAACCGAGCAGTTTTGTAACCCCTTTTATCAATACAGCAGCTATTTTCGCAACACAATCGGCTGTGGAGACTCTATCTTTAAATACCTCAAGTTTAGACCTGAATCCCTACTAGCTACTGTCTTTTTGATTATTAATACTCTTTCAACAAATTGAACTGCAACAATGTATCTGCTGTTTTTTTAATCACATCAAACTCTATACCTGATTTTTCTGAAATCTCTAATAGCGTATGATTACCATCAGATAAGTTTAAAACCCACAACATAGCCATTTCACTCTTCTTTGTATCAGTCTGCCCACCTATAGAACTGTATAAACCTCGTTTACCTAACTGCGGTTCACATTTAAGGTTTTGATTTAAATATTTTTTATTATTCTCTATAATATCTAAAACCGACAAAATTTTTGATAAAGAATCAGCAAGATATTGAGGTTGTACAAGTTCTAAATTGTCCGCAGAGGTATGATATTGGGGATAAGTACCATGAGGCGATCTCATGAAACAACCTACAGGAAGATTAAAGCCTGGTGAACAAAACTGCCGTTCATCATAGCCATATGGAGAGAACTCCATAATTTCATAATCTTGGCCAGAACTCTTCAACACGTGAGTAACAGCTTTATCAATTTCGGCATTACCTCGACGGCTTTTTTTGTAGTGGGACTTGCCCGGATCACCCACACAGGTTACAACTAAACCATGTTTAATTTTGTCAACATTTGATTCATTTAAAGCTAACCAAGTAATAGAACCAATGGTTCCAGGAATAAAGAGAAAACGATAGGAGTAAGAAGGTGAAATTTGGCTGAGATGTTTGGCTAAAAAAGTTGCCAATGCTATACCTGAGAGATTGTCATTACAAAGCGATGGATGGCAGGTATGACACGAAATTATAATTTCATCTGTTTTGTCACCTCTAAGGTAATACTCTCCGTAAGTTAAACAACCATTCTCTAAAGTAGAATCAATGCAAACTTCATATTCTTCATCTTTTAGTCCCAATAATTGATTATGACTGAGACAAAAGCCCCAATTATCTTTGTAGTAAGAAGTTCTATAAGGAATCCAATCAGGGCGATCATGTAGTGTAAAAAGATGTGCTTTTAAATCTTTCAAGGGCATCTTTTTATGAATATTTATGCTGTAATTAACTACATGAAGATTAGAATTATGGAAATTTATAATCTTTTCACCCTGTGAATTTTTGATAAAGGCATCTCTGATATTCCATTCTTTGGGAATAGTCCAATCAAATACTGGAGTGCCAGTGGGAATCTCATGAACCACTAAGGGAATATGTTGTTGAATAATGTGTAGTGTTTTCCGTAAGCCATCGCCAGTAATACTACGACAAATAGGATACAGAATCGATATTAACTCATACATTTCATAGCTAATATCATTTACATTAATACTATTGTTTATATCAATATTTGTTTGCATTTTGTTTATTAAATGGCTCAGTTGCTAATACCCTCTGATCTGAATCCTTACATTAGCTAGTAGAATATTCGAGCTAAAAAACTATTTTGCGACAATAAAAAGCTTCTGCATATTTATGAGGTGAATTAGATTCAACTCCTCGCAGCCTTAAAATTGATAGGAAAGTTTCTTCTGTAAACCATTGTTTATTATTTTGTGATGGAAAACTCTCAATAATATATTGAATTTTATTTTGGCAAGTTTCCTCATTTAAATTAACAAAAAAGTTAGGATTACCTAAATCACCATCATATTTAGGAATTTCGTACTCTAAAATTAAATGATTTCTAAATATATTCCAAGTCAATTCGGAAATTAAGCGATGATCTTGATGCAAATCCTGGCGATAATGAGTAAAAATTAAATCAGGACTGTATTCTCGTTTTAACTCTTCAAAAAAGTGTTTAATCTCAATTCCTATGAAAGGGAAAAATCCATCTTTAAATTGTTTGATTACTATATTTTTTATATGTGAATTTTTTAGAAATCTATTAGCGCTGTTATAAGCTTCCTCTTCTCTTTGTAAGTTTGAGCTAAATACAACCCAATAAAACATAATATTTGGGTAAGTTTCTACCAATTTTAATATCGTACCTCCGCAACCAATTTCTATATCATCACAATGCGCTCCTAAACACAAAACTTTATAGTCGAAGTTTTTTTCTCCCTCGAAAGTGAATTTAAGCATATTGCTGATTTTTGTTTTTTAGAGAATAGTTTGGTTAAGATAATTACTTGAAACAACAGTTGCAGTAGATACCCTTGCTAGATATCTACTGTAAAATAGACGGGTATTTAACTATTAGCTAAACTAACTGGGATGAAATCATTAGTAAACTGATGATTCCGGCTATATTCCATATATTTTGCCTTCGTTTCAAGAAGGTTCCATACTGCCCAAGGAGCGTTACCTTGGCAATACATATCATCTAACTGCTGCTGCTCTTTGAAAGTATCCATACACGCCCAAAAGCCGTTGTATTTATAAGCTACTAGTTGTTTGAGTTTAATTAACCTTTGAAATGGTTCAAGTACTAATTCCTCTCCAGCTTCAATATATTTAAAGATATCTTGATGAAACACAAAGAAGCCGCCATTTATCCTAATACCAGCTTGCTGCACACTTTGGATATCATTTACTAAACCATTTTCTTGTGTTGAAACTAGATGGAAACTTTGCGATGGTTTTACACACAGAAAACTGGCTATTTTGTTATGTCTATAAAAGTCTTCGATTAAGTCAGGTAGGTGTAAATCTGTTAAACCGTCGCTATAATTGGCTAAAAAGGCTTCTTCTCCATCTAAGTATTTTTCAACTGCCTTGAACCTTTGACCTATATTTGAAGTTAAACCTGTATCAACAAAAGTAATATTCCAATCTTCAATATCACTATTTACCAATTGGATTTTTCTGCCTCCCTCTTGTAAAGTAAAATCGTTGGAAATACACTCATCATAATGGAGAAAATAATTTTTGATTACATCTGCTTTATAACCAAGACACAAAATAAAATCTTTGTGTCCATAGTGAGCATAGTATTTCATTACATGCCACAATATTGGTCTGTAGCCAATATGAACCATTGGCTTAGGAATATTGCTAGACAATTCTCTTAATCTTGTTCCTAAACCACCGCAAAATAAAACTACTTTCATCGTGATTTCCTTTGGTATTTATAAATCAGATTAAATTCAAGTTGCTTTCTTGCTCAAGAATAGACATTGACTTCAGGAATCGGGACGACAAATTTCCCACCCCAATCACGCACATAATACATCTGGGACATTACTTCATTTTTCAGATTCCAAGGTAAAATTAACAGGTAATCTGGCTTGGTTTCTTGAATTTTATTTGGATGAAAGATTGGGATATGAGTACCTGGTAAAAATTTACCTTGTTTGAAGGGATTTCGGTCTACAGTGTAATCAAGAAAATCTTCTCTAATTCCACAATAATTTAAAAGAGTGTTACCTTTACCGGGAGCGCCATAACCAACAATTGATTTTCCTTGGCATTTAGCTTCAATTAAAAATTCCAAAAGTTGAAACTTGGTTTCCTTGACTTTTTCTGCAAAAGAAAAATAACTTTTTATGTTGATAAATCCTGCGGCTTCTTCTCTTGTTCTTAATTCCTTTACCTGCTGACTGATAGATTTAGAATTATCGTCTACGTGGCAAGCATAAATTCTTAGAGAACCACCATGTGTAGCCAGTTCTTCTACATCAAAGATAGTTAAATTGTGAGAAGCAAAAATCTTCTCTACTGTGAGTAAGGATAAGTAAGAAAAGTGTTCGTGATAGATAGTATCAAACTGGTTTCCCTCCATTAGTCGCATTAAATGGGGAAACTCCATAGTAATGACACCTTCAGGCTGAAGCAAAATTTTACAGCCTGCGACAAAATCGTTAATATCAGGTACATGAGCAAGCACATTGTTGCCTACTAACAAATCTGCTTGCTTGCCATTAGCAGCTAATTCATATGCTGTGTTTTGTCCAAAGAACTTGACAGTTGTAGGAATACCTTTTTTAATAGCTACCTCAGCGATATTAGCTGCTGGTTCTATACCCAGGACAGGTATTTCTTTTGCTACAAAGTATTGTAATAAGTAACCATCATTACTAGCTATTTCTACTACTTGACTTGAGGAGTTAAGTGCAAAACGAGCGATTACTTTTTCGGTATAATCTTTGGCATGTTCTAGCCAAGAATCAGAGTAAGACGAAAAGTAGGCATAGTGGCTGAAGATATCTTGCGGACTGACATATTCTTGAAGTTGAACTAAAAAACAGCGATCGCACACGTAGACATGTAGTGGATAAAAAGGTTCCATTTGGTTTAGCTGTTCAGCTGTCACGTAACTTTCACACAGTGGTGACATTCCCAAATCCACAAAGGTGTACTCTAACGTTGTCCCACAGAATCGACAGCCACAAGGATTTACGCTTGTACCATTTTGTACAGAGGGTTGCAAAGTTATCGTAGTCATTTATTAGCTCCCACACTGTTATATGCAACTTGATAGAGGTAAGCTATTATGCCTTTAAATTACACAATAGCTCATGAGGTTTGTTGACTGTTGACCGTTGACAGTTAACAGTCAACACAGAAAAATGTACAACTTAGATGGGCGATAGCTTATATGAAAACCCTTACACCTGGTTGGGCGTGGGTAGAGTTTAAAACAGATTTAAACGAAGGCCAGGTTGTATCTTTCTCAGAAATTTCACTTACAGGTAAAGGCCATTCAATCCCAAAAGCTGGATCGTCATAGGGCAGCCCACGCTGGTAATCTGGCGCATAGAATTCACTCATCTGATACACAATTTCAGCCGCATCAGTTAATGTCTGATAACCATGAGCGAACATCTCAGGCACGTATAAAGCTCTACGGTTCTCGGCTGATAGCTCAACACCAACATGTAACTTATATGTAGGAGATTCAGGGCGCAAGTCGATGATCACATCATAGATAGCGCCATGAGTACAGCGAACCAACTTTACCTCAGTTGCCGGAGCAACTTGATAATGCATACCCCGGAGAGTCCCCTTTTTGTGGTTGAAAGCCAAATTGCATTGGGCAACTGTTGGCTTTAAGCCGTAAGCCAAAAATTCCTGAGCGCAGAAAGTACGAGCAAAGAAGCCACGAGTGTCTTGCCGTTGCTCTATGTCAATAACGAATGCGCCTTTAAGTGCAGTTTCTGTGAATAGCATTACTTATTCCAGAAGAAATTTTGATCTATTTGCTGAGTGCGAATCAGATACTCCAGTTGCTTCAAGCGAGTGAATCCTTTAAATAAAAAAGTGGATTCTGACATATCGATAGCAGTAAACACATCGAACAACTGCTGGGCACCTTTAACTGCATTCCACTCGCACTTAAATCCCGGTAGCCTGGTGTTAATCTTCTCAAAAGAAACCCGATAGCTGCGGTTATCAGCACTAGTGTCACCAAAAGAAAGCTGGCATCCAGTAAAAACTTCAGCTACTATCTGGGCAATTTCTTTGACTTTATAGTTGCTAACAGTGTCACCCACATTGAAAATTTGGTTGTGAATAATGTCGCGCGGGGCTTCGAGGGTACATACAACTGCTTTGCAAATGTCTAGCAAATGAACTAGCGGCCGCCAAGGAGTACCGTCGCTTGTCATCTTGATTTCTTTAGTCGTCCATGCCAGCCCAGACAGGTTATTTAACACAATATCAAAGCGCATTCTGGGAGATGCACCATAAGCGGTGGCATTCCGCAAAAAGGTAGGAGAAAAACTATCGTTAGCTAATAACTTGACATCTCGCTCTACCAAGGTTTTACATTGGGCATAGGCCGTTTGGGGGTTTACAGGAGACTCCTCCGTAACGTAGTCATCAGTACCAACGCCATAGACACTGCACGAAGACGTATAGACAAAGCGACGCACACCAGCCGTTTTAGCTAGTTGAGCAAGACGAACTGAGCCTTGATGGTTAATTTCATAAGTAACATCAGGGCGTAGCTGCCCGGCGGGGTCGTTGGAGAGTTCAGCCAAATGAACGACTGCTTCAACACCTTGTAAATCTTCAACTGTGATGTGGCGAATATCTTTATTGAGAGTTTTGGCTGTGAGTTCGGTACCGTTGTACAGCCAACCAACTTTGTAGAATCCTGTATCAACTCCGATAACTTCATGACCGTGTTGCATCAAGATTGGGGCTAATAAAGAACCGATATAACCTTCAGTTCCAGTTACCAGTATTTTCATGGATGTCAAATCCTGATAGGTAGAGCTTGGTTTTGTAAAAAACCTTTGTTGACTTAACTACAAAACCACTTCATCAAAACGAGCTACCTCGCACAAAGAACCGCTTACAAGACTGTTTTTAACTGTGCGTTATGTTGTGGTACTAGCACAATCCCTTATGTAAATACCATTGTGTAATAAGTGTGTTTGCGATCGCGTTGAAGAAAATGTATCACTTAATGTATAAGTTATATCAGCTGAGTTTGCTTTAGTTTGCTCTATCCTACTTTTCCTACTTTTTATGAAATCTTCATAGGTTTTATAAAATCTTCATAGTATTTAAATAAAAAATGCTACAAACTATTCTCCTACTATTTGCTTCTATTATTCTTTAATAAAATAAAAAAACCTAAGCCATAAGAGGGAAGAATTTCCAAACTAATTTAGCTACATTTAACAATCTAATCATATTAATGTATACTACTAACACTACATTAAGTACACTAATTACAATATTCGTCTCAGCTATTAGAAAAAAAGCCGATGAAACTCAAACATTAAGATGACATAATTTAATAAATCAATGATTGAGCATTAATCATTAATTTATTAAATTATTCCTTAAATTCATCACTGGAGATCCAAAAACTGCTTTATGGCACGACGTTCGTTGAAAGCATCTACTGTAGGCATTACAAAGGCAAAAAGGGCTTTTCAAATCAGAGAATGGACTCAAGAGTATTTAGCTAGTGAGGTAGGGCTTGAAACTCGCCAGCCAATTTGGAAATTTTTTACAGGCAAACCGATTGAACGTCAGAACTTTATGGAAATTTGCTTTCAACTCGGTTTAGATTGGCAAGAAATTGCTGAACTACCAGATGAAAGACTACTGTCAGAAAATAACCAGGGATGTGAAAACTGCCAAGATATCGAAAGCTTAGTGCAAATGTTGCGATCGCGTCGAAGTGATAAAATTCAAGCTCAGTGCGCTACTACGCGATTGTTAGATATTGCTCAACCAATTCAACTAGAAGAAATTTATGTCAGCACCAACATTCTAAATAATATTACAAGTCAAAGATGGTTAGATATTCTCGAGCTACAAGACTCAATTCCAGAAGAGTTCGACTGTTTTGGTTTGAATCAACTTGAGCAAGAACGAGCCTCTGCAATACAGGCAGTTATCACTTATCCCAAACTAATGGTACTAGGTAAACCAGGATCTGGTAAAACCACATTTTTACAGTATATTGCCATGCAATGCAATCAAGGCAAATTACTATCAGACCGGATACCAATTTTTATTCGCTTGAAAAATTTTACTGAGGATGCTAGAGAAACAGAACATTACAGTTTATTGAACTATATTAGTCAAGAACTCGCCGATTATGGTGCTTCAGAACAAGAAATTCAAACATTACTAGTTAACGGCAGAATGTTAATTCTGCTTGATGGGTTAGATGAAATTCCAGAAAATGATAATGCCAAAATTATCCTTAAAATTCGTAACTTAACTGAAAAGTATTATAAAAATCAGTTGATTATTACATGTCGTATCGGTTGCCAACAGTATCGGTTTGAGGAATTTAGTGATGTTGAAATTGCTGATTTTGACTCTTCCCAAATTGAGGACTTTGCCCAAAATTGGTTTGTCAATGTTAGTAAGAATTCTATAGAGAAAGGCAAAGCCCTAGCTTCTCAGTTCGTGCAAAAATTACAGTTGCTGGAAAATCAACAAATTCGAGAACTAGCCGTAAGGCCACTTTTACTTAATCTGGCTTGTTGTGTGTTTCAAGCCCGCTCAGACTTTCCAGTTAGAAAGAGCGAACTTTACAAGCAAGGATTGGACATTTTGCTCAATCGCTGGGATAAAGTAAGGAACATTAAACGAGATGAAATTTATTTTCATTTGTCTTTACCTCATAAGCTTGAACTGCTGAGTCAAATTGCTGATATTACCTTTAAGCAAGGTCATTATTTTTTCACAAAAAGTAATGTTCAGCAATACATTAAGGATTACCTCTGTAACTTACCTATAGCCCAAACCGAGCCGGAGGTAGTGCGACTCAATAGTGAAGCAGTGCTGAAATTGCTTGAAACACATGGATTACTGATAGAGCAGGCGCAGGAAATTTACTCGTTCTCGCATATAGCTTTTCAGGAGTATTTAACAGCTAAAAATATTATTAATAGTCCCGACGAACAAATATTAGAAAGAAAATTAAGTAAACTGGTTAGCCATTTGACTGAACCACGCTGGCGCAAAATCTTTTTACTAACTGCTGGCATGTTAGATAATCCCAATTGTCTGTTGCAATTAATGAAGCAACAGATTGATAAGCTTGTCGCCTTTGATAAGCAATTGCAAAAGTTCTTCAACTGGCTTAACCATAAGTCTCTTTCAGTTCAGTCTACCCATAAAAGAGTAGCTATTCGTGCCTTTTATCTGACACTAGTACTTCTCGACGACCTGAGCTTGACTCATGACTTGGCTTTTTCCCTTGGCATCGATCTCAGTCTCACTAGAAATCTTACTCCTGATTTAGCTCTAGATATAGCTCTTCAGTGTACACTTCACTTAAGCCTTACCCTGCCTTACGAGCCGACTTTGGATCGAGTTTTGGCTTTAAGCTTGGCTCTTCCTGATGACCAGACTCTTGTCTATAACCTTGAGTTGCAGAGTTCTTTGCAAAGACTTAAAGAACAATTACCGACTCCAGTTCAAGGCAGAGAAAAGTTAAAAAAATGGTGGAATGCTAACGGTCAAACTTGGGCTAATGAATTGAGGTTGGTGATAGTTCGGTGTCGCAACATTGGTCATCAATGGCAGTTCAGCGAGCAGCACAAAGAAATACTCAAGCAGTACTACACTGCCAACCAGTTATTGGTAGATTGCCTCAAAAGTGCTTGTAAAGTAACTCCCACCTTACCAGAAAATATTTTGGCAACGTTATTGTTACCCACCCCTAAAACATCCAATCATACATTAGGTATTGATGAGATAAATCGCCATATCTGGGCGCTGTAATTACAGCAGTTTTCCTTTGCATGAAGTACAAAGCTAGGGGTTTTGAGGTAGGAGGTAGGACAATACAGTTGGGATAAGTAGGAAATGTAGGGGAAGAAAGAGGGTTATTGTTGAGTAATTTTTCTCTCTCCATTTACTCTTTTTTGACAAAACTCGATACAAAAATAGACCGAAATTATACGTTAATAAATACGTTTTCTTAAACGCGATCGCAAACACAGTTCTGACATAGTATTTAAGTATTACTAGATTGTTAATTAATAGTGATTGTGGTGGTACTAACGCCAAACATGCCGCGAATGCATGAATGAGCTAAGTATATGTGTGTTTCTGTTTTTGAGCAAACTGACGTAGCGTTTCAGCAGCAAGGAAATAAATTTGCAGTGAATTGTCGGGGGTAATTTGCAAAACTTGACTTCAACACCTTCTGGCTTCTGTGCTGAACCACTTGCAAAAAGCGAGGTAGTCACAGTAAAAGGTAAGTTTTTCTTTATTAGAGATAAAAAGTTTTTTCTTAAAGGAGTTAGTTACGGCCCTTTTTCCATCGGTAGCCACGGTGAATCCTTTCCAGAAAAATCAGTTGTGGAAAAAGATTTTGCCATGATGGCAGAACTGGGAATTAACTGTCTCCGTACTTATACCGTTCCACCTACTTGGCTTTTGGATCTAGCTGCAATCTATGGTCTGAGGCTGTTAATTGGTATACCTTGGACTCAGCATATTGCTTTCCTCGACTCTTCTACTGTCAAGGCAGAAATCCGTAACAGCATTGCTGAAGGTGTTAAAGTTTGTCGGGATCATCCCGCCACCTTTGCTTATTTGGTAGGCAATGAGATTCCTCCAGATATTGTCCGATGGCATGGAGCAAAACCAGTTCGGGCTTTTATTAAAGAGTTAATGGCGGTAGCAAAAGACAACGATCCCGACGGACTGGTAAGCTACGCCAATTATCCCTCTACAGAGTATTTAAATATAAACTTTACTGATTTTTCGTGCTTTAACGTCTATCTGCACCGAGAAACAGATTTTCGTCGCTACCTCTTGCGACTCCATAACCTAGCCGAGGATAAACCTCTAGTGCTGAGTGAGTTTGGCGTTGACTCGATGCGTGAAGGAACCCAAGCCCAAGCCGAAATTCTCTCTCAAAAGCTGTCATCTAGTTTTGAGATGGGAGCAGCAGGAACGATCATTTTTTCTTGGACGGATGAGTGGTTTACTGGTGGATATGCTATACAGGACTGGGCTTTTGGCCTAGTTGATGCCGAACGGATCAAGAAGCCAGCTTTCCATACAGTGCAGCAGTATTACACAGGGCCTCTACCACCAGCGCTACCTGAGTATCCCCAAGTTTCAGTAGTTCTATGCGCTTACAATGCTGAACGCACGATGGATAGTTGTCTAGCTTCTCTCAAAGAACTCAACTATCCCAACTATGAAGTCATTGTAGTTAATGATGGATCAGGCGATCGCACTCTCGAAATTACTCAGCGTTACGACTATGTACGCCTAATTAGTCAAGAAAATAAGGGATTAAGCGTCGCCCGCAACGTTGGTATGGCCGCCGCAACTGGCGAGATTGTCGCCTATACGGATTCTGATTGTATGGTAGATCCAGACTGGCTCACCTATCTGGTCGCCAAGTTTCTTTCCTCTGATGTCGCTGCCGTCGGTGGGCCAAACTTATCTCCCCCAGAAGACTCTCTTGTTCCCGCTTGCGTTGCTGTCTCTCCCGGCGTACCTACCCACATACTTTTTTGTGTCTGCGCTTTTGTCTGGCCATCGCCCCTGGTTCGGTGCAGTAATGTTCCTTATCTCTTTTAGCTGGTGTGTAGCTGGTGCTATACAAGCGCGGATTGACTCTCGTTTTCTCAAAGTCAGGGCACGGTTGCTGGTGGCGCTACTGATTTACTTGGGGCCGCTTGTACGTAGTATAGAGCGCTACAAATGGCGAATTAAGGAACTTAAGAAAGCGGAGCCGATAAAGTTTGACGATCTCTAAATAAAAATAGAAGCATTAAAAAAATGACTCAAACACTAACTCAAGCAGATTTAATTCAGTTTGATTTGCCAGCGCACAAAGTACATATTTCCTGGCGCGATCGCGCCTACGAGTTGTCCTATTGGACAGATGCAGGAATAGAGAAGGAGAACCTGCTGCAAAAAGTGATGGATTTACTCCTGCCTTCCAAGTATTTTATTGCGATGGATCAAGGCTGGAGCGACTGGGATTTAGAGATTTACCAGGGAATTTGGTCAAAAGTTCAGCTGAAAGTATGTACTGAAAATCATGGAGGTAACAAAAGAGTTTTGCGGGTGCGGTGTGCCCTGAGAATGTCACAGTTAGCCATTATGGCGATGGTTGGCTATTGTCTATTCACAATTGTGGCGATCATGCTGGGAATGCCAGAAGTAGCAACAGTCACCATTGCAGTAGGTATGCTCAACGCCACTGTCATTTTATATCAGAACTTCCAGTTGGGACATATTCTCTATCAAGTACTGGAGATTGTTGCCAAAAGAGTGTACTTACTGCCAATACAACCCAACAGCAACAAGTCTGTCGCAGAAAGTATATTACAGCCATGACTAATACCAATTTTCTAAAATAAGGCAACAGATGTAAGCAGGGATTGCCTTGCTGCATCTAAATTTCTCAATTGCGAATTGCGTTAGCGGAGCGGGGCGTTAGCAAGAGTGCGAATTGCGAATTGGTATAACGTCCTGGTACTCCAGTAAGCAAATGGCCAGACGGGAGGTAAATCTGCAAGTGAGGCAAGAGATCAAAGCAATAATGCATCGATACGGGCAGATGCTCCGATATCCGCTGCGCCAGTGGCGCGCCTTAATCGCAATCCTCGGACTCACGGCTGGCGCTTCAGCCACCGCCACACTTCAACCTTGGCCAATGAAAATCCTGGTGGATTATGCTTTCGGCCAGGCAGTTATCCCCCCGGTGGTTCGCTCATTCCTGGGGACTTTTAACTTGGCGTTCACACCGCCGCTACTAGTCGTTGTCGCCGCTGTTTGTAGCCTTGGACTTTATGCTCTAAACGCTATCCTAGAAACTAGCCTCAACTGGGTCTGGAGTGCTGCCGGGCAAAGTATGGTCTACGAACTGGCCCAGAAACTGTTCTATCGTTTGCAACGCCTTTCACTGCTGTTCCATAGCCAACGGACTGTCGGTGATTCCCTCAGCCGTCTGGCTGGAGATACTTATTGCGTTTACACCTTGAGCGATGCTTTGCTGATTTCACCTGTGCAGTACCTGCTGACGCTAGCAACTATTAGCATCGTCGCCTGGAATATGAGTCCTTTACTAACGCTGCTTTCGCTTTTTGTAGCACCAGTGATGGGCGGTTCAGCCCTTGTTTTTGGTTCCCGACTCAAGCGCCGCACAAAACTTAACCGCGAAGCCCAGTCCCGCCTTACCAGTTTTGTCCACCAAACGGTAACAGCAATTCCCATGATTCAGGCATTTGGTCGAGAGAGTTACAATACTCGGCAGTTTGAGCATTTAGCGGCAGATGCAGTTGTTCTGTCACAACGCGAAACTCTGCTCAAGAGTGTTTATGGTGTGGCAAATGGTACTGTGACAACGATTGGTACTGCGATCGTTCTGTATGTGGGCGGACAGCAGGTGTTATTAGGAGCTATGAGTATCGGCAGCTTGCTTGTTTTTTTAGCATATCTCCAGTCTATACAAGGAGCATTTAAGGGTCTATTTGGCATCTACGGGAGCCTGAAGTCTGTAGATGCCAATATAGATAGAGTTTTAGAAGTTTTAGATGCTAAAGATGGCGTACAAGATGCCCCTGCTGCCAGACCATTGCCAGTTCGTCCGTTGAGAGAACGCGGACACGTATGTTTAGAGAAAGTCACCTTTGGTTACGAACCTAACTATCCCATCCTCCAAAAAATTACCCTGGAAGCGCGACCCGGAGAAACGATCGCCCTAGTAGGCGCGACAGGTGCTGGTAAGAGTACACTGGTTTCCCTGATTCCCCGCTTTTTTGACCCCTGGCAGGGACGAGTCCTCTTTGATGGGGTGGATGTCCGAGATGTACAACTGAAAAGCTTGCGTGAGCAAATTGCCCTGGTGCTGCAAGAGCCGTTTTTACTGCCCCTCTCGGTGGCGCAGAATATTGCCTACGGGTGTCCAGAAGCAAGCCTAGAGAAGATTGTCGCAGCAGCCAAAGCCGCCAAGGCGGACGACTTTATTGAACGGTTGCCCCAAGGTTATGACAGCCTGATTGGCGAAAGAGGGGCACTCCTCTCTGGAGGACAGAAACAGCGAATAGCGATCGCCCGCGCCCTGCTCAAGGATGCGCCAGTACTGATTCTCGATGAACCCACTTCTGCCTTGGATGCCCAGACTGAGACTTTACTGCTGGAAGCTTTAGATCGCCTGATCGAAGGCCGGACTACGTTTATCATTGCCCATCGACTTTCCACGATTCAACGAGCAGATCGGATTGTGGTTCTGGAGCAAGGAAAGGTTGTGGAGATGGGAACACACCAAGAGTTAATGGCTGTCTCTGGTTTTTACCATCGTTTGCACTCCTTGCAGTTTTCCAAACCGCCGCAGGAGGTGGTTCTATGAAACTGTGGTGGCTGCGATTGGCACGTTATGCCCTGGTTCGTTGGCGCGGACTTACCTTTGTCATGCTGCTAATGCTGATTAATGTCGGGCTGAATGTACTCAAGCCCTGGCCTTTGAAGTTGATCGTTGATTGCGTCCTGAACAACCAAGCGCTGCCAAATAGCGTTGTTTGGCTCAAAACCTTGCCTGGTAGTGAATCCAATATGCAGTTGCTCGGTTGGTTAGCAGGTGCCACAATCATTCTATTTTTATCTGGTGAGGGAGTTCGTCTTATACAGGAATATGTTGGATCTGGTGTTGGCAGCCAGATGGTTTATGACTTGGGAGCAGCATTGTTTGATCGCTTACAGCATCTTTCTTTGAGATTCCACAACCAACAGCGGGCTGGCGATCTGGTCAGGCGAGTCATGACTGACAGCATGTGTATTCAGAATCTGGCGATGGGGGTTTTTCTGCCCGTGCTTACTTCTGTGGTGAATTTGGTCGCAATGTTCGCCGTGATGTGGCAGATTAATCGCTTCCTTTCACTGCTTTCGTTGATGATTGCTCCTTTAATAATGTTACTAATTTGGGTTTTTAACCAGCCTATGACTGAACGAACCTATCAGTATCAACAATTTGAAGGTGAGATCGTGGCGTTGAGCGAGCAGACTTTGACAGCAATACCGATTATTCAAGCATTCGGACGTGAAGCACACGAAGATGAGCGCTTTCGCTACCTGTCTCAAAAAGCCCTCCAAGCTTATGTACGCTCTATCCTTGCCCAAATGCAATTCAAAGTTGGGGTGGGAGGCGTAACCGCAGTAGGAACAGCAGCAATCATGGGTTACGGTGGCTTCCAGGTTTTAAATGGGTCACTCTCAATTGGTTCTTTACTGGTATTTCTCTCTTATCTCGGCTCCCTGTACGTGCCGATGGCGACTCTGGCTTATATATCGTCCAGTTTTGCTGGCGCAGCTGCTAGCGCTCGGAGAGTGTTAGAGGTTTTGGATGCTCAAGATGGGGTGCAGGATGCTCCTAATGTTAGACCATTGCCAGTTCGTCCGTTGGGAGGACGAGGACACGTATCTTTAGAGAAAGTCACCTTCGGTTACGAACCTAACTATCCCGTCCTTCAAGAAATTACCTTAGAAGCGCGACCGGGAGAAACGATCGCACTAGTAGGCGCAACGGGGGCTGGCAAAACTACCCTAGTCTCCCTGATTCTGCGTTTTTTTGACCCCTGGCAGGGACAAGTTCTCTTTGATGGCGTGGATGTCCAAAGTGTGCAACTGAAAAGCCTGCGCGAGCAGATTGCCCTAGTGCTGCAAGAACCGTTTTTGCTGCCGATAACGATCGCAGAGAATATTGCTTATGGCTGCTTTAATGCTAGCCGCGAAGCGATCGTCAAAGCCGCCCAAGCTGCGAATGCTGACACCTTTATTCAACGATTACCTCAAGGTTATGACACGGTAATTGGTGAGCGCGGAGCCACACTTTCGGGAGGCGAAAAGCAACGGTTAGCGATCGCCCGCGCCCTGCTCAAGGATGCTCCAGTGCTAATTCTGGATGAACCCACCTCTGCCCTGGATGCTCAAACCGAGTTTCTGTTGCTGGAAGCATTAGAGCGACTGATGGCAGGACGGACTACGTTTATTATTGCCCATCGCCTCTCGACAATTCAACGAGCCAACCGAATCGTAGTGTTGGATCAGGGGAAAGTAGTAGAGATAGGAACTCACGAGGAGTTGCTAGCAGTTAGTGGTTATTACAATAGGCTGTATAAATTACACTTCGGCTCAACACAACCAGCATCAGCCTAGTACCGCAAGGGGGAAGTCAAAAGTCAAGGTAAATACAGCAATTGCAAAAATATCCGTTTAGGAAAATACTTAAATATTGATTAATTCTATTACTAAATTATACAAAATTTTCAAAACCTAATAGACCGTTTACCAACCATCTTGATTCGCATTAAAATATGCAGCCCTCCCCTGAAATTGTGAATGATTTAACCAACCAGCCACCCGACTGCCAGACAATAGCTCTTCCATCCAATGTTCAGGTGGGACTCAACAGTGTTATCAACCATGATGAGCGCTGTTTTGCTCGCTTCCAGAGCCGCATCAACCCCGCGCTGCTCGTTGGAGAAAACTGCACGATAGATTATGTTCACTTTGCGCTGGGCAAAGCTGCTAGGGTTGAGATTGGAGACTATTGCTATTTGACTAGTGTCATCCTGCTTTGCGAACAGGAAATTTGCATCGGCAACTATGTGGTTTTGGGATGGAATACCACGATCGCTGATACTGACTTTCATCCGATCGCGCCGGCAGAAAGAATTGCAGATGCGATCGCCTGCTCTCCTCTGGGAAAAGGACGGCTCCGCCCTCCTGTGATGTGCCAGCCGGTGATTATCGAAGATGATGTTTGGGTTGGCCCCAATGTCACGATCCTCAAAGGAGTTCGCATCGGTGCGGGAGCTTGGATTGAGGCTGGGGCATTGGTGACACGGAATATACCACCACGTAGCAGGGTGATGGGCAATCCAGCCCAGGTGATTGGGGAGGTAGAAGCCTAATGGATGCCACACGAACATTGCCTTGGGATTGGTATCCGGGAACGATTCCCGACAATGTTGTTTTAGAAGACGACACTTATATTGAAACTAGCCTCAGTTTTAAACTTTACCGCAGCCAATTGCCAGTAGGGCTACGATTGGGTAAAGGTTCTGCCGTATATAAAGATACTATGTTTGACCTGGGTTCCGACGCTCAGGTAAAGGTGGGGGAATATGCCTTAATTCATGGTGTCCACATCGTCTGCGATGCCGAACTGAAGATTGGCAATTATGCTTTGATCTCTTGGCAAGTCGTCCTCATGGATACCTACCGCTTACCGTTCGACATTGCCAAGCGACGAAAAATTTTAGAACGAGCATCGTGTCAAGCTTCTCGATACCCTAGCGCCGATGTCCCAGCCCAACCAATTTGGATTCAAGATAACGTCTGGATTGGATTTGATGCCTGCATTTTGCCGGGGGTAACAATCGGTGAAGGGGCGATCGTTGGTGCCCGATCTGTTGTTAGCGAGGATGTTCCACCGTACACAGTTGTGGCTGGCAATCCTGCTCGGATCGTTCGGCAGTTAGAGACAGAAGGCAGCAGGCAGGAGGCCACTGAGCGTAGTCGAAGTGAGGCGGGAGGTAGCGAGCATGAATCGTAAACCCCTCAGGAAGGGAAAAATTATTGTCTTCGGGATTTTGTTTTGGTATCCCCTAGCAGGAGTAACCTATCAATTTCTCCACTATATGCTAGGGCTGCGTCAACTCGGTTACGATCCTTACTACATCGAAGATTCAGGACGCTGGATTTACAACCCCCTAATCAACGATCTATCTCCAGACGCTACTGAGAACATTAAGCGAGTCGCACCAATTTTGGAGGGCTATGGCTTTAAAGAGCGTTGGGGATTTCGCGGCCACTATCCAGGGGGCGAGTGTTATGGGATGAGTGAAACCCAAATCTTAAAGCTATATAGCGAAGCAGACGCATTCTTGAATGTAACTGGCGCTCAAGAAATCCGTGAGGAGCATTTAGCTTGTCGTCGCCGCATCTATGTTGAATCTGATCCAGTTGGATCTCAAATTCGGGTTGTTCAGGGAGACGAAACCTTAATTGCTGATCTGGAAGCCCATGATACACACTTTAGTTTTGGGGAAAATCTGGGTGCGCCTGATTGTGGAGTCCCAACTTCCCGCTTTGAGTGGTTGCCGACTCGCCAACCGATCGCAACAGACTTGTGGCACACGTCAGATAACACGCTAGGCATCGCTTACAACACCATTACCACCTGGGACAACAAGGGAGGTAAAGATATTACCTATCAAGGTGAAACCTATTACTGGCGGAAGGCACGCGAGTTTGAAAAATTTATCGATCTGCCGCACCAGCGCTCAGTGCAATTCGAGATTGCGGCGGCTGATATAAGTCAGGATGTCCGATACCTGCTACAAAAACACGGTTGGAGCCAGGTAGATTCAATGGAACTCTCTCAAAATCTGAATACTTACCGCAATTATATCCAGCGATCGCGCGGTGAATTTACTGTAGCAAAAGATCAATACACGCGACTGCATAGTGGTTGGTTTAGCGATCGCTCTGCCTGCTATCTGGCAGCAGGGCGTCCTGTGATTACCCAAGAAACAGGGTTTAGCAAGTTCTTGCCCACGGGGAAGGGATTATTTGCATTCAACACTATGGAAGATATTCTCGCGGCAATGGATGCGATCGAAAGCGACTACGAAGGCAATTGTCAAGCAGCCCGTGAAATTGCCTCAGAGTACTTTGCCGCAGAGAAAGTGATTGGCAGTCTCATGGAACGAGCGGGGTTATAAACATGGCACGCATTGTTGTTTGCGGATATATGATTCGACATCCAGTAGCTGGCAATCTCTTAGCCTACTTTCACTATGTGTTAGGGCTACATAATTTGGGACATGAAGTTCTATACCTAGAGGAAAGCGGCTGGTTTCAGTCCTGCTATAACCCAATAAACCACAATTACACTGATGATCCCCACTTTGGTTTGCACGCAGTCCAGACACTAATAAACACTTATGGCGCGAATGCAACAGTCTGCTATGTAAACCGTGATACAGGAGATGTCTACGGTGCAGATTGGCAAAAAATAAAGCAGATGCTCAAAACGGCGGATTTGCTATTGAATATCGGTGGAGTTTGCTGGCTACCTGAATTTCTTTTGTGCAAACATCGAGTGTTAATCGATATGGACCCATTCTTTACCCAGATTGGGACGTTCGCCACTGAGGGTCGCAACGATTATCACGCCTACTTTAGTTATGGCGTTAATATTGGGCAACCCAATTGCAGCATACCGAGTGATGGAATTGAATGGCTCCCTACTGTACCGCCTGTTGTGCCAGAGATTTGGAAAAGCCCGATACTTATTCCCGAAGATAGTGGCGAAGAACGCGCAGATTTACCATTCACGACAATTGCCAATTGGAATGCTTATGGAGGCGTGACTTACAAAGGTGAACATTATGGACAGAAAGATCGGGAATTCATCCGCCTGCTGGAACTCCCTAGCTACTCTTCGCAAAAACTCGAACTCGCTCTTGCTGGCAAGGATGCAGAAATAGCAGAGGTTGCAAAATCTTTAAAGGCAGCAGGCTGGTTAATTCGAGATGGTAGGGAAATTAGCTCTAGTCTGTCAACCTACATAACTTACCTAACTGGCTCTCGCGGAGAGTTTAGCGTTGCCAAACAAGCTTATGTAAAAACTCTTAGTGGTTGGTTTAGCGATCGCAGCGTCTGCTATCTCGCTGCTGGTCGTCCCGTCATTTTACAAGATACTGGATTTAGCAATTGGCTGCCGACGGGACAAGGTGCGTTGGCGTTTTCATCCTTGGAGGAAGCTGTCAACGGTATCGAGCGCGTCAATGCAAATTATCAGGCTCACTGTCAAGCAGCAGAGGAATTAGCCGAGCGATTCTTCAGTTACAAAGTGGTGCTACCTCGACTACTGGAGACAGTTTTAAATATGAACACACCTTATCTATCTCCATTGCTCTGACTGCCTATGCAGAACGAGAAATCATCAACTAATACATCTAAATCAAAACATTTAATAAATTTAAAATAGGATGATTATAATTTTTGCTAGTGCTATCGGTCGGTTTCCCATCGGGGGCAACGCCTGGTCTGACCTGCAATACCTTCTGGGTCTGCATGCCCTTGGACATGATATTTTCTACTTGGAAGAATGTGGATCGATGTCGTGGGTTTACAACTGGGAAACCGAGCAAATCACGACGGAGTTAGACTATCCGACAAATTATATTAAAAACTGCCTAGAACCGCTTGGTTTTAAGAACAAGTGGATTTACCGAACTGACGAGCATTCAGTCGGAATGGAGATTGACGAGTTTAAAGACATCTGCTCTCAGGCTGATTTAATGATTATCCGTGGCTCACCGCTTTCTGTTTGGAGAGATGAGTATGGATGGCCGCAGCGCCGCATCTATCTTGATGCAGATCCCGGTTTTACGCAGATTAATATTGCTAGCGGTAATTCCGAATTAGTACAGACGATTGAACGTTGCGATCGCCTGTTCACAATTGGGCAACGCATTGATGCCCAAGACTGTCTTATCCCCACAAACGGTAGGCATTGGCTAAAGACATTACCTCCAGTAGCACTGTCTTACTGGCCAGTAATTGAAGACAATGACACCATCGGCTTCAGTTCGATTATGCAGTGGCACAGTTATCGGGAGGTAGTATACGAAGGAATCACCTACGGCAACAAGGATAAAGAGTTCTTAAAGTTTATTGATATACCGCAACTCACCAAACAGCAGTTTCGGATTGCATTAAGCGGCGGCTTTCCTGATGAACTATCGCAGTATGGCTGGGAGGTGATTCTCGGATGGCTTGCGTCCTTTACACCAGAGTCTTACCAGAAATTTGTTCAAGCATCCCGTGCTGAGTTTGGAGTAGCAAAACAGGGTTATGTTGCTACTAAAGGTGGCTGGTTTAGCGATCGCAGCGTCTGTTACCTAGCTTCCGGCAGGCCAATTCTAGTTCAAGACACAGGCTTAAGCGATTGGCTACCGATCGGAGAAGGACTTTTAATCTTCCAAGACCTCTGCGAGGCGATGAACGGTGTCCACACGATCAATTCTAACTATGAAAAACATCGTCATGCCGCACGGAAAATTGCGGAAGAATATTTTGACTCCCATAAAGTTCTGTCCTCGCTACTAGAAGCAGCCATGAATTAATCATCATGATTCAATTTAGGAATATCAATATGCCAACAGTCACCATTGGATTTTTTCCTCGCGAACAGTTCTCATTAGCTGCGGAATCTTTGCAGCGAATTTTTGACTACACGCATATTCCTTTTAATTTAATTGTGATAAATTGCAACACTCCTGAAGTTTACTGGAAGCAAATTGAAGAGGTGCTTGCGGGGCGTAGCAATGTCAAAGTCATTTATAAAGACTATTATTTGATGCCTAACCAATCAAGAAATCTGGTAATTCAGGAATCTAATCCTAATGATGATTTCTTGTGTTTCATCGAGAATGATGTTCTCGTAGAAGAGGGTTGGTTGTCTTATCTCATCCAGGCTTGCGAAGAACATCCAGCTGATGTGGCCATTCCCCGTATTATCGAGGGCGGTTTGGATGCAACTAAAATTCACTGGGACCCAAACTTAGGACAGGTTCATTCAGTACAAACGACGGATGGGATCAAGTTGGAAATTCTGCCACCTACAGGCGATCAACAGCTTGATCAAGGTTCTCATCGCCGAAAGATAGAGTTATCTGGAGAGGTTCATTGTCAACTTTACCGTCGAAGTGTTTTCGAGCGAGTGATGCCTTTTGATGATGTTGTCTATTTAGATTGGATTGATTCTAGTATGGCTTTGCATCATTCTAACATTCCAGTTGTGTTTGAACCGAAGTCTGTTATTCATTTCTGGCATCCTTTTCCTCCAGAACGTGATAACCTCGATTATTTCTTTAAAAGATGGGATATTCAACAAGCTACCAAGGAGTTAGATGAGATTCAAAAAAAGTGGAATTTGGCTCAAATGACGGCAGATTTATATTTCGTGGAAGAGCGCAATCGCATTGGTCATCTGTATGAGTTTAGGGAGGAACTGAAGGCTGTAATTTCAGCAGACAACCCTTTCATCTTAGTCGATGAAGATTGCCTAAATGGCAACAAAATCATTGAAGGTTTTCAAACTATTCCCTTTACTGAACGCAACGGACACTATTGGGGAATTCCCACAGATGATAATATGGCAATTCAAGAATTTGAGCGATTGCACCAAACGGGGGTATATGCAATTGTCTTCTTTTGGACGGCTTTTTGGTGGCTAGAGTACTTTACTGGATTTCATGACTATTTGCGTCAAAAGTTTCCTTATTTATTAAAAAACGATTATGTCATTGTGTTTGACTTAGGATAAAGGGAAAAGTATATGCAAAAAACTCTAGCCAGTATCATCATTACCAATTATAACTATGGATCTTTTTTGTCCGAGGCAATTGAAAGTGCCCTGAATCAAATCTATCAGCCTACAGAAGTCATCGCAGTTGATGATGGTTCAACCGATAACTCACAACAAATCATCGCCAGTTATGGAGAAAAAATTGTTCCTGTCTTAAAAGATAATGGTGGACAAGCATCTGCATTTAATGCTGGTTTTGCTATTAGTTGTGGTGAGGTTATATGCTTCTTGGATTCAGATGATCTTTTGCTACCAAGTGCTATTGAAAGAGCAGTTAAAATATTCTGGCATGACGATCCAGATGCAGTTAAGGTTCATTGGCCGTTACGTCTAATTGATGTTAATAGCAACTTACTAGAAAAAGTTGATTGTGAAGGTATTTTACCAGAAGGTAATTTGTACAATGAGCAGCTTAAATATGGTCTAGAAGGCCATATTTTTCCACCTACTAGCGGTAACGTTTGGTTACGCAGCTATTTAGAAAAAATCTTACCTATGCCTGAGACTAACTATCGATTAAATGCAGAGTCATACCTCGGTTTTTTGGCTCCTTTTTCCGGCAGTATCAGGCGGATTAATGACTATCAGTCTCTATACCGCATTCATGGTCATAATGGCACAAACAAGCGTACTTATAGCTGGCGACTTAGCCACTATTATTATGAAGAGGAAGTTTTACGAGAATATTTACACAAACAAGGTATTAAAGCTAATGATGCATTTGAATATAGGGAAGATTCTTGTCACAAATATCTTCAGCGGATGGTCGAGTTAGGTAAAGAGTTAGGCTCCTTGATTGCACAAGGGCAGAATTATATTTTGGTTGACATGGACGAACTGGGTCATCATCAGCTACTTGAAAATTGCAAAGCGATCCCTTTCCTAGAAAAAGAAGGTGTGTATTGGGGGCCTCCTAGTGACAATACCATAGCAATTAAGGAATTTGAGCGACTGCACCGTGAAGGCGCAAGTTTCATCGTGTTTGCTTGGCCTGCCTTCTGGTGGCTTGACTACTATGCTGAATTCGTTCGCTATTTGCGTACTAGGTTTCGTTGTCTTTTGGAAAATGAACGTTTGGTTGTCTTTGATTTACACACTTTAGGTTGATACTGCCTGGCCGTTATTAGCAAAACAGGGAGTGAGCAGAAACGATATGAAACCTGAAACCAAAGTTACGATCGCAATCCCAACCTACAACCGATCAAATTTACTCAAAACTAGCCTGCAAAGCGCATTGGCACAGGACTATCTAGATTACCAGGTGCTTGTATTAGATAATGCTTCTGACGATGATACAGAGGCGGTTGTACGCTCATTCGCGGATTCGCGAATTGTTTATGTACGCAACGAAGTCAATATTGGCATATTTGGCAATTGGCAGCGGAGTATTGAGCTAAACACTAGCCCCTATCTCAGCATCTTATCGGATGATGATGTACTGCTGCCCAACTTCATCCGCGAGTCTGTCCTAGCATTAGACAACCATCCTCATGCTGGTATGTCGGCTGCCCAAGCTGAATTTATCGACACTAACGGTATTCTGCTACAGGTAACAGGCACAGAATTTTCAGACAACTTACCACAAGGGCTAATCGACGGTCTAGAGTTCATCCACCAAATTGTTGATGGACGGAAATGGATTTTGCGTACCAGTGCAGTGATGTTTCGCGCTTCTGCCCTCAGGACGGTTGGGGGATTCGACATCACGCACTCTAAGTACTTGCTAGACTTGAACCTATACTTGCGGATGGCGGTGCAATTCGATTTCTTCTTTATTGCCAAAGAGTTGGCTCAAGTCCGGTTTCACGTTGAACAGGATTCCCAGGTTAGCTTTCACTCCCTTAGTGGAACAGGAGCGCTGGCTGTGATGGCAGAACGTACTGATGCGATCGCTTTTTTGTTACATTCACCGCGTGCAGAGGATGCATCTTATCGTCAGTGGCTAGCAGAGCGCCTATTGTATATAAATATGCGCCGTAGTGAGTTGACATCTGAACTGATACCTAAACTTAATTTAACTTGGTCAGAGCGGCTACAAATTGCTATGCGGGAAATTGCATCTGTGATTCCCGCCGGTAAGCGTTTGATTTTGGTCGATGAAAATCAATGGGGTTGTGAGATGCTGCCAAAATTCGATGCTCTGCCCTTTTTAGAACATGAGGGTCAGTACTGGGGAGCGCCACTGGATGACGAGATGGCCATCCAAGAACTTGAACGAATGCGTCAAGCAGGAGCAAGTTTCATGGTTATTGGCTGGCCCGCCTTTTGGTGGCTTGATTATTACTCTGGTCTGCGAAATTATCTCAGATCAAATTTCCGCCGCATTTTGGACAACAGCCGCCTCATCGTGTTCGATCTCTGGCTGGGAGATTCTTCAACATTACAGCTATTTTCAGGTAAATAGACCACGCGGTAGGGGCGCAAGGCCTTGCGTCTCTACGACAGATGTGGTTCAAATACATGAAAACTTCTGTAATTGCGTAGGTATAGCCCGCACTTATCTACGAGACGCTGCGCGTAGCTTGCTTCCACAAAGTGGTACGGCAGAGCTACGTGACCATCGTAGACATCGCTTGTAATGAACTGTAAACTCACTGGATCGAGTTGTCATGAACTGGAAATATGAAAAAGATAAATTTAATATCCCAAGTCGATGGCTAGCCTGGTCAGGAGTTTTAGCTTTAGCTAGCGCTGGCGGTTGGCTGACCTACTTCTTCGCTCTGAACCAACCTCCTGAACCAGTAGCAGTCCGTTTGCTAACTGTGGAGCGAGGTAATATTGAAACCACAATCAATGAAAGCGGTACTGTTGAGTTGCGCGAACAGCGGATTTTGAAGTCCCCAAAAGAGGGTGCAGTAGAACGAGTCATGGTAAAACCTGGTGAGAGGGTAAAACTTGGTCAAGTGCTGCTCACCCTGCGCTACCCTGAGCGAAAAATTGCTCTTGCCAATCAGCAGTTGGAAATTCAACAAGAGCAACTCAATCTAGCACGTAGTCGCCAGAAAATTGTTGAAGCCCAAGAACGATTAACAGCCGAGGAACGACAACTCCAGAGGCTTACTCCCCTAGTGCGAGAGGGAGCTATTGCAGGGCAACAAGCCCAAGCGCAGGAAGACGCAGTGCGCGTTGCTCGGGCTAGCCTGCGAGATACTCAAGCAGAGGTACGTACAACCGTCCTCAAAATTCAGACTTTGCAATTGGAGCGTCAACTTATTCAGCAGCAACTCCAAGATAATATCGTGACTGCACCATTGAATGGCGTAGTCTTGGGTGTCAATGTAGAGGACGGTGATGGGGTCGAATTGCGTACCAATCTGCTCACCCTGGGCGATCCAGGAAAAGTTTTAGTGAAACTCCAACTTTCTACCCTCAACGCTGCTCAAGTCCGGGTCAACCAACTTGCCCGGATTAATGCGATCGGGCCTAATGCAAAGACATTCTCTGGACGTGTGCAAAGCTTGTATCCTCAAGCACTCACCGCTGACGCTCAAAAACAAGACGGTAGCAGTCCAAAACAATCAGATCAACCAACAGTACCCGCAACGATTTGGCTTGATATTCCTACTCGTACACTGCTCCCTGGCAGTAGGGTAAATGTCGAGGTTGTGTTGCAGCAACGTCAGAACGTAGTAGTTTTGAAGACGGATGCTATTGTGCGATCAGAAGCGCGTCCCTTTGTATGGGTTCGAGATAGCCAAAATCAAGCCCAAAAACGCACTATTAATCTGGGGTTGGAGGGGTTAATGGCTGTAGAAATAACCTCTGGTTTGCGACCTGGCGAACAGGTCATACTACCGCCCGCTGAGTCACAACTCAAACCAGGGCTGCCAGTTAAGACAGGGGAGCAGAGGAGCAAGGGAGCAGGGGAGAAGTTGCAGTAAGTTTTTCCCTCCGCCCCTCGATCACTGAGCGTAGCCGAAGTGCTGCCCCCCTGCCTCTTTTCCCCAATCCCCAAGCTAGAGCAAAGCGACTATTATTATGGCTCTTTCAGCTTTTGACTTATTAAATATTACCTTTCACTCCTTAGGTAGGAACCCCTTGCGTTCTGCTCTGACTACTCTAGGGGTATTTATGGGTGTGGCTGCTGTCAGCGCTACGCTTCAAGTTGGTACTATTAGCCGAGCCGTGATCGCTCAACAATTAGCAAAACGAGGCGCACCTCAAGTTTCAATTTATCCAAACTGGGATGCTGGTGGTCAAACCACCCAACTCAAGTTGGAAGACATGGAATTTTTACGACAGCGAATGGTAGGCTTGCAGGCAATTAGTTCTTTTAATTGGGCTGGTTCTACGCCAACTGTATTTCGGGATAAGGAGTTTACTCCACCCATGTCACCTGTTTCCCAAGATTTTTTGCTGACTTCAGGGAAATCATTGGTGTCGGGACGGTTTTTCACATCTGAAGATTTTGCCAACTACCGACCAGTGATAGTAATTGATCAATTGCTGGCAGAACAACTTTTTGAAAAGCAGGAACCTGTGGGGCAGCTGATTTATGCTGGGTACAGGCCCTATATCGTTATAGGGGTGGTAGCGACTAGTCTAGATGAAAATGCACCCCCGGCGGGTCAACTGTATGTGCCGATGTCTATTTACAACGCTTTAACTGGTAGCCGCGATATAGGGAGTATCCAAATGCGCCCTTACTCACTTAAAGATGTGGAAGAGTTAAGCCAACAAGCAGAGGAGTTGCTGCTACAAAGATTTCCAGGTTACAAATTTAAATTTTGGAATAATGTATCAGATATCATACAGCAGCAGCAAACTCTAGAGATGGCTTCCCAAGGTCTAACAGTAGTAGGAGCGATCGCACTTTTAGTTGGCGGTGTTGGAATTGCGAATATTATGATTGCCTCAGTAACTGAACGAACCGCTGAAATAGGTTTGAGACGGGCAGTGGGTGCAACCCAACGGGAAATCATGTTGCAATTTATTCTAGAGGCGATGCTTTTAAGTCTAATAGGAGGGGCAGCGGGTCTGGGAGTGGTGCATGGACTGACAGTTGTGATTACCGATACCTTTAGCTTGCCCTATGAGTTTAATAGCAGAATTGCAGTCCTGGCACTGGGGTCAGCGCTAGTGGTGGGGGTGGGAGCTAGTTTGTCTCCCGCCGTGCGGGCCAGCCAGATCGACCCAGTAAAAGCTCTCCGCTCAGGGTGATAATGGGTAGTGGTAAATAAGCTGTCGCCCATCTAAATTGCACATTTTTTTGTATTGACTGTTGACCGTTGACTGTTAACTGTCAGCAGTCAACAAACCTCCAATGCTTCACACGATAAACCGGAGGTGCATTGAAGCCGCAAACGCTTATTTGCTAAGATTTCCAGTGCGACAACATTAGAACAGGGCAACTTCTCATCACCATGCCAACATCTACAATTGACGATCAAGACGCAGCAGCTATCAAAGCCGCCAGAGTTGGGGTTGCTATATGCGATCGCACCGCCTGGGGACGCATTAAAGTCTCTGGCGACGATCGCCTCAATTTCTTACACAACCAAAGTACTAACAATTTCCAAATACTCAAGCCAGGACAAGGTTGTGATACCGTTTTTGTCACTTCCACAGCTAGAACAATTGATTTAGCAACCGCCTACGTTAGAGAAGATGCAGTAATCCTACTAGTTTCACCCAACCGCCGCCAATTTCTCATGGAATGGCTGGATAAATATATTTTCTATGCTGACAAGGTGGAATTATCTGATATTACAGAATACACCAACACCTTCAGCCTGATTGGGCCAGGAAGCGACGCTGTTTTAGAAAAGTTGGGTATTGGCGAACTCATCGGACAACCTTATGGTAGTCACAAAGTATACACCATCGCTCCGGCTGAGGGAGTGCGGGTTGCTGTGGGTAGTGGGTTAGCGGCTCCCGGATACACCTTTACTTTCCCATATACAGATAAAGAAACGGTGTGGAATAAATTGTTAGAGGCTGGAGCGGTAGAAATGAGCGATCGCGCTTGGGATGCCTTGCGAATCTTACAAGGCCGCCCCGCCCCAGATGCAGAACTCACGGATGATTACAATCCTCTGGAAGTTGGCTTGTGGCAAACAATTTCTTTTACTAAAGGTTGCTATATCGGGCAAGAAACTATCGCTCGGTTAAACACATATAAAGGTGTAAAACAACACCTTTTGGGTATAAGACTCAGTGCCCCTGCTGAAGTTGGAAGTGCGATCGCAGTTGGAGATGAAAAGGTCGGCAAACTTACCAGCTACACAGAAACCGCTGATGGTTACTTTGGACTAGGTTACATTCGTACCAAAGCTGGTGGTGTCGGCTTAAAAGTTAAAGTGGGAGAAACTGAAGGTGAAGTTATAGAAATCCCTTTTGTTTCTCACGAGTACCCATAAGCAATTCAAGTCAAAATATCTTCTTCTTTATCCCTAGCGCCATAACAAAATTCATCTACCCAAGAAGCTACACTACGGGCATTTGTGGTTGGTAAATTTGCTTTGTTTTTAACATCTTCTGGTTGAATATTCGGTTGTTTACCGTTGCTTTTAACCTCAGTAGTAATTGCTAGCGATCGCACTGGTTTGCCATTACTGTTAATCTCAGCGGTAATTGCCAATGATGCGCCCACAGGTATTCGGACAGGTGGTGCGTTGCTCTTAACCTCAGTAGCTAATGCCACAGATGGCATAGTTTTGGCTTTGCTGTTAACCTCACTAGTCATTGTCGCCGATCCTCGTGAAGGTAACTGACCAGAGTGCCAGCGTACTGGTTGATGTTCCCTTAGCAAACCAGAGGATGGCGTTTTTGCCGGAGTATCTGGAGCAATTTTAGTAGCAAAAGCAATTGCCAGTTCCGGTTTGCGTGTGCGAACTACTTCAGTGATAGCTGTAATCGATGGCACAAGTTCATCGGCGCGTGCCAAATTGGAATCTAGAGTATTGGCAAGAGAATGAGAGGCAATATTGCTGGCAGTTACAACCGATGACAGATGTTTATCCTCATAATTCTCATTTGGTGACTCGCTTTCAACTTGGCTTATAACTGAATGCTCTGATTTTATTAAACGTAACTCTTGATCAGGATTGAAGTTAAGACCTAAAGCGGCGACTATTTTATCTGGATCGTTATTCAGATCCAGCATAAAAGCAAGTATTTCATCAAACTGGGGTTCTAAAACAGAGAGTGTTGCCAAAATGAAACCGGACAAAGGACGGCGCAGACCATCGTAAGTGCCCCAAATTCGCATTTTGACCAGCCAGGAAATATTTTGCTCGTAGTGACTCAGCCATTTTTGTTTTAAGGATTGACGCAGCTGTTGGATATTCATTGGATGCCTCACTTCAGTCAACAATATTGCAGAGATTGATATTATTAATTAGTTTGATTTCTGGGGATGAAACCGATAATAGAGCATCTGTTGGACTCTTTGACCACCTAACAAATGATTTTCTATCAGTAGAGATACTTCATCGGGTTGAACGCCGCTATACCAGACCATATCGGGTAATACCAGCACCATCGGCCCATTGCCGCATTGTCCTAAACAGCTGCTAGCCGTTACCGTTACACCAGGGATTGGCAAAGCTGCAAAAGCTGCTAAAACTTTAACTGCACCTTGCTTTTTGCAAGTACGATTTTGACAAACCCGCACACATTTAGGAGAAGAGGGTTGGTCTATTGTGGGGAAGTTTGATGGTTGAGTTGTCATTTGTCATTTGTCCTTTGTCATTTGTTATTTGTCCTTTGCTAATGACCAATGACCAATGACCAATGACCAATGACTAATCCATTGAAAGTCCTTTTGAGGCTAGCCATTCAGGGTTGAATATCCGCGACTGATAGCGGGAACCACTATCACATAAGATGGTGACAATGGTATGTCCTGGCCCCAACTGCTTCGCTAGGGCGACAGCTGCGGCGACATTAATACCTGTTGAGCCGCCCATTAACAGCCCATCTTTCCTTAAGAGTTGGTAAACTACCCGTAAAGCTTCTTGGTCATCGATTTGAATGGCATCATCGGCAGGTGCGCCTTCCATATTGGCTGTGACACGACCATTACCAATGCCTTCGGTGATGGAATTTCCTTCTGTATTGAGTTCGCCGGTTTTGACATAGCTATAAAGTGCGCTACCCAGTGGATCGGCAACAACGCATTTAATCGCCGGATTTTGTTCTTTCAAGTACAACGCCACACCAGCATAAGTACCACCAGTACCAGTTGCAGTTGTCCATGCATCTATTTTACCATCTGTCTGTGTCCAAATTTCTGGCCCTGTGGTTTCGTAGTGGGCGCGGCGGTTGGCTAAGTTATCAAACTGATTTGCCCAAATAGCATTTTCTAACTCGGCAGCGACTCTGCCAGATAGTTTGACGTAATTGTTTGGGTCTTTGTAGGGTACAGCAGGAACGGGACGAACTTCTGCACCTAGTGCTGTCAGTGCGTCTATTTTTTCTTGTGACTGAGTATCAGGAATAATAATTAGGCATTTGTAGCCTTTGGCGTTGCAAATATGCGCTAGTCCAATGCCAGTATTACCAGCGGTTCCTTCTACAACGGTGCCACCAGGTTTGAGTAGACCTTTCTCTTCTGCGTCTTTGATAATATAAAGTGCGGCGCGGTCTTTGACAGAACCGCCAGGATTGAGAAATTCTGCTTTAGCGAGAATTTCACACCCTGTTTCTTCACTAAAGCTGTTTAAGCGAATCAGGGGTGTGTTACCAACAGCGCCGACGAAACCATTTTTAATATCCATTTTGACTGTACCTGTATGAGTATCTATAAAAATTTTGGCTTATAGCGGCGGCATGATTGACTTCTAATTTGCCTAAAATCCTATGATGCTTACACTACCAAACTTTACTCATATTCAAAATGAGCATTCCACCGTTCCAGTTTAATCCAGGAAGCATCAGGCGATCTATCTGCATTTGATATATAGGAATCGTATTTGATTTTTGAAATTATCTACGTGGGCGGGGAGTGGGGAGTGGGGAGTAGGGAGTAGGGAATAAGGAATTAGGCTTTTCGATTTGTACCGAGCTTTTTCATAAATCAAATACTAGCCCTATAGCAATCCTAAATCATTCGTAAAAAAATCTATTCCCTATTCCCCATTCCCTATTCCCCATTCCCCATTCCCTATTGCTCACTCAAAATTGTGTAAGCATCATTAACTAAGTGCATTTTCTCTTGTGCTTGTTTTAGCAGTTGTGGCTGATTCACAAACAAATCTGGATGCCATTTTTTTACTAAAGTTCGATAAGCCTGCTTTACCTCAGCCTGAGAAGCATTTGCTGGCAACCCTAAAATACTGTAGGCGCGAGTAATTTTATCTTTTTGTGTCTGGGTTTTTGCTTGATTGGGCGCTTTGTTGCTTTGAGTTGTATTTTGCTGTTTGCCGGTTTGAGAACTAGGCGATTGCATCTCTGCTTTCATCCGTGCTATTTCTTCATTGAGTTCCCAATTACGAAATTTCGCCTCTACCTCTTCTGGACGGGGAGAGGGAGAAGCTTTTGGCGCTGGCGGTGGTGGTGGCGAAACAGATTCAAACCTTGTCCCAGTATTCTTCGCAGTATTTTCCTGTTGTTGCTTAACATTAGTATCTTTTTTAGAGGAAGTTTGAACTCTCTCTGGCTGTGGCGAATATTTTTTATTGGTATTGCTATATTTGGGTATTTCTTTATAAGGTTGGTGATTGGAGAGGATTTTGACTTTTTTTAACTCTTGTAGCAACTGATTAAAACTGTTTTGCAACTGCTCCAAATTTTTGCGTTTATTAGTAATCTCTAGCGGTTCTTGACTGAATTCAAAGCTAATTACTTTTTCGGCTTTCTGCTCATACTCAGTCAAAATGAATAACCCTTGACGACTGAAATTAGATAAATAATCTTCAATTACAGTTATACAAACTTTAGCAACTTGCTGATGATAAGATTCCTGTGCTAATTGTTCGTCTTGCTTTTGGATATTCTTGTTTAATAAATAAGAAATACTTCCGACGACAGCAGCACCCACCGGGCCGCCTAACAACCAACCAATACCACCGCCAACAGCGATAGAACCAGGTTCGCTCAAATCATCAGTATTGCTTGGCTTTGAGGGTAGTATTACTTGTGGTTCGCTCGGAAAGGGAATTAATAAATCTTGCGGTCGTTCTTCTTGAAAAAATTCGTAAGCTTGATAAAGCCATTTCATCGCAGACAATTGTAATTGATTTAGGTCTTTTTTAAGAGTATTTGTCTGCCAATATTTAAAGTTATTTTCTGCTAATGCAACTGCTGCATCAGCTTGGTATTTTGTGAGTAGATTGGGTAATGCTAGCCAATCGCGTAACTCTTCGACGCTAGTAGTAAAACCTTTATGAATTAGATTAGCGGCTTTTTGTTTAATTTCATTTTTAGTAATTTCTTTATCATTAAAAGATTTTATTTCAATAGCAATCGGGTCAATTTTAGCTTTTAATGAGTGTTGGATTTGAGATGCGATCGCTTCTACTCTTGGCAAACGCACACTACCACGATGTGATTGCAAAATCCCGACAATATTTTGCAAAGCTGTTTCAAAAGCCGCTAACCCGCTACTATTGGCAGCAGCAACATCGCCTTTTAATCTGGCTCTTAAGGCAGGTAAAGCATCAACGCGATATAAATTACTAAAACCTGGAGGTAATTCGGCTCGAAAGCTTTCTGCAACAAACAACAGCCGATTTTGAACTTGTTTTTGCTCGTCGGGTTCGAGTAAGTTAATAAAATTGGCAACAAATATAACTGTTTTAATACCGCGATCTAATAGCCAATCTCGTAAATTTTCCCGTTCACCTAAAGTCATTAACTTACGTGCATCTAACAATTGGATGACTAAATCTGCACTTAAGAGTTGTTCTCGAATTAAATTATCTTGTTCATCTCTGTCATTTGTTCCTGGTAAATCGAGGAATTCTACACCTGTTTCCAAAAATGGATGTGGGCAAAATACTTCTACAGATACTACATCTTTTCGCATCTGCCTATTGCCATCAAGAATTGCAAATTGCTGTAAAACTTCTGTGCCACTGCGATAGATTTCTGTCCCATCTACCAACATGATGCGAGTTTGCACATCAGAGCCATACTTGACAGTAATCGCTGCGCCTGTGGTGGGAATTAAATCAATTGGTAAGGTGCGATTCCCTAACATGGCATTCAGTAAGGTAGATTTGCCATGATTAAACGGGCCAAATACCGCAATCCGAAAACTAGGATTAACCAGATGATTGCAAATAGTAACTATCTCTTGATGCAGTTGCGAATTACGTTCCAAATTCAGTAATGCAGATGCGAATTTGAGAGAATCTGCTAAAGTTTTGTAATTTTCATACTTTGGAATCATAATTTATATTTTGAAAATCAATTTTTTTCAGAGGCTTTTTAAAAATTTTATAATTCACTACATCCCCTAAAATAATAGTAATAATCATCATTGTCTAAATCTTCCAAATAACCATAATCTAGTTGTCTATCCTGGTATTCTGAAGAGTTATTGACATTAGTATATGAATCACTATAATCATCTTCATCGTCACGAAAATTTATAAACTCTAAATCACTATTGTTTATAAAATCCAAATTAGTTGGTGGATATAATAATTTTTTCAATTTATGAGCTTGTTTAGAGTTAGCTAGCTTTGAGCTAAATTTTAAGGCTTGATTGTAGTCATAAAGTGCCCATTTATTATTACCTATTTTATAATAACAAAAACTTCTATTTAAATATGTTATGCCATCTTTGGGATTAATATCTATTGCTGAAGTGTAATCTTTAATAGCCCCTTTTATGTCTCCAAGTTTGTAACGAGCAGTACCTCGCTTTGTAAAAGCCACTGCTAGATTAGGATTTATACTAATAGTATGTGTATAATCTTCAATTGAACCTTCTTTATCTCCTATGGCATAACGAACATAACCACGGTTGAGGAAATATTCATCATTTTTATCATTAATATTAATTGCTTGAGTATAGTCATGAATTGCTTCAGTTTTATGTCCTATTTTAAAATAGTTAGTACCACGTAAAAAATATGCCAAATCACATTTAGGATTAATTTTAATTGCTTCAGTGTAGTCATCAATCGCGCCTTGTCTATCTCTAATACTAGAACGAGAAATACCTCGTTCTAGGTAAGACATATCAAAACTGGAATTTATTTTGATCGATTGGGTATAATCTTCAATTGCTTGCTTAAATTCTCCAATAGCATTACGAGTAATACCTCGATAATAATAAGCTAAAGCAGTATGGCTTGTAAGAATGCTTATAGAATTTGTAAAATCCTGCATTGCTGCATTTATATTATTGATAGCAAAAAAAGCAAGACCTCTATTGTTATATACTTTATAATCACTTGGGTTAGTCAAAATAATAGTATTAAAATCTATAATAGCTTTTTGAAAATCTTGAATTGCGTAAAACGAAATCCCTCGCCAGAAGTAATAATCTACAAAATATGGATTTAATTCTAATGCTTGATTGTAATAAGTAATTGCAGTTTGATATTGATTCTGTTTGTAGTAAGAGTTAGCAAGATTGAAATATTCAAGAGCTAACTTTGCGAATTGATTTCCTGTATAACTATTTACACAATTATTACAAGAAGTTTTATCTGCTTTTTCGGTAGAAGGATATGTATTTTTTTGTTCTATTTTATCATTTTTTTCATAAAGAGTTAAATTCTCTAAGTAACTGCGTAAACCACCATAATACAGCAAGCTTTTTATATCTAGAATGCCTTTGCCATCCTTCAATACAATCATATTAGTTGGTATAAAACCCACTGAAATTAAATTATATACTGATTGCGCTTCACTAACTTTTTCTTGAATTAAAATACAAATTAAAACAGCATTTTTATTAATTTCTTCTTTACTTATTGACCATTGAACAGTATCTAAACTACCGTGACGTGCTTTAACCTGTATACCAATAGATGAATCGGCAGTGAGTGTAAAATCGATTTTACCATCACCGTTTATTCTTGTTTCATAATCGACTTCACTAACCAAATCAGATAAACGAGTTTTTATGACTTCCTCTGCTAACTTTCCTTTCATGTTGTTAATAAAGCAATTTCTTGGGTCGTTTGATCTATACTTTCTAACCATTTCCCAGCAGAAGTCTCGTAATTGCTCTAAATTTTCACCAGAAATAACTGTCAATTCACTATGTTGACCTTCTATATTGCAATTAAGTAGACATCCAGATTTTAATCTTTGAAGGAAATCAAATTGCTGTGCCTTAAGTAAAGTTATCCAGTCCATTTGATGAATTTATTACTCTTCTATAAAAACTCTAAGTTATTGTTCCCAAAAAAATACCAAAACTTGCAACTATCTAAAATATCGAGAAAATGAAAAAACTAATTAAAAATTAATACTAATGTGCTAGTTTCTTATGAAGTAAACGCATTAGTATTAATTTTCAAATTTGTGAGTAATATACAGTTAGCATCTATTGATACCAATATAGTAATTTACTAGCTATAATAAGCTAATAAATTGCTATACGCTGCCTCGATTTTTTGCAACTGAGCTATTACATCTTCCTGTAAGTTTTTTAAACGCTTGAACTCACTCTCACGATTTATTTCGCGGGTTTCTTTCTGCTTGACCAAATTATCTAATTCTGATTTACGAGATACAATATCATCGTTAATCCGCTTACCCACTTCTCTTTCGTAAGAGTCAAAACACTCTTTAACGGCATTGTATACAACCTGAGATTGCTCTTGTGCTACTTGTGGTAAATGTCTAATTAACTCTTTCTTCGCCGTTTTAACTAACTCTTTACGCGCTTGATCTGCTTGTAAAAATCCTACTCCCAAACCTAGCAGTGCAAACCCAATGGGGCCAAGAAAAATACCTGTCACTGCTGTAATTATTCCACCAACACCAATTACAGTGAAGTAGTTTAATAAGATATTTTTCCAATCAAATCCGGCTCCGGCTAATGCGAAACCAGCAAGATTTCCCTTAGACAGTGATAGCAATCCCATTGCCCATTTTGCCCAACCGGGAGAGTTATCTTCTTCAGCAGTAGTAGCGGTATGTATCTTTACGTCTTGTCCGGTGAGCTTTTCTGTAATTTGGTCTGTGACTTGACTGTAGGAAGCGCCATATTGTGCTGCACTACGAGAAAGTTCTTTAAAAGCTGCATTGATATCTTTTTCAGCAGTTAATGTCCAAGCAGCAGATTTATCCGTGATATATTGCTCAAAGGCTTTTTGTAGTGCGGTGTTAAATGCTTCTCGTTTCCCGCTACTGAGAAAATCAAACAGATTTAATTCCGGCTGATAGCGCAAGAAATCGGTTTCAAAGGTGTTACCTAAGTTTAAAACGTAACTGCGGAAAGATTCGGAAATCGTTCTTGCTTGAGTATCTCTTGTATTGATAATTTCTTTTTGGAATTCATCCCGAATACCTGTGAGTTTGTTAAACTCTGGTTCTACAGAATCAATCCGTTTTTTCAATTCATTTACATCTTGGTCGAGTAATGGTATACGTCTAGCAACTGCTTCGCGGGTATGATTGCAAGCTTGTCTTGCCAAGGTTCTGACTTGACGGAGTTCTGCGATCGCACGTTCTCTGGTAAGAAAAGTATTAAGCGAATCCATAAACTTTGGAAAGCCAGTCCCCTCTAAATCAGCTTGGGGATTTTTCAGCCGTCGTCTGAGTGCTTGAATTGACGAAAGCTCAAACACGCGTTCGTCATAAATATTCTGACCTTCTACAGTACAATATTCTGCTAAATTCGCATTAAATACTTGCCGCAATCTATCTTCAGATGCTTGTAATTCTTCTATATCATCAGGATCAATCAAGGATTCACGCACCTGATCCCAAGCGTTAACTAAGAAGAAAACTGTCAATCCTCGACCTTTGATATAATTTTCTAGGTAGCGACGCTCACCCAAGGTACAAGGTTGAGAAGCTCTCATCACAAATAAAATTGCATGACAATTATTTACATAACCCAAAGATAATTCGTTTCGTGCTTCTGTATCATTTAATCCTGGGCTATCGACAATTTCAATTCCCTTTTCTAGTAGCGTTAAGGGATACTCAACTACTGCATAATCAACATCTGGAAAGGCTTGTTTTTTCTCCTGCTCTAGTTTTTTCGCTTCAGCCGGATCAATAGTATATTTATATTTAAAGTTTTGAAAGTCTAGCTGTTGCGGACTTTTACCATCATTAAAATGAATTGTAACTTTTTTTTCAGGCCCATAGCGCAGAACTGTTAAGACTGCGGTACAAGGATTAACATCACTCGGTAATAAGTTTTCCCCAATTAAAGCATTGAGAAACGTACTTTTTCCGCGTTTCATATCGCCCAGTACCAAAAGGCGAAATACACCTTGGCGGAGATTTTTACTAGCTATTGTAATATCTTCAATATCTCGCTCTAAACTGAGTTTTCCTGATGAAGAGTCTCCAGCCAACTCAGCTTTATTAATTGTTTCAGCTAGTTTACTCAAACATACAGAAATCTCCGAACGCACTTGAGCAACGCGCTCTAAATCTTGGATAAATTTATCAGTTGCTACTTTATCACTCATCATAGTCACACCTTTATTAAAGATTGGTTTTTTTAGATTCCAAAAATAATTTGTAAGACATCACCCCCCAGCACACCAACAATAATAAACCCAGCTAGCACTGAGGCTATTCTCACTGCAACCAGCGCTACCACACCAAGAGCAAAAAGCTTCCCACCGAGGATGACTTTTTTCATCCAAGGTTTCTGAGAGTTTTCTGGCTGATGCTTCACAGTTTGATGAAAAGCCGCATCGGGAGCATGGATGTCAGTTTCCATTTCCCGAAGTCGCAATTCAACTTCTCGTTCTCGAAGTACACGTTCCCGTTGTTTAAGTTCTTTTTGGCGCTCGTCTTCAGATGTCATCGGTATCCATCCCGTCTAAGACAATGAAAAGATGTCAGTATTAGCTCGTCAATCATGTCGTATAATAACTTACGCAAATATTCAAAATCCCCAGTAATATTACTATTTTAATTTTCATTGCCTGCTGAAACTTAAGCTGGAGTTAAATACCACAAAATACACCTACTTTCCTGAAAATTGTGGCGAACACGAATATTACCGTCTCACCAAAAGAAGAATTTGCGTGAGAATAAGAACATATAAGCCAGTCGGGTAGACAGCAAAACCTAAAGGAAATCATTATGTTTTCATCCCCTTTAGTTATGCAAATTCTTCCCTGAATGCAACGCCGACAACTTTTGTGAGCTTAATCGGGACAATCTGGAAAAATATCAAATATGTCTCCCACTGGTTTATAGACAGGTAAATATAAAATTAGGAAACTGTTAGGTGAGATTTATGCAACTGCTATCTTTGAGGAATCGCTTTTTGGCATTAACCTTTAGTGCGATCGCTTCAGCCAGTGGGTTAATCACAGGTTGCGCTAGTACTGCTTCCCAGAACCAAGGCGAAGCACCTAAGACAACCGCCAGCGCTAACGACAAGCAGATGATGAACCACGGTGGTGGCATGAATCATCATGGTATGACAATGGATTTAGGCCCAGCCGATGCTAATCTTGATTTACGGTTTATTGACGCGATGATACCGCACCATCAAGGGGCTTTAGAAATGGCTAAAGAAGCACAGCAGAAATCAAAACGTCCTGAAATCAAAAAACTAGCAGACGATATTATCAAATCGCAAAACCAAGAAATCACTCAGATGAAGCAGTGGCGACAAGCTTGGTATCCCAATGCCGGAGATAAACCAATGGCTTATAACAGTCAAATGGGGCACATGATGGAAATGTCATCTGAGCAAATGAAAGCCATGATGATGAGTCAAGATTTAGGTGCAGCCGATGCTGATTTTGATCTGCGCTTTATCAATGCGATGATTCCTCACCACGAAGGGGCTGTAACAATGGCAAAAGATGTCTTGAGTAAGTCTAAACGCCCTGAAATCAAGCAATTAGCCCAAGAAATTATCAAAGCACAAAATACAGAGATTAAGCAAATGCAGCAGTGGCGAAAAGCCTGGTATAATAAATAAACCTAAGCCTCTGCGTAGATAGGAATTTTAGCTAGGCTTACCGATTTAAGACGTCGTTGCGATGAGCAGTGGAGCCTACAATTTGCACTACCTCGTCAATTAAGGTTTGGGGAACTTCCATCTCAACCAGTGTCGCAACTAAATCTTCTGCGATCGCATCGAAATGGATATCGGTTAAGGACTCATATGAAAAGGAGTCAGAAGTCAGAATTCAGTCCTTCTGAATACCCCATGTCTTCAGTCAGGGGTTTCAAGCAAGGAATACTTTTTTCTCCTCCACGACTGAAGTCGGGGCTGTCTTACCATGATTCCTCCACCAGCGATGCACTGAGCCTGGTCGAAGTGTCGCACAGAATTCAATTCTGAATTCTGGCTCCTGACTCCTGAATTCTTCTTCGATGATGCCTTAGTCCACTTTCGCGTAGCGTCTCGAAGAGAAGATGGACTACCCTGCGGGAAGCCGCAAAGCGTCTATATTTGTGTGGTAGCGAATTATATTCACCTAATACTTTTCAAACATCCTCTTAGAGAGGAACGAGCGTCTTGATTCTGACTCCTGTTAGCGGTAGCAGGGCGTTTAGCCCATTCTGGCTTCTGAATTCTTCTTCAAGAATTTAATCAGGTACATCCTGCAATACGATAAAGATACACCGATTAAAAGTATTTCTCTATGCCAGCACTGAAAAATTACATTGCTTTTGGAATGACAAAGGATGATAGCAACTTTAGGAGTCAAACACAACGATACCTGATGGTGTTACAGATCACAACTGGCAATAGTGAAATTAATTAAACTTACTGTTAATTCCTCTAAAAAAACTTATGCAACACTTTTTATTAACTTGGCTCGGTACTGCGGTGGCGTTATTTCTTACTGCTAATATCGTTCCAGGATTTTTTATCAAGAATTTCTTGACTGCCTTGGTTGCTGCCCTTGTTATTGGTCTGGTTAATGCATTTGTTAGACCAATTTTGCGGATTTTAACATTTCCGATTACCTTGCTCACCTTTGGTTTATTTACATTCGTGATCAACGCTTTAACCCTTTGGTTAGCAAGTGCCTTAACTCCTGGTTCTGGTTTTGAGATTCGGGGCTTTTTACCTGCTTTGTTAGGTTCAATTGTGCTAGCAATTGTTTCTAGCATAATTAACTATTTTTTGAGAGTTGTTGACTAGAAAAATTAGTAAATTGTAATACTGATATTTGAGGCTTGGGCAACAGCTAGCGTTACCGCTCCTGGTTGCCCTTTTAGCTGGAAAATCTGTTTAGGAACTAAGAACTTCACTCCCAATGCTTCTGTGTTGGTAAAAGGGGAAGCAGTCAATAATGGGATTTGAGTAGCTGCAAGAATAGCAGCTGCCTCTGCTACGCTAGGTGTACCTACTTTATGGTCGGTAATTTTGGCAGGGTTGGGAACACAGACAGAGCGAAGAATTTGGGCAGAAAAGGTTTTTAGGGGCAAATTGCGTAGGTTGCAAAGTTCAATTAAACCAACTTCTGAGGATTTAGTGTCAATGGTAGCAAAACCTGCGATCGCACTTTGAAAAAGTTGATTTTCTCGAAATATTTGCTCAATTGCCTGATTAATCAACTGCCATGAGGTTCCCCGTTTACAACCGATTCCTACCCATAAAACCTGTTGCACTTGGTGTATTTCCTTATTCAATTCTTCAGGGTTTGGTTTACTCCAACAGCCAACCAAATAAATCTCCTACTGTCAGCCTCAACTCACTTGCAAAATCTGGCACAGGCAATAAAGCTTCTAGTTCATCCAACATAACTGGCTGTTGATTGCGGATGTACACAAATACCGTTTGTTCTTCTGGATCAATCAGCCAACCCATTTGTGTTTCATAATTCAGGCAATGCAGAATATTTTTTGTAACCTTCGTTTGTCTTTGGTCGGGTGATAGAATCTCGATAGTCCAATCGGGAGCAGCTGAAAATAAATTTGCTACCCTGCCATTTTCTTTACGAGGTATTCTATCCCAAGTAAATACCGCTACATCCGGGATAATTGATCTACCTCCAAAGGTACACCGCAGTTCTGGATATGCTCGTGCAACTCTTTGGAGTTTCAAGACAGCATTAATAAAAGTAATCAGTTCACCTTGAATGGTACTATGTTCTCCCTGTGCCATAGGTTTTTGAATAATTTGACCATCGATGTATTCACTAGCGGGTTTCGTTTCCGGTAACATTAGAAACTCTGCCAAAGTTATGTTTTTTGATGGTGTCCGTACCATAAGCGATCGCCTCCAAGTTCAGCAATTCTAATTAAAAAACCGCAAAGCACACAAAGAAAAAATCAGCTTAACTCTTACTCTGCGTACCTTTGCGCTACCTCAGCGTACCTACCCTACGGGAAGGCGAAGCGCCTATGCGTTAAAAAAAATTACATCCTCTCCAATACCTCAATTCCCAACAACTCCAATCCCAACTTCAGAGTTCTAGCAGTCAAATCACACAGAATCAAGCGTGATGTCCGTTGCGGTTCCTCCGCCTCCAACACCTGAACTCCCTGATTGCGATCGTAAAACTGATTAAACTTTTTACTCAGTTCATACAAATACTCACATAAACGATTGGGCAGCAAATCTTGCTCTACATTACTAATAACTTCATCCAGTTGAAGTAAATATTTTGCCAGTGCTAATTCTGTCTCATGCTCCAATAAAACAGCATTGTTTCCCAACTCTTTAAAGTTAATGTCACCCTTGCGGCTAATCCCCTGAATCCGCGCATAAGCATACAACATATAGGGCGCAGTATTACCTTTGAAATCCAGCATTTTGTCGTAGCTGAAAATGTAGTTACTGGTGCGGTTTTGGCTCAAGTCTGCATATTTAACTGCACTGATCCCAACTACCCTAGCAACTTCATTAATAAATTCTTCCGTTTCTTGGCGTTCTTCTTCTTGTAATCTGGCTTTTAGGTCAGCATTGGCACGAGAAACAGCTTCATCTAATAAATCCCGCAACCGCACAGTATCCCCAGAACGAGTTTTGAATTTCTTCCCGTCTTCTCCTAACACCAACCCAAAGGGTACATGCACTAATTCCACATCATCGGGAATCCATCCAGCTTTGCGTGCCACCTGGAAAAATTGGGCAAAGTGGTTTCCTTGTCCAGCATCTGTTACATAAACTATCCGCTTTGCTTGATCTTGCTGAATTCGGTAGCGCAGGGATGCTAAATCTGTTGTGGCGTAGTTATAACCGCCATCTGATTTTTGTACAATCAAGGGTAAAGGTTCACCTTCTCTATTTGTAAACCCTTCCAGAAAAACGCATTTTGCCCCCTGATTTTCTACCAGTAACCCAGATTTTTCTAAATCTTCCACAACTTCTGGTAACAAGGGGTTGTAGAAAGATTCGCCCCGTTCAGTTAACTTGATATCCAGCAACTCATAAATTATTTGAAACTCCTGCCGTGACTGTTCACACAGCAGTTTCCAAGCATGAAGTGTATCTTCTGCACCTGCTTGTAATCTGACGACTTCTTGCCGTGCTGTTTCTTGAAAAGCTGCATCTGTATCAAAGCGTTGTTTGGCTTTGCGGTAAAAAGAGACTAAATCACCAATATCTAAAGCATTAGCAGTGGTAAGCGCGTCTGGGTAAACTTCCCGCAGATAGGCTATTAACATGCCAAACTGCGTACCCCAATCGCCCACATGATTTAACCGCAGCACATCGTGTCCTTGAAATTCTAAAATTCGGGCGATGGAATCACCAATAATCGTAGAACGCAAGTGTCCAACGTGCATTTCTTTGGCAATATTTGGACTGGAAAAATCCACAATTTCCCGTTTCGGCGTTTTCGCGGCTGGAACTCCTAGCCTGGGATCAGTTTGAATCGCGTTTAGTTGTGCTTCTAAGTATGCCGTTTTCAGTTTCAGATTGATAAATCCTGGCCCAGCGATTTCCGGTGGTTCGCAGATTTCGGATACATCTAGTTTCTCAACGATCGCACCTGCGATCGCTCTTGGTTGCAATCCTAACTTTTTACTCAAGGATAAAGCCACATTCGCCTGATAATCACCAAATTTAGGATTGCTAGCAGAAACCAAAATTGGATCTACTCCCGCAAAATCAGCGCCAAAAGCCGCAACTATTGCCTGTTCAAGCTGAACTTTTAGTTTTTCTTGTGTAGCGTTCATATATAAATTTTATCTGGGAGAGAGAATGTAGCTCTAGAAAAGCTTGATTATTAACTTTAGCATTTCATTTTGAGCCACTCGATTCATGAGAAATGTTTTTGTCCCTCTACTTAGCAATGCTGAAACCCACGACATAATTAATTGTGTTTACTTTGCTTTTTCAATAAGGCACTCTATCTGTAACAGAAATTTTCCCTGTAGAGATAAGTAGTAATATGAAAGTACGTGATGTGATCAAGCGAGTGGAAGCTGATGGTTGGTATCTTGATAGAACTAAAGGTAGTCATCGACAGTTTAAGCATCCAGATAAGCCAGGTTTAGTTACAGTTCCAGGTAAATTGTCTGACGACTTAGCCCCTGGTACTCTCAGTAGTATTTGGAGGCAAGCACAGTTATAAGGAGAATGGCAATGCATTACGTAGTGGTGATTGAAAAGGCGGATAGTAATTACTCTGCTTATGTCCCTGATTTACCAGGTTGTGTAACTACAGGTGCAACCTTAGAAGAAGTCAAGCAGATGATTGTAGAAGCTATTGAATTTCATATAGAAGGAATGCTAGAAGATGGTTTACCTATTCCTAAACCTACAAGCATCGCTCATGAGGTTGAAGTTACAAACTACATCAAAACACGATTATAAGAAACCACTAAATTAGATCTAAACAATCCTTCTAGAAATTTAAGTCTATGTAAAATGCGATCGCACCGCACTTTTAGGTTACATAACTCATTCACTGTGTAGCTGCAAGTCACACAGTAAATGAATTAAGGCAGAGAAGATGAAAGAATCGAGTTGTATTGAAGCTTCCCTTCTCCCGCCCAAGCAAGGCACAACTGACGGAAACGATCGCCCCGCACCTCAAAATTCGGGTACTGATCGAAACTCGCACAAGCTGGAGATAGCAACACCACAGGCGCTTCATACTCCTTAGCTAATTCCGCTGCTCTAGGAACTGCCCTTTCCATAGTTTCCACAATGTGGTAAGAATAATACCCTACTTCTTGGAGACGTTGGGCAAATGTGGGTGCAGCAGAGCCAATCAATAACACAGCAGCAGCTTTGGTTTGAATTTGTGCTAGCCAGCCAGTATCATCACCTGCTTTAGCTTCTCCACCAGCAATTAAAATCGCTGGAGTTTTCACAGATGCTAAACCAACTTCGGCAGCATCGTAGTTAGTAGCTTTGCTGTCGTTAATGAAATCAATACCTTCCCAAGTGCAGATATGCTCCAAACGATGAGCAACACCGGGGAATTCAACAATAGCACGTGCGATCGCATCACGATCAATTCCCGCTAATCGTGCCGTTGCTACTGCCATCAAGAGATTTTGTTGGTTATGTTCTCCCACCATCCGCAAAGTAGATACTTTCACAATCGGTTCTGGTATAGAGGTTGCAGTCAATTTCTCCACAACCCAGTCGTTCTCGATGTAAAAGCCTTTTTCGCTAATCAGGAAATCTTTTCCTTTTACACTTGTCCAATAGGCATCAGGCCAAGCACTTAAACCTTGCTGCCTCAAGTAGGCATCATCGCCATTGAACACTTGCAACTCGGACTGACGTAACAGCTTGGCTTTGATGTTGTAATAATTCTCTAAAGTCTTATGGCGACTCAGATGATCCGGTGTAAAAGTCGTCCAAACACCGATGCGTGGTGCAAGACAACTGGAAGATTCTATTTGATAGCTGCTAACTTCTGCAATCACCCAATCAATAGAATTTTGGATTTTAGATTTTGGATTTTGGATCGCATTTTCCTCTCCTTTTTCCCTATCCCCCTGTCCCCTAGCCCCTGTCCCCTGTCCCCTATCAGATAGGGCAACATCACAAGCGGCGTAGCCAATATTACCGCAGGCAGGTGCATTTAAACCCGCTGCTTGGAAAATGGCAGCAATTAAAGCTGTGGTAGTAGTTTTACCATTCGTACCAGTAATTCCTACCCAAGGTAGCGATTGCAAATTTCGCCAAGCGAGTTCCATTTCCCCAATGGTTTCAATACCTAATTGGCGTGCCTTGATTAATACGGGAATATCCCAAGGCACGCCAGGACTAACAACTATTAATTGGGGTAAATTAGCACCATTCAATTCTAGGGATTGGCCTAGTTTTACGGTTATTTGCTCGGCAGCGAGTTCTTGTTGTTGTTGTAGGAGGGTTTCGGAGGTGTTGCTATCACTTAGCTCCACCTCCCAACCTTCTCCTTTCAACAATCTCGCCGCAGCAACACCGGACTTTCCCAATCCAATTACAGTAGCTCTAGGCATAGATTGCAGCAGAGTCCCTGGTTAAGCACTCCCTATATTAGCGCTTCTTTGCAAAAATTACACAACTTTTTGTTGACCTACGCTACAGATTTTTGACGATCGCACCAAAGTCAGCTAAAACACGAGCATGATTGCGAACTAATCCCAGTAAGTGTAATCGATTACGTTTAACTTCTGGATCGGAGTCCATAACTAAAACGCTATCTGGGCCATCAAAGAAGTTACTAACTGTCGGAGCAATTTTGGCTAGTGCTGCTATTAACAGTTGATAATTCCGTGTCTGCTGTGCTGCTTGAGTTTGTGGTACTGATTCGATTAAGGCATTATACAAAGCTGCCTCAGAGGGCTTTTGGAATAGTTCTTGACGAACTACGGTTGTTGGTTCTAGCTGCTTTGTATCCAAATCACCTTGGGCGGCTAATCGTGTGGAACGGTTAACAGTTTCGTAGATGTTATCTAAGGTACTGTCGTTGCGGATTTGTTGTAAGTATAAGGCGCGATCGCGGACATCTAACAAATCCCTTAACGCCCGTTCTGTGTATTCTGGGTCATTTTCTCCCAAAACTGCATTTACCAAGTCGTAATCAATCTGTTTTTCTTCTTGCAATAAGGTGCGGATGCGTTGTAAGAAAAACTCTTGTAACGCTGCGGTTAATGATACCTGATCTTTCTGATATTTCGCGGCAAAATCTGTTGCTATTTGCGCCAATAAACTATCTAAATTTATCGGTAAATTATAAAACCAAGTAATTTTAACTACAGCATTAGCAGCCCGACGCAAAGCAAAAGGATCAGAGGAACCAGAGGGGATTAAACCTAAACCAAAGATACTTACTAAAGTATCTAATCTATCTGCCAAAGCGACAATTTGACCTGTGAGGGTTTCGGGGAAATTATCACTGGCTCCTGTAGGCAAGTAATGTTGATAAATTGCCTTCGCTACTTCGGCATCTTCACCACTGGCTAAGGCATATTTTTCTCCCATAATGCCTTGCAATTCGGGGAATTCATACACCATTTGGCTAACCAAATCTGCTTTACATAATAAAGCGGCACGTTGAATTTTTTGGCTTTGATTTTCCGCTAATTCTAATTGGGTGGTTATTTGCTCGGCAATCTTAACTACTCTATCTACTTTGGTACGCACCGAACCCAATTCTTCTTGGAAAGTGACTTTTTCTAATTGTGGTAAAAAGCTATCTATTGGTTTAGTTAAATCAGCTTCGTAGAAAAATCTGCCATCAGCTAATCTGGCACGAATTACCCTTTCGTTCCCGACGGCAACAATATCTGATTTCTTGGGATCAGCATTAGAAATGGTGATGAAATTGGGCAATAATTCTTGTTCAGAACTATCTTGTTTGAATACAGGGAAATAACGCTGATGAGTAACCATGACTTCAGTAATTACCTCAGTTGGTAATTCTAAAAATTCTGGTTCAAATTTACCAACAACTGTAGAAGGATATTCTACAAGGTTGGTTACTTCCTCTAATAAATCAGGGTAAATTACTGTATACCCACCTAAATTGTCTGCTACTGCCTTTACTTGCTCTTTGATAATATTTGCCCGTTCTTCGGGATCAACGGTGACATAGGCAGCCTTGAGAGCGGTAACATAATCAGTAGCTTGAGCAATTGTCACAGGTTCAGGATGCAAGACCCGATGACCTTGAGAAATGCGATCGCTCTGAATCATTTTAGAACCATTTACTAATTCTAGAGGTAGCACCGTTTGATCTAACAAAGCTACCAGCCAGCGAATCGGCCGGGAAAACCTCGCATCTCCATTTCCCCAACGCATCAACCGCTTACCTTCTAAACCCCAAATCCATTGGGGAACAAGTTCTGTCAAAATTTCTGCCACAGGACGACCGGGAATTCTTTTTTGCACAAAGACAAATTCCCCTTTGTCAGTGGGGCGAAGGAAGAGTGCATCTATTTCCACACCTTGCTTTTTGGCAAAGCCGATAGCAGCAGGAGTTGGCTGACCATCTTTAAAGGCGGCTTGGGCAGGGGGCCCTTTAATTTCTTCTTCTCGGTCTGCTTGCTGGGATGGTAAACCTTTAATCAATACCGCCAAACGCCGGGGAGTACCGTACACCTGGACACTTTCACCCTGAAAGCTGTTTGCTTCCAAACTTTGGGGAATCCGCTCTTGCCACTGTATTAAGGCATCACTGAGAAAGCTCGCAGGTAATTCTTCTGTACCAACTTCTAATAGAAACGCAGGCATAGGTCACTGTTTTCAACTTTGCGTAGCTCAACTTTATCAGTTATCATCAGGCGATCGCTCGTGATTTTTAGGTTACTAAAGGGAAATTGACGAGTACATTCATCTGTAGAGACGGCGATTTACCCTTGTCTCTCTAACGTGTCAGTTTTTTAGACGCGATAAATCAGACGCGATTTATCGCGTCTCTACATGAGGGGTTTCTGGCTTATCCTAGTAGGCTTGGGATAAAACTGGTACTTGTGTATACACCGTAGCTTTTTAAGGGGGGAACCGGAATCAAAGTCTCCCAATTTATCGGGAGATTTAGAGGGATCTAAAACTTTTGATACCAACAAAAGGACTTTTCAAACATCCTCTTAGGTAGACGTGGCATTTTTTCCAAAACTTCATCAAAAAAGAGTTTTTCTTCATTGATCTATTACATTTGCTAGCGCTGTTTAATGCAGTATTTACTTATACATATTTCCATCATAAAGTTAGGTTGTTTGATGCATTGATATCTGCATCATTTCAATTAACTTTGGAGTTATGATAATGAAAAATATTTTCGCCAAAATCGCCACAATAACAGCAACTAGTGCTGCTTTGACTGTTGCGATCGCTACTGGTGCTAACAATCCCGCTCAAGCTATTGATTTCAAATTTGACTGGCTAGGTAATGCTGGTTATTCAGCAACAGGTTCATTCAGCTACGACGAGACTACAGCACCTACAATTATTTCAGAAAGTGGTAGTGGAGTCACTAACTCTTTACAATCTTTGAATGTCTCTTTCTCAGACCCATCTAATAATCCTCTCGGAACTTATAACACCGTTACTGCTGGGGTGTCAGAATCTGATTTCTTCGCTTTCAACTTTGATACTTCCACTCAGTCCTTGTTTGGTTCCCTGAATGTGGGAGGAGGAACGGGTGTCATCGGAGAATACTTCTTTTCTGGAACGGTTGGCGACTCTTTATTCTTACGTCAGGATGTCGATCAACAGGGAACATCAATAACATTAGATCAAAATTCTGGTTCTATTCATGTATACCAAATCCCTGAACCTGCTTCTCTGCTGGGTTTACTGGCATTTGGGGTGTTGGGTATAGGCTCAACTTTGAAGAAAAAGCAAGCCTCTTGCTAGAAAGTAGGGCTTCCTAGTCAGAGGTTGCCAAATTTAGTTTAATGAATCTCTATTCTAGCCCCAATAGTTCAGTGAACTGGTAAGTCTATCATCCAACCTAACCAGTTTGCGATCGCTCGAATACTTATAAACACGAGTATTCGAGCGATTATAATCAAAAATATTTTCGCTAAAACCACCCTTACCACAGTGATCAGTGCTAATTTATTTTCGTGTTGCGTAGGTTTGGTGGTGCTAATAAGCGAGATAAAGCTGTTGATTTCAAGTTGACGTTGCGATGCATTGCAGTTTTTTGCAGTCACAGCTTCAAACACGAAGCTACTCAAGACACTAGTACCGCAAGGTGGAAGTCAAAAGTCAAAAGTCAAAAGTCAAAAGTCAAAAGTATTATGGAATCATCTTTTTAGGGATTTGAAATGGTTGCTCTATTTCCGCCGTGGCGTACTAGACAGTAATGTTAAAAACTAAGTGCCTTTGAACTACTGAAAAAAATCGGATGTTCACCCATGAATGGAATACTGATTACTTGGTTAAAAATACTTCATGTGCCAGTTTACAAGGCGGAATGTGGGTTATATGCATGATATTAAATATCATGTTACAATCCTTTAAGTGTAAATTTAATGATTAAATTCGCTTTTAAATAAGCGAATAATTATTACTATATATATGTTAGAAAAATTAAATAATTGAACAGTCAAAAGTTATTAGTTAACACTGGTAACTTTTGACAGCGTAGCTGAGGGATTTAATCCTAGCAAAAAAAATAATAAATAACAATTAATAACTGTTAAAATCCACCTCTAAAATTCCTAAGCACTACTTATCGCAATTATGATTTTTTAAAATCATAATTAATCATAAATTAAATAATTAAAGTAGCAGACCCTACTGAAATTAGCAATAAATGCGCTTATCTCAGGCTGTCTTCACCAAATATATAAATAATAGCCCATGCACATTCTGATATATTCCTACAACTATCATCCAGAGCCGATTGGAATTGCTCCATTAATGACTGAATTGGCAGAAGGACTAGTAAAGCGAGGACATGAAGTGCGGGTGATTACCGGAATGCCTAACTATCCTGAACGCAAAATTTACGATGAGTATCGAGGTAAGTGGTACGTCACTGAACAAACAAATGGTGTCACCATTCAACGAAGTTATCTCCGAATTAAGTCTAAACCTAATCTCGTAGATCGGCTATTACTAGAGTTGAGTTTTGTGTTTACGAGCTTACCCCAAGCCTTTAAAGGTGGACGCCCTGATGTGATTATATTAACAGTCCCGCCTCTTTTAGGTACTTTACCAGCAACAATATTTGGTTGGTTATACAACTGCCCAGTAGTTCTAAATGTGCAAGATATTTTACCAGAAGCTGCGGTACGTATTGGGTTATTGAAGAACAAGTCGATGATCCGAATTCTTGCAGCCCTAGAAAAATTTGCATATCGGACTGCACACACTATTAGTGTCATCGCCGATGGGTTTCGTGAGAATTTAGTGAATAAGGGAGTACCTATTAATAAAATTGTTTGTATTCCCAATTGGGTGAATGTAAATTTTATCCACCCTTTACCGAAACACAAGAACTCCTGGATATCCAGCCATCAACTTAATGGAAAATTTATAGTACTTTATTCGGGCAACATTGCTCTAACACAAGGTTTAGAAACAGTAATAGAAGCAGCAGTTTCCTTACGTCATATCAGGGATATTGTCTTTGTCATCGTTGGCGAATCAATAGCATTGCAAAGGTTGCAGGAATATTGTCTTTTAAATGGAGCAGATAATGTTTTGCTGCTACCGTTGCAGCCGCGAGAAAAACTACCCGAAATGCTAGCAGCATCTGATGTAGGATTGATTGTGCAAAAGCGCAATGTGATTTCGTTCAATATGCCTTCAAAAATCCCACTACTCTTGGCAAGTGGTCGCCCGATTGTGGGTTCAGTTCCTGCTAATGGTACTGCTGCAAAAGCAATCAAACTCAGTGGTGGTGGGATAATTGTTGAGCCAGAATCGCCCAATGCAATGGCTGCTGCGGTGCATGATTTATATGCTAATCCGACTTTAGGGACAAGGCTAGGTAACACAGGAAGACAGTTTGCCGAAGAAAACTATTCCTTGGAGCAAGCACTTGATCGGTATGAAGGGCTGCTTTTTCATGTTGTTGCTAACCGAAAATCATCTGTGGGTGTCTTGCCAAAATTGAATTCCAAGAAATCAGTTGTGGATGGTTGAAGAGGGCTGGAGACTAGTACGCGCTATACTAGTTTTTCTTACAAAAATTAGGATGCTCTCTTAATTAGTGAACATAAGCTAGTGCCAAGATAAAAGCATAATTATGAAAAATTAAATCACCCAAATGGGTGAGTTAAAAGTCAACCGATCGGATGACCTAAGTGTAGGAAGTTGAGACTGCTCAAAAATAGGAATCTAGAGAACAATGATTGATTGCACGTTGTTCTTGATGAGGATAATTCGATGAAACATGCAACCTTGCTTAATAAAGCTGAATTAACAGCGTTGGCGTACTCCTACAGAGAAGCAAACTACGCGTAGAGTGTTGCAGATAAGCCTTTCTAAGAGTTGGCATCGCTCCATATTCTTCTCCTCCCTAAGATCAGTATTCGCTACGGCTTAAGAGCGATAAACTCATTTGTAACTTATATTAACCTTGTCTTTGATGTGGTTATAATGCAAGCAAGCACTTGCAAACGCTTATGGAAAACTCAGCATCAAGGACGGCACAAACTCGTGTGCGCTTGATAAAGGCGGTAACTAAGGTGTTTGCAACAGCAGATTTAACTGGAGATACAACGCGAGAAATTGCTCGTGTTGCTGCACTGTGTTTTCTCCCTGAGTTAAGGTATTGGGTTTGTACTTACTAAAAAAGTTTTATAAATTACACTTTAAAAAATTGATAGGAGCTAACTAATTGTACAAAATAACCATAATGTCCTGAACGATATTTGTACGTTTCAGGTGCTAGACAACATGAGCGATCGCCCAAATAGCCAAATATATATTTGTCACCAACATCAAGAAAAAAGGGTTAAAAAACTATTCAAACAATTCTTTCTTAGCGAAAAGTAGATTGCCCAAGTCTAAATCCACAAGACGAGAAACCGAAGATGTCCCATTCTGAGTTCCCTGATTCTCCCCTGCCCGTTGAAATAGAGCAGCCTGCTGTCACTGATTCTAGTCAAGAGTCTCCCCCAAAACTAGAGCGATCGCCTAAACCACCTCAAAAACGGCCTTGGGCTTTGCTGTTGGGAATTTTCCTGTTGATCGCAGGTGGTGGTTTTGGTTGGCGCTGGTGGCAAACTAGTAGTGCTAACGATGCACCGCCAGGTGGGGCAGCATCTGGTCAACCTATGGCAATCCCCGTCAAATTAGCAACTGTGCAAACCGAAACTGTCCAGGAAAGTTCGGAGTTTATTGGCTCCTTAGAGGCTCCACGTTCGGCAATCATTAGACCACAGGTTGACGGACGAGTTACCCAGATTTTCATCCAAGAGGGCAACCGTGTTCAACAAGGGCAAGTCATTCTTAGCCTGCAAAGTGATGATGTCCAAGCTCAATTATTACAAGCCAAAGCCGGACTAGAACAAGCCCAAGCAAGGCTTGCTGAACTCAAAGCCGGAACAAGACAAGAAGAAGTTGCCCAAGCTAGAGCACAGCTAACCCAAGCACAAGCTCGCTTTAGAGATGCCCAATCGGGATCGCAACTAGAAGGAATTGCTCAGGCTGAGGCTCAAATTCAGTCAGCTAAATCTGATGTGGAACTAGCACAATCACGAGCCAAGCGATACGCACAATTGAGAAAAGAGGGTGCAGTTTCCCAAGATACCTTAGAAGGATATGTTAAAGAACAGGAAAGTGCTGAAGCTGCCCTTGTCGTAGCCCAGAGACGCCTAGATCAACTCCGCCAAAGCAGAAATTCTAGTATCAATGAGCTAGCTGGTGCCCTGGAACAACAGAGACAAAACGTAAGGCAACTAGAAAATGGTTCCCGCCCCGAAGAAATTGCCCAAGCGCGATCGCAAGTAACTCAAGCAGCAGCCCAAGTCAAATCTGCCCAAGTTCAACTGCAATATACAAAAGTCCTAGCTCCTTTCACTGGTATTGTTGGTGATATTCCAGCAAAGGTGGGAGATTATGTGCAACAAGCAGACCAGCTAACTACACTGACTAGAAATGACTCTTTAGAACTGAATATTTCTGTTCCCTTAGAAGAAGCTAAAAAGCTACGCTTGGGATTACCAGTGCAAATGCTGAACGCCCAAGGTCAACCCACGGCAAGGGGTAAGGTGAATTTTATCTCTCCAAATGCAAATTCAGATTCGCAAACGGTTTTAGTTAAAGCCAACTTTGGTAACTCTAGAAATCAATTGGTCAATCGCCAGACAGTTCAAACCAAAGTGATTTGGAACCAACGTCCAGGAATCTTAATTCCAGTTACAGCAATATCTCGTTTGGGTGGAGAGACTTTTGTGTTTGTGGCTCAAGCACCAGCAGAAAACTCTAAACCTGGAGCGCCATCTTTAGTAGCTCAACAAAAACCTGTGAAATTGGGAGTTATTGAGGGAAATAATTATCAAGTTATCGAAGGACTCAAGGCTGGAGACAAAATAGTTGTTTCCGGTATTCTCAACCTAAGTAATGGCGCTCCCATTACCCCTGCACCAGAACAAGTGGGTAGTCGGAAGCCTTAGTTGAAGATGGGAGATGAGCGAGATGAGGGAGCAGGGGGAGCAGAGGGAGATAAGGAGAATTTCCAGCCCCATGCCCCATGCCCAATCCCCAATGCCCAATCCCCAATGCCCCATGCCCAATCCCCAATGCCCAAATTTTTAACCTATGTTTGTTGACTTTTTTATTAAGCGGCCAATCTTTGCGTCGGTCTGTGCGATCGTTATCCTTTTAATAGGATTAATCAGTATTCCCACACTGCCGATCGCTAGGTTCCCAGAAATTAGTCCCACCCAAATTAGTGTAACTTCCAACTACAGCGGAGCTAGTGCAGAAGTTGTAGAAAGTGGGGTGACGAATATCTTAGAAAGGCAAATCAACGGGATTGAGGGACTAAGATATCTCACTTCTAGCAGCAGTAACGATGGTACTAGTACCATTACAGCCACCTTTGATTCATCGCGGGATAAAGATATTGCGGCTGTGGATGTGCAAAATCGTGTTTCTGTTGCTCAACCACAACTACCAGATTCTGTGCAGCGCACGGGAGTGCGGGTATCTAAAGAATCTAGTAACATTCTCTTAGCAATCGGTTTATTCGCTGAAAATAATCAGTACGACAATATATTCTTAAGCAACTATGCCGATCTTTATTTAGCGGATGCTTTAAAAAGAGTCAAAGGTGTGAGCAACGCTCAAATTTTTGGTGAACGCCGCTACGCAATGCGTTTGTGGTTAGATCCGGGTCGCCTTGCTAGTCGAGGACTAACGACTCAGGATGTAGCGAATGCTTTATCTGAACAAAATTTGCAAGTTGGTGCAGGGAGAATTGGACAAGAACCGGCTCCTGAAGGACAAAGATATCAACTTGATGTGCGTGCTGCCAGTCGATTAGCAGAACCATCAGAATTTGAAGAAATTGTCCTCAGAACTCAAGAGGATGGCACATTAGTTAAGCTCAAAGATGTCGGTAGAGCCGAACTGGGTGCAGAAAACTACAATACATTTCTGCGGTTTCGGGGCAACGATGCTGTCGGTTTAGGGATTTATCAGGTTCCTGGCAGTAATGCTTTAGATGTGGCTAAAGGAGTCAAAGCCGAAATAGCGCGATTGGCTCCGAGTTTTCCGCCAGGGATGCAATATCAGGTAGCTTTTGACACAACATCGTTTGTAGAAGAGTCGATGTCAGAAGTGGTCAAGACTCTGATTGCAGCGGTGGTGTTGGTGGTGATTGTAATTTTTGTGTTTTTGCAGGATTGGCGAACCACTTTAATTCCCGCACTGACTATTCCTCTAGCACTAATTGGGACATTTGTTTTCATCAAAGTTTTTAACTTTTCGATTAATAGTTTGACTTTGTTTGGTCTAACTTTAGCATCGGGGATGGTGGTAGACGATGCGATCGTGGTGGTGGAGCAAATCAGCCGTTTTATTCAGGATAAAGGCGTAAATCCTCGTCGAGCCGCAAGTGAATCAATGAGGGAACTGTTTGGCGCAGTTATTGCCACTTCATTAGTGTTGATGGCGGTGTTTGTGCCAGTGGCGTTTTTTCCGGGAACTACAGGCGCACTTTATCGGCAATTTGCGCTGACGATCGCTTTCTCCATTGCGATTTCGACTTTTTTGGCTTTGACCCTAACACCTTCTTTGTGTGGCGTGCTGCTGCGTCAACGACAAAGACCTCCCAGGTGGATTGGCTGGTTGTTTAACTTGGTTAATCGATTCCTAGAATGGGTAAGGTCAAGTTATGAGCGATCGCTTACCTTGATGGTACGATTCAAAAGCATCGTCATTGGACTATTTATCGTTTCTTTAGGTATGACTGCTTGGCTATACACCACAGTACCGACAGCCTTTCTACCCGATGAAGACGAAGGCTATTTCATTACAATTATCCAAGGGCCGCAAGGCGTTTCGCTGCAATATACCAGCGATGTTATGGCACAAGTAGAAAAAGAAATCCTGCCACTTCCAGAAGTGCTAGGGACTTTTGCAGTAGGAGGATTTGGTTTTAGTGGTAGCACTGCCAATAGCGGCATTATATTTACAACTTTAAAACCTTGGGCAGAACGCTCAAGACCCGATCAATCAGTACAGGCGATTATTGGCAAATTGCAAGGGAAGTTGTTAGCAATCCCAGAAGCTAGAGTTTTTCCTGTGAACCCGCCACCAATTCAGGGTTTAGGTAACTTTGGCGGCTTTGTCTTTCAACTACAAGACCGCAGAGGTAACAGTGGCTTACAAAATCTAGTAGAGTCGATGGGTAAGTTGCTTGGTCGCGCCAATCAAACACCTGGATTACAAGCTGTATTTAGCACCTTTGCCGCAGATACACCACAATTGCTTGTAGAAGTAGACCGTAATAAAGCCAATTCATTGCAAGTTTCTATAGATGATATCTTCAGTACCTTACAAACTTCTTTGGGATCGCAATATGTAAATGATTTCAATCTCCAGCAGCGCAATTACCGCGTATATATCCAGGCAGATCAACAGTTTCGTTCCAATCCCAAAGATATTGGTAAACTATACGTTCGTTCTCAAAAGAATCAAATGATTCCTTTGAGTAACTTAGTCACAGTTACTCCGACGGTAGGAGCGCAAACAATAAATCACTACAATCTCTTCCGCTCAATTGAGATTAATGGTGCCGCCGCTCCTGGTTCTAGTTCTGGAGACGCAATTAAAGCAATGGAACAAGTTGCTAAAGAAGTTTTGCCAGCAGGTTATGGCTACGAATGGTCAGGCACTGCATTAGAAGAAATAGATTCTGGTGGTTTAGCACCCCTGATCTTTGGATTAGGAATAATCTTTGTGTTTTTGGTACTAGCTGCTCAATACGAGAACTACATTGACCCCTTTATCATTCTGTTATCAGTTCCCTTAGCTATCTTTGGAGCGCTGGTAGCTCAATCACTGCGGGGTTTTGCTAATGATGTTTACTGTCAAATTGGTCTAGTAATGTTAATTGGTTTGGCTAGTAAAAACGCAATTTTGATTGTGGAATTTGCTAATCAATTACGAGAAGAAGGGCGTTCGATTACTAAAGCAGTAATTGAAGCTTCACAAGAGCGCTTACGTCCAATTTTGATGACTGCATTTTCTACACTTTTGGGGATTTTCCCCTTGGCTATTGCTACAGGTGCTGGTGCTGGGAGTCGTCAATCTTTAGGAACAACAGTATTTGGCGGAATGTTAATTGCAACTTTTTTGAGTTTGTTTGTAGTGCCAATTTTGTATATCGTGATTAAGACGACGACAGAGCGCTTTCTCAAACCAAATCGTCATCAAGAACTGCAAACAGAAGCAGGTTCATTGGATGGTAAAAATGTTGCGTATTCAGCAAAAGCTGAGGATTAATTCGTAATTCGTAATTAATTTCTCTCTGTCGTTTAAATACAGTTCGGTTAGCTTGTTTATCGAGTGAAGATCCCCCCAACCCCCCTTTTTTTAGGGGGGTTATTTTTTACTATCTATTGCCATTAAAAAAGTTTTAGGGATATGTGCAGCATTGTGCCATGATGCTGAGACTGCTAATGAGCTTTTGATACTCATTAATGAGATTTGGAACTCTGTCACGTTCAAATTTTAATGTAGACGCTAGGCTGGCTGCCAAAGAGGAGCAGAGAACACAGAGAAAAGAGAAAAATGCTTTATTTCAGTAATCTCAGACCACTCAGGGTAACTAACACTGTAGAACCTTCATGCCCAATAACGCCAATGGGTAGGTTAATATTTCCTAGAAAGTTGCCCACCAAAAGCAACATAATGAAACCCAACGCTACGACTATATTCTGTTTTACTATGGCTTGCGATCGCCTACCCAAATGTATCGCTACAGCAATTTTTTCTAACCTGTCTGCCATCAGTACTATATCTGCGGTTTCTAATGCCACATCGCTACCAGATACTCCCATCGCTATACCTACAGATGCTTGGGCTAGGGCTGGTGCATCATTTATGCCATCGCCTACCATTGCAACTGTTTGATATTGTTGCTGTAGACGGCGAATAACATCAAGCTTATCTTCTGGTAGAAGTTGAGCATATACCTGATCAATTCCTACTGCTTTGGCGACAGTGTGAGCAGTTTCCTGATTATCCCCGGTTAACATGACAATTTGTTCAACTCCCAGTTTCTTTAACCGGGTAATAGTTGTGGCTGCTTCCGCTCTTACCTCATCTGCGATCGCAATTATACCCATCACTTCTGTTCCCCGTGCTACCCAAACCACAGTTTTACCTTCTTGCTCCAAAGATTGAGCCATTTCTCGCAATTCTTCAGGTAAATTTATTACATACTTTTGCACAAAAACGGCATTCCCCACAATTACCTGTTGTTCTTGCGCGATTCCTACAATTCCCTGGCCAGGTATAGCTTGCACTTGAACTGCACCAACCCAATCTAAATCACCAGCTGCTTGCACAATTGCCTTACCGATAGGATGCTCTGAAGATGATTCCACATTAGCAGCGGCTTTTAATACATCTACTTGAGTGTATTCACTAACTGGAATTATCTGAAATACCTGCACCTGTCCTGTTGTTAGAGTACCAGTTTTATCAAATGCGATCGCTCGGACTTTGCCAATCTTCTCCAACTGCGCCCCATTCTTAAACAAAATCCCCTGTCTTGCACCATTGGCGATTCCCGAAAGCAGTGTGGGCATAATTGCAGCCATCAGCGCACAGGGAGAGGCAACCACTAGGAAGGTAAGAGCGCGATAAATCGTCGTTTCCCAATCCCAACCCCAAAGAAACGGCGGTAAAGTTGCTAGTAATATCCCGGCTACTACAATGACTTTGGCATATCCTTTCTCAAAGCGATCAATAAACTCTTGCGAAGGTGGTGCTTCTGTTTGCGCCTGTTCTACCAAACGAATCACCCGTTGAATCAAACTACTTTGGGCTGGTTTGTGTACCTTAATCTGCAATGCACCATAGCCGTTGAGTGTGCCAGCAAATACTTCTGCGCCCACTGTTTTCTCTACAGGTAAAGACTCGCCTGTAATCGCAGCTTGATTGAGAGTACTGTAACCAGATAAAATTATCCCATCAGTAGGAATTAGCTCTCCAGGTTTGACGACAATTTCATCACCGACTTTTAGCTGAGTGATAGGAATTTCCTCTTCCTTCCCTTGAAGTAAAACCCTTGCTGTATCTGGTGTCAAACTCATCAAACTCCTGATACTCCGCTCAGTTCGCGCCATTGCATAGCCTTCTAATGCGCCACTGATGGCAAAGATCAGAATCAAAATTGCCCCATCAATAATTAGATGATATTCTCTTCGCCATAAGCCGAGACTAGCAGCACCAATAGCCGCCACAATCATCAGCAAATCTACATCGAGTTCTTTTTCTTTGAAAAGGGTAGTCAATCCCTCTCGCGCACTTTCGTAACCACCAATTACATAAGCAGCAGGTAGCAGCAGTAACGCCAATCCCAACCAACCGAGATGCAAGGCAAACCATCCGAGAAATAGCAGTAACCCACAAAGAAGGGCTGCTAAGGTATCTGCGTGTTCTCTGGTGAATTGGCCTAAACGTTGGGGGTAGAGCATGAGAGATGAATTAACAGGGACTCTCTCAGGCTAAACCTTGACATTGATGTTAATGTCAAGGTTTAGTGTGAAAAATGCTCCAAACGTGCGTATAGTGCAGTAACCCACATTCCGCACTTCAATATGTCATACTTAATACTTCAATAAATATTACGTTGATCTAGAAAATCTGTTTTGTCGCAGCGAAATCAAAACAATTAATTATTGCCGAAGGGTGGCTGCATCAAAAATCTGGGTAGTGGCGTGCCGAGTAATTCATCAAAGTTGATGTGCAATCTAACTATGCTTAGGGATGTTTCTGTTTTTAATAACCGTAAAATTAATGCTAATATCAGGCTGATATTTATCAGATAAGCGCTTTTTTGAAAGTGAATTGTTGCAAAAGTACTAACACAAATTGAATATGTACAATTCCCAAGAAGATTTTACAAAGGATGCCCAGTCCTGTAGTTCAACCTATTACTCAGATTCATCTCTACAACCGCAAAAGATAGATGTAGCTTATGCCATATATCAAAAAGCAAAGGCAGGATCACTTTTAGGTATTACCATCGTTGGACGTTTACAACTTAAAGCTCAAGGAGCAGATGGTAAATTTGTCTTAATTCCCTCAGATGAAAGCTTTCCTAGCATTGATGAGGATATGAAAAAGAACCTCTTGACTCTACACGAAGATTTTAATCAACAAAGTGGTAGCATTTTGAGTTCAGAAAACTGGTCACTACTTGCTAATGATGCATGGTTGCTAGGAAGCCTTCACGCACTGACTGAATTTCACCTCGCATCTCCGTTAAAATGGAGCAACCTTTGGGATGAAAATAAAAAGAGGATATCGGTGACTGCACGGGAAGTTATAGGTATTACATCTTTTGGTTATCAGTTGATTAGACCACAGCCTAAACTTGAAGCAGTGGCAGTGTGTGTCAACGAACAGGAAGCCATAAATGCATCGTTGTTGACATATAAAGAAAAAGTCATAACTTATTTGACAGAAGATGCCTTGCAACAGTTCTTCAAATCACTCCCCAGCGAGGTCACGAAATAAAAGTAACTTATAGTTTAATTAAGCTAAAGTCAAGATTAGGAGCGATCGCCTTTTCTCAATGCTCCTTTGGCAACAATTAACCTTTTTAAGATCATAATTCGTGGAAATCAAAAGTAGCGAACTGACAATTAAACAGTTAACGCACTTGGTAGGAGGCGGTTTAACTCCGCGGATGGTGCGCCATTATCATCAATTGGGGCTGCTACCGCAACCAGTGCGATCGCACAGCAATTACCGTCTCTACACCAAAAAAGATGTTCTCAGGTTGCAACGGATTGTCGCACTTAAGCAACAAGGGTTTCAGCTAAACCATATCCGCAATATTTTGGAGGTGGAACCAGAAGCGGATACAACGGTTAATCTCATGGGACAACTCCAGCAGCAATATCGGGCCGTGATGCAACAAATTTCTCAACTGCGACAAACTGCATCAGCATTAGAAGGATTATTGGGGCGCGATCGCCATTGTCAAATTATGCAGGCGGAAGTTTTGGCACAACTCAAGTTACTTGATGTCGAAACTCAAGCCGGGTTGGGGGGATTGGAAAACCTGTGGAGTGGCTTAGATGCCGAAATTCATACGCACTCGGAAGCTTTTACAGAATCGCTACAACGCTTACTACCTGATTTATCTCACCGTTCGGAAATTGAACAACACTTAATTTCTCAGTTGGTTTTAGCTTGTGGTGATGTGAGTTTAGTATCCTTTGTCAAATTGAGTCGAGATGCGATCGCAGCTAGTCGAGAAGCTTTATCTTCAAGCTGTCAAATTGTTGTCGATACTCAAACGGTTGCTGCTGCTTTGGATCAAACCCGATTACTTCACTTGGGATGTAACATCGATACGTTGATTGATAACCCCCATATTACCACTGCCACAGAAGCAGAACTTGCCTTTTGGCAACATCAAAAATGGCGAGAAAAATTGCAGCAAGTAAGTCAGGGTTGTGTGCTGGTAGTTGGTTATGCTCCCTCAGTCCTTGTAGAAGTTTGTGAGGCGATCGCTAATCAGAAAATTCAGCCTGCATTAATAATTGGAATGCCCATTGGCTTTAGCCATGCTCCCGCAGCCAAACGACAACTGATGCAACAAGAGATACCTTTTATTACAGTTGCAGGGACTTTGGGAGGTGGCGCTTTAGCTGCTACTGCTCTGAATGCTTTGGTGGAGTCATTGATTGAGAAGCCAGATTGTCATTGTTATCTGAAAAACTCAGTAGATTCTGCTGAGTGCTAAACAATGGGTGTTCAGTTAAGGAGCCTTGCAAAAATAACTTGAACATTTTTGATGGGGAAGTTAAGCTCACAGCTTATTCTAGATTCAATTTGTACAACTTATTTTTACCTGATGCCTAAGGGACTTCCAAAAAATAAATTAGATACCTAGTTGTCAGGTTATCAGTTTGCATTTAGCATCAAGTCAGATAAACAAGCTAATAAACATTGAGGAATGATTATGGTGCAAATTGACCGATCTAATATGGTGAGCGTTGGACTAGATTTATACACAGTTGCACAGCGTCATCAGTCAGGTTTAGTCGAGGCAATTGTTCAAGAGCAAATTAAATCTTGGAAGTGTAATCCTTATTTTTTGTCAGCCAGTGTACATCAAAGTTTGGATGGGGTTCGCCTCTTTACATACAGCCAGTGGCAACCCAAATTTGACCACCGTAGTTTACTAATTCCAACCGTGTTTGATGAATTTTTTCCGCCTGAGTCTCTTATGTTGGAAGTTTCTGCCAGCAAATCAGTATCAGCAGAAGTCGAAATTGTTCAGGGAGATCGCATTACTCATCTGGCAGAGTTTCGCATGATACCAGCTAATCAACTGGAAATGGTAAAGCGAACATCTTCTGAAGTTGAACGAGCAATAAGTAATTCACCAGGGCTAATTTCAGCAACGTTTCATCGCAGTCTAGACGGAACACGAATGTTCAATTATGGTCAGTGGGAGAGTAAAGAGGCATTTGAGGCAATTCTTAAGCAGCCTGGATTCAATCCAGATAAGCCATATTGGGAAGGTTTAGCCCGAAACGAATTCCATTTATACAATGTTGTTCACGTTGAGACAGCAGGATAACAATTATCATCGACTTAAACCTTGCCCACGTTGCTTTTGCTCTAGGATCTTTTGCTGCCGCCTCTTGTTAGCAAAAATCTCATTGCGATTCAGCCCCGACGGCTGCCTCTGACTCCACCTTTATAATGATTAGGACTTACGCATCCTACATAAGTACTATATGCTATTTAGGTATTCAGCCATGTTTAGCACTCAGCGATGTCTACGACGGGCTACGCCTACGTTCATGTTGCGAGTAAATCAGGGTTATGCAAAGTGCCTCAAACGGACAAATATCATAGTATACATTATGGCTAATTTGTACAGAATATAAATTTTAATGATTATTAATTGGATATTTTATTTGTTGGAAGTTCCTTAGACAGTACGATACTCAGTACTTAACATTACTGAAAATAATATTGTTAAATAATATTGAATTTGCTACACTTTACCAGTTTTAGTAATTCAATAATTCATAATTGTGACCACACGCTACCAACTTGGTATAAGTTGCGATCTAAATTAGAACATTTTATAGGAAACAGACTCTAGCGATTAGAGTATAAATTATTATGATATACAAGCTTAACCGAAGTATAAATAAATACAAATGGCTTAAAGGAACTTAGAAGTAAAGATAACTCAGATGTATAATTAGCGCGTCTACTGCATAATCTCTAAAAAGATCGCGATTTAGGATTGGCAGGCTTTCTATTTTTTACTTTAATAAGTGGCTTATGTGGCAACAAGAAAAAAAAGATACTTTGATAGTTAGACTAGTATTATGGGTTGCCTTAGCTACAACCCCGATGGCAGCAAGTTTACTGGTGTCAGAACCTATCCTGGCACAATCTCAACCTGATTCTCCCTCTTTAACACTGCCGCAAACAGTGCAGAATGGGACGCCAGTAAGGATTGATGGTTCAAGTAGCTTGGCTGCAATCAACCAAAGCATGAAAGAAAATTTTGAAAAACAGTATCCCAGCGCAAAGGTTGAAGTTGCTGCTAACGGCACTGATACGGCACTGAAAGATTTGCTAGATGGCAAAATTGACATAGTAGCAATGGGGCGTGGGTTGACGCCAGCAGAAAAAGCCCAAGGACTAGAGCAAAATGTCTTGCACCGTGAAAAGATTGCGATTGTGGTTGGTGCAGATAATCCTTTCAAAGGAAACTTGACTAGTAGGCAATTCGCCCGGATTTTCCGGGGACAAATTACAAATTGGTCACAACTGGGAGGGCCTTCAGAGAAGATTCGGTTAATCGATCACCCTAACACAAGTGAGACTCGCAATACTTTTCGGACTTATCCAGCCTTCAAGACTGCTAAATTTGCCACAGGGGGCAATGCTACCCAACTAACTGAAAATAATACCGCAGAAATCATCAAAGAACTGGGCGAAGACGGCATCAGCTATGTGTTAGCTAATCAGGTGTCAAAATTGAAAGGTGTGCGAGTTCTGCAAGTAGATCAAACCTTACCAGATGATCAGAAATATCCCTTCTCGCAACCTTTAGTTTACGCTTACAAAAAAAATCCAAGTTCAAGCATAGTAGAATTTATCGGCTTTATTGCATCCTCAGGGGAGAACGCTGTAGAACAAGGTCGAACTGCTGAAGCAGAAGCGATCGCAACTAGTGTATTACAACCTGCTGTCACTGCTTCTCCCGGTGTCGAGACAACACCTGCTGCTACGCCTACCGCCGGTGCAACTCCTTCTGCATTTGGTGAACAACCATTTGTGGCTCCTGCTACTGCACAAACTAGTCCAATTGTAAATAGAGAAGCACCATTTTGGTTACTCTTACCTTTGTTTTTTACAACTGTAGGTGGAGCCTTCCTATGGTGGATTTTGGGAAAACGCCCAGCGCCCGTTGAAAGCATAGATCAATTACTAGAATCAGATCCTCGTCCACCCAGCAAAGAAGATGGAGAACCTGCGGCAGTCAACGCCAGCACAGCTCCCTCTATTAACGGAGCGATGCTTGAGGAGCAGCCAGTGCCGCAGTTCCAACCAGAAAGCCCTGAGCGCACTCCTTTCAACATCTATGCTCAAACACAATCTGACCTGCCCCAAAATGCTACTCAAGAGACATCAAATTTAGTACAAGAGGGAACTAATGGCACCTCTAATTCCTATGAAGGCACAACATCAAGCGCAGCTAATGGAGCAGAAAATAGCAACTTGGGAGCCGCAGCTTTAAGCAATGGTGCGGCTTTAGCAACGGGCATCGGGGCGGCTACCTGGTCTGCCTTTACCAACAAAGAAACAGATAAAAATGCAATTGATGAGACAGTTGAGCTAAGTAATTATCACGAGACAAGTAATCCCGAATCTGATTCTGATGAAATTGCATGGGACATAGAAGCCCCAGCAGCTGTAGTAAATACTTCCTATCCTCACCTGGCTAATATTCCAGAAGAAACATCTGATGTGGAACTGCCTTTATCTGAGGTGACAGCCCCACTCTCAGAATTACCAGATGTGACAGAAATAACATCTGATTTTGGATATTGGGACACAGAAGTTAATGAAGAGCCAATAGATGAGGAACTAGAAGCCCCAGCAACTGTAGTAAATACTTCCTATCCTCACCTGGCTAATATTCCAGAAGAAACATCTGATGTGGAACTGCCTTTATCTGAGGTGACAGCCCCACTCCCAGAATTACCAGATGTGCCAGAAGTAACATCTAATTTTGGATATTGGGACACAGAAGTTAATGAAGATGAGATAGACGACGAACTTCAGGCAGAATTAAACTGGCTAGAAAGTATTACCTCAAGTGAAGATACAGCCTCAGTAGAGGAATTAACCTCACCAGAATCTGGCGAAGTAGCAGCGAATCTGGAACCGTCAGGGTTGCAAACATCCTCATTGCTGGATTTGCCAGAATTACCAGAAGATTTATTTAATGTGGTAGCGGATGCTGCTGAACCCACTGTCGATTTGCCAGAGGAAGAATCTCAAGCAGAGCCTACTGTTGAGGAAAGTACTGTTGAAACTGAATCTACAGATTTTGCCGCTGCTCTGGCAGCAGGCGTAGGGATTGCAGGCTGGACTACCATTTCTGCATCAGATGCCAAAGAACAAACTGATACTACAGTTGACAATGTGCCGATTGCGGCCGAAACAGCTATTGACTCAGTAGATGTAGAAGAAGAGAGCAGTATTTTGCTCACACCACATACTTCTACATCGGCTGATGTCTCTTGGGAGATTTCGGAAACCAAGAAAGCAGAACTGCGCCAACAGGGTGGCTCTCAATTGGTAGTGCGACTTTATGATGTAACTGGGATTGACTTGAGTTATCAAAGTCCTCAGTTTGTCCAGCAGTATGAATGTGACGAGACAGCAGACAATTGTTCTGTGGAAATTCCCATCAGCGATCGCGATTACATAGCTGACATTGGCTATGTCGCTGATGGCGATAGCTGGTTGTTCATCGCCCGTTCTGCGATCGTTCGTGTCTTCAGTCCTATTTATCCAGATCCCATAGTTGATGATGTGGTGATGACGGATGAAACAGCTAATGACTTGGTAGATGTAGAAGAAGAGAGCAGTCTTTTGCTCACACCACATACTTCTACATCGGCTGATGTCTCTTGGGAGATTTCGGAAACCAAGAAAGCAGAACTGCGCCAACAGGGTGGCTCTCAATTGGTCGTGCGACTTTATGATGTAACTGGGATTGACTTGAGTTATCAAAGTCCTCAGTTTGTCCAGCAGTATGAATGTGACGAGACAGCAGACAATTGCTCTGTGGAAATTCCCATCAGCGATCGCGATTACATAGCTGACATTGGCTATCTCGCTGATGGCGAACGCTGGTTGTTCATAGCTCGTTCCGCGATCGTTCGTGTCTTCAGTCCTGTTTATCCAGATCCCATAGTTGAAGATGTAGCGTTAACAAACGAAACAACTATTGCACCCACAGATCCCACCGTTGAAGATGTAGCGCTAACAAACCAAACAGCTATAGGCTTGGTAAATTTAGAAGAAGAGAGCAGCGAAGAAGAAAGCAGTATTTGGCTCACACCCCGCACTCCCAAATGGGCTTATGTCTCTTGGCACATTTCCAAGACTCAGAACGCAGCGCTGCAACAACAGGGTGGCTCTCAATTAGTAGTGCGGCTCTACGATGTAACTGGCATTGACTTGAGTTATCAAAGTCCCCAGCTTGTCCAGCAGTATGAATGTGAACAGGTAGCACGCGATCGCTTTGTGGCCATTCCCGTTAGCGATCGCGACTACATGGTTGAAATTGGCTATATCGCTGATGGCAATCGTTGGTTACTCATAGCCCGTTCACCTAACGTTCGGGTTTTCAGCCGTTCCCACGAAGATTTTTGGTTTGTGGCAGATGCTGAGTTAATTATTCACGGAGCAACCCAACCAAATACAAGCGTAAACATCGGTGGCCATTCCATCAAAATCAAACCCGATGGTACTTTCCACCTCCGTCTTCCCTTTTCAGATGGTTTAATGGACTATCTCATAACAGTAGCTGCTGATGGAGAATCCACTAGAACTATCCATAAGAAGTTCTCTCAGGAAACTTCAGAAAGCTAGTAATTTCCTCAATTATCCCCTCAAACCCCATTCCTTCCTAAAAGGGGCTACGGTGTACACACGAGGGCTTTGGTTCACAACACGAAGGCTTTGGTTCACAACACAAGTCTTTTTTGAGCTTTTGAGGGAATGAAACAGCTTTGCTTTTCAAGAAGGGTTGTAGGAATTAAAAGTCTGTGGAACCACTCCACTCTAAAAGACTTGTGTGTACACGGTAGCCTTTATAAGGAGAGGGTTAGGGTGGGGTAAAACCTTGGTTAATCAGCTATTTTAGACTTGTCTGTACACCTTTTTTTGCCCCTTCTGTGCGAGGTATGTACCAAAAACTCGGCGTTGCTGAATTAAAGTATGAATCTGGATGTAGAGACGTAGCAGTGCTACGTCTCTACAAGGATTTTGGTATTATGCAAAATCATTTTCATACATGGAATCAGCAACACCGCAGGCATGATGATGAATATCGCAACATTCATCATCAACATCGTGATATCCATAATTAACATCACGACATTCACTATGAACATCGTGACATCCATAATTAACGTTAAACCAATCGTCCAAAAACCAGGTTTTCTATCTGAATTAAGAAAAATTACTCAGATTAATATATTAATTGTTTAAAAAATAAAATTATTCACTAATTTTACTGAACCAAAAAACAGGCTTACTAAGCCAAACTATTGCGATAAGTCTCTCAGACGAATATATCTATGCCCCGTCCAAAACGTATATCCCGTATTTTAGAGAAAGCTGAATTGAGATCCGCTGGGATAAAAGCAATAGATTCAAACATGGATTTTGGCGATAATCGCAATTTGCAAAATCTGACTAAATCAATTGAGCAGTTACGTACTACGTTTGATGTTTACAACATCAATTTAGCTATGATTGACTCTTCCAAATCTAAAATTAATGAGATGGAAAAAACCTTGAACAATCTCACAGATAAGATGGTGAGAGGCGTTGCTTTTAAGTATGGCAAAAACAGCACCGAATATGAGATGGCAGGTGGTATTCATGATAGCGACGTGTCCGCAAAAGCAGGTTAAGCCGCCTGAAAGCTGTTGCAGAATAAGTATCAGGTGAAGAAGCTAAAACCATTTAGTACGCCACGGCGCAAAGCAGAAAGCAGAGGCAAAGTAACCTTATAGCAAGGGAAATGGAGAATGAGCAAACGCTACTTGTTCATTAAACCATTTGTTGTTAACTACTGCAATCGCAATTTATTCTATTCACTAATACTCTTTGATCAGAAAGATTTACATACAGCTATTATCATGCAATGCCATGCTTATGATATTAGGCATTTGGTAGTATAATCTCCTTTTTGCTGATGCTGAAGATGTTGCAATCTGGGGTTTTCAACAGTTTCTCTTGTCTAATTTCTGATGAGAGTTTATATTAATACGGTGTTTTCCCTTACAAGTTATCGGCAGATGTTTACCATGATTTATTCTCGCAAATTACAGAAGTATTTTGCATATTTCTCTTTGTCTGTAATATTAGTTGCTGATTTAGTAATCACACAAAAAGGTCCTCCAGCTTTTGCCCAAACGGTAAATTCATCAATCGGTAATCCTGTAACATTCAGTTGCAATGATAGTGAAGCGACAATCAAAGCTAAAAATGGCCCCAAAGTAGTTAGTGGAAATTCAGCCATTTATACTGGTTATCAGCAAGTCTCATCTAATAACCAAAACCCTGTGACAATCCGTTTCAATAGTGGTATCAAATCATGGTGTCGAACTGATTACGAAACAACGAATGACGACGGTAGAGGTTACGGATTGTATTGGGATGGAGGTAATGTTTTATATGGCGTTTACTCTTCCACTGGTAGTCAGACTGGTAATGATTTTCGCCGCTTTGCAACTGGGCGTTGGTTGACTAGCTATGGTTACGGAGGCGGGCCAAAAGTCGCAGTTATAGCTAGGATTAATCCAGCCAATGGTCAGGTTGACTATGCCACATTTTTAACTTCCAAAAAGCCGACTGATGGAAAAACTAACTCTCTACTTGTCCAAAACCTATCATGGAATGGCGCAAATTTGACTGTACAAGCACAGTCATGGTGGACTCCCCGTCACGCTAATGCAAATCCGATGAATTGCACTGGTTCATCACCTTATCAATACACAGCAGTATTTACTGGCGATTTAACACAGGTGAACTCGGCTTCCGCTCCTACCTGTAGTTAAAGGGTAAGGATTCAGCTATCCAATTGAAGAAGCATATTTTTTCTAGTTGTTTAGGAATTGACAAAAGCGATCGCTCTTGGTAGGTTTAGTGCGATCGCTCTTTCTCATTTATCTACCCCTAATTTTTCCCATGCGGACGATGAATAATTGTCTCCAAAACCCGCCGCTTGGCTTTCGGATCAACCCCTACCAAGCGGATATATTCACCGCTATATTCTGCCAAAGTTGCTTCCAAATTTGAGATTGCATCAGACTCGGCATCAATGTGGCTATGAAGACAACTTTGCCAAGAACCTGTGCGGAAACGGCGCTCATCTACGTGTTCAATACTTATTTTGTAACCTTGAGATAATAATTGCCGAATCTGTTCTTGCGTCTCTAGAGTCAAATGTGGACTTGATACTTCCTGTTTCTGAAATCCATTAGTTTTTGCTTCTTGAGTTGCACCATTACTTGACGGCTGATTAATTGGTGTTACAGCAGCAGATGGTGCAGATTGGGAATTTCTACCTCGATTGAGTCGATTGTAATCATCAACCAAATGGGAATTTTCCACGCGTTTTTGTTCACCAACGAGGAAGTTACCAGACTCGATTAAGTGAGACAGGCTGAAATCTGGCTTTTTAAATTCTGGTGGCCCTTTAACGCTATTAACGATATTCAAGGATACTTGCTCAAAACCTACTTGATGGATGTAGTTGCGGATTTGTTCGTCATAAATGCGCGATCGCAAAGCGCTAAAAAAGTCAATGGACTGATTGACAAATTTATCAACTAGCTGTTCAACTTCCTTCTGTGACAATCCATCCGGTTCAAAAATTCCCTTGACAATTCCCACCTTATCGTCTCTGTCTGGTTCCCAGTAAAATTTCTCCATCCGTCCATCCCGAATTAACGGTGCATAGAGAGTGGAAAAATCATTACCTGTGACAATAATCGGTACACGATGTAAAGGTGTGGAATCATAGCTTCCAGGCAGCTGCACATCTGTGGGATTATCAGCAATATTCATCAGTGTGGCATTCACCAACTGCGTATTCACAGTATATTGAGTGCCTTCATCAAAGCGTCCAGCCCCCGCATCTAAATCGTTAATCATCAGTACACACATTTTGCCGCGTACTTTGATCAGTTCTGCGGTTTCCCGATAGCGCAGCCGAATCAACCGCGCTGGATCTCCTGCGTCTGGACTTTCCAATTCGCCGCCAGATATATTAGTCACCTCGATACCCATTTTCTCGAAGACTAATTGACATTGAAATGTTTTGCCTTCTCCTTTGCGTCCATGAATACCTAAAATCACCGGGACTCGCACGCCAGGAAGCTTTAGAAAGTTTTTAGTGATGTGGACAGCCAATTTGTCCAGAAACCGAGGAGCGATGTAGTAACCCATAAAATTATCTTTGCCTAGCACTGCCTAAAGTAATGTTAAGTTTTTTTGGTGATGACTGTTTATTTATCTTTTGGTAGAAAAGTAACGCTACCTACCATAAACGTCTTATTGGATATAGATCAAAAATTTTATCAGCACTCAGTGTAAGTATATTTTCTGCGAGTGCTTGTGCAATTAAAATTCGGTCGAATGGATCACGATGATGTAAAGGTAGTGTGGCAACAACACTAATATGATTTATGGTGATTGGCAGTAATTTAATACCATTCCTAATTATTTGCTGTTCAATAAACTCGTCAAAAGCTAAATCAAAGTTGAGTTTACCAATGCTGTGCTTGATTGCCATTTCCCAAACGCTAGCAATACTCAGTAGATTTTCATTATTTTCAATTTGCGATCGCTTCTAGCGGGCGCTCTGCGCCATCGCAAAGTAACGTTGATTCTTGGATCACCCATCACAAACCAAATAAAAATATGAGTGTCCAGTAGCTGCCTCATTCCATATATTCCTTAAAATCTTCTAATGGTTCATCAAAGTCATCAGATATTGTTACAAGTCCTTTGGCACTACCATACTTAGGACGGTGTTTAAGTGGCGGCATAGGAGTTAACTTCACCAAAGGTTGATTATCTTTGATAATAATAATTTCCTCACCTCCGAGTGCTGCTTCAATTAAGTCAGGTAAATTTTTAGATGCTTCAGCTAGAGTAATTTGCTGCATAGTTATCACCTTTGGATATAAAAATCAGGTGCTACCACTATCCTAACTTTGAATGCTCGATTAAGTTCAAAGGAAACCAATTTAACCAAGCATCCCAATTTTCCACGATTTGGGCAAATTCTGCATAACCGCCTGCTCTTGGATGAACACCATCATTAGCTCTTGCTTCATTAATCCAGATATTTGATTTTTCTAATATCGGAAAAACGTCTAAATAAGGTACATTTAATTCTTTACAAATTGAAGCATATTGCTTAGATAAATTAGTAATTCTCTGCTCTCTTCCTGGATCTTCTCGTTCTTCATATGGTGCTAGTCCAATCATCAAAACAGGATATAACGATTTGGCTTTACTTAAAATTTCACGCGCATTTCTGATAGAATCTACCAAATCTATGCGAGTTTTACCATTTTCTATTGTTGTGTCATTCAATCCAAAAGAAAACACAACTCTGCCATCATATTCTTTGGGCAAACGAAGTGATACTTCCTGTAACCAACGCTTTGATATATCAGTACTCGTATCACGCCTAATTCCTAAATTATAATAAGTAATGTCATAACCTTTTTTATTAGCATTAGCACATACTCTCCCTGTCCAACCAAGACATTCTGAGTCGCCAGTGCCGTTAACGAAGGAGTCACCAACAAAGCAAATTCTTACTTCCGGCAAACGCTGTAATTCCATTTATTATATTTAAAAAAAGAAAAAGTTTATGCAAAAGGGCGTCGAGTTATTCTCTGCGTTGCTCTGCGTTTTCCTTTGCGTCCCTTTGCGTTTCAAAAAAAATCTAGTAAATAGGAGAGGCAGATAATTCTACCTCTCCTATGGGGATAAACTAACTATTTAAAGCTCGCTAGCTTTAGTATCTGGTGGCTTTGTTGGGTTTGTGAACAAGAAAGCTGAGAATTTGGCACTGCTTAATGTTGTCAAAACCCACAACACGGATATAGCTGGTGCTGAATTGAGAACGACATGCTTGAACTTCGCTCAATACTTCTTGAGTAGATTTAGCACCGAACAAAGGCAGCTTCCACATTGTCCAATATAATTCTGTTGGCTCAGAAGTTTCGTTGAACTCGATCGCTGGAATGTAACCTTGATTCAAAATGTACTGAATCTGCTTGGCAATTTGAGCGTCAGTCAGGGGTGGCAGATAAGAAAGGGTTTCGTAACGACGCTCTTTTGGTAAAGTTTGCATAGCTTTTTGATAATGGGTTGCGATTTTTGACTACTAGGTTGACCGAACTAATTAGATAAGTTATCCAAATTCGGGTCTGAAGTTGTTTGCTGTTCTGGTTGCAGACTGGGGCTAGATGTGTCTATTCGTGTGATGCGTTCTAAATGCTGGCGACGCTGTTCCATGTTGGCTTGCTGAATGCCAGTGCGAACCATTTCCGGTAAAAATTCGATGATTTCTTCGGCAATGTGTTCTCTGACAGTCATGATTCGCAAAGCCAAATCTGGTTTCTCTCGCAACAGTTGCTCAATGTATGATTCACCATTCTGAATTTTGCCAGCAGAAAAGTTATGCAGCCAAAGTTCTAATGGAGGATTCGTTTCGCCTAGCTGTGCCAACACTGTCCTTAGAGCCTGATAAGTCAGATAGCTTTGGAGAGTTTTGGCTGTGTCCTTCGCAATTTGCTTAAGATTCATGCTTGACCCCAGCCCTGAAGAGTTATGAGTTATAAGTTAAGAGTTATGAATTAATGCAGAGCAAATCCTAACTCTTAACAGACGCGATGAATCGCGTCTCTACTTCTTAACTCCTAACTTTTGATCAGACGGTATCCATTGCTTCAAACTCGAACTTGATTTCTTTCCACAGTTCGCAAGCAACAGCTAGTTCAGGAGACCACTTGGCTGCTTCGCGGATGATATCGTTACCTTCACGAGCCAAGTTGCGGCCTTCGTTACGAGCTTGAACAACGGCTTCCAAGGCGACGCGGTTAGCGGTTGCTCCAGGAGCGTTACCCCAAGGATGTCCTAGAGTACCACCACCGAATTGTAGTACGGAGTCATCACCAAAGATTTCTACCAGCGCGGGCATGTGCCATACGTGGATACCACCAGAAGCAACTGCCATTACACCAGGTAGAGAAGCCCAGTCTTGGGTAAAGTAAATACCACGAGACTTGTCTTGCTCAATGTAGTTTTCACGCAATAGGTCAACAAAGCCCATTGTGATGCCTCGCTCACCTTCCAACTTACCAACTACTGTACCAGTGTGGATGTGATCACCACCAGATAAACGTAGAGCTTTAGCCAATACACGGAAGTGGATACCGTGGTTCTTTTGACGGTCGATTACAGCGTGCATAGCACGGTGAATGTGTAGCAGGATACCGTTATTGCGGCACCAATGAGCCAATGTGGTATTGGCGGTGAAGCCTGCGGTTAGGTAGTCATGCATGATGATGGGCATTTTGAGTTCTTTAGCGTACTCAGCCCGTTGTAACATTTGTTCGCAAGTAGGAGCGGTAACGTTTAGGTAGTGACCTTTGATTTCACCGGTTTCTGCTTGAGCTTTGTTGATAGCTTCAGCTACGAACAAGAAGCGATCGCGCCATCTTTGGAATGGTGCGGAGTTGATGTTTTCGTCGTCTTTGGTGAAGTCCAAACCACCGCGCAAACACTCGTATACAGCGCGTCCGTAGTTCTTAGCAGAAAGACCCAATTTGGGCTTAATGGTACAACCCAGCAAAGGACGACCGTATTTGTTTAACTTGTCACGCTCAACTTGGATACCGTGAGGAGGACCTTGGAAGGTCTTGATGTAAGCTACTGGGAAACGGATATCTTCTAGACGTAGTGCCCGCAGAGCTTTGAAACCAAATACGTTACCTACAATTGAGGTCAATACGTTGGTTACAGAACCTTCTTCAAACAAGTCCAAAGGATAGGCAACGTAGCAGATGTACTGGTTGTCTTCACCGGGAACTGGTTCGATATCATAACAACGACCTTTGTAGCGATCAAGGTCGGTGAGCAAGTCTGTCCACACAGTTGTCCAAGTACCTGTGGAAGACTCAGCCGCTACAGCCGCACCTGCTTCTTCGGGAGGAACACCAGGCTGGGGTGTCATGCGGAACGCAGCTAGAAGATCGGTATCTTTTGGTGTGTAATCGGGTGTGTAATAAGTTAATCTGTAATCTTTAACCCCGGCTTGATACCCAGACTTGCTCTGAGTCTTCGTTTGAGCGTAAGACATATTTTATCCTTCCCTGAAATCACTCTTGTTAATTATCAAATCACGTTTTGTGCAACTTCCCCTCACCCGATTTTTTCCCCCTTCATCGGGGAGAAGACTCAGGAAAAATTTTTGTTAGGGGTTTTTATTGGCAAAGGGTAGCAGTTTTTTTGCGGCGGACACTTTGGTAGCGGTGGTAGCCCTCCTCACCAGTGTTATCCCCTTCTTGGGGTACACGACCTAGCGCTTCTACTGTTTCCTCTTCCTACGAATCAAAATTTTCTTTTACCTCTTCTTCGCACCCAACTAAACCTTCTCAATTTCACCAAAACTTCCGCTTTTTGCGGTTAGCATTTAGATAATTTCCCTACAAATCGGGGTATTCAGGGGATTGGGCTGGATGGCACACATTCCCGCCTCTACACTCCCTATATCTTCTCCGTTGTTGGAAAAGATACCAGAAAATAATTTACTTGACAGAGATTTAGCAGAGTCGTGAGCGTAAAGATAAAAAATTGCACACCACGTAATTTGTAACTTATTCCACAATATATCAATAATTCGATAAGTTATTCTTTGAAAGTTTTTAACTTATATATTTAATTTTGTTATTACATAAATATTTAAACATTTTGTTACAAATGCTTTACAACGTGTCATTAGTAGTGTGTGGGAATTGGGGATTGGGCATTGGGGATTGGGCATTGGGCATTGGGCATTGGGCATTGGGTAATGAGAAAGTATTCCTAAATATTTATTCCCTATCCCCTATTCCCCATTCCCCATTCCCTATTCCCCAATGTTTAAAAAATCCCAACTAGGGGAACACTGGAATTAACCCAAAGCCAGTTTAGGTAACGGCTATGGGTACTGTCTCCAAAGGAAATGACGCCGTGGTATTGTTTTGCAAGCGTACTAGTTTATTGACTACTTCTATCTTGTTGGGGTTGATAGTGCCAAGTATAGGATGGGCACAGAAAACCCCTGATATTAAATCATCTGATTTAACCCCTGCTTACCCAGCTTCTGCACCGCCACCACGAGTAGAACCCTTACCCGATGAGCGGGGGGTTCAAGAAAATTCGCCAAAAACTGATTATCGGGTTGGCAACTTACTAGGAGATATTACAGGCAATCTTTGGGTAGGTTCTTGGCGGGGACTATCGCGCATTGATCCTAAAACCGGCAAGATTATTTCTCGTGTTAGTTTACCGAATGTTGCTATTGGTGCTTTAGCCCAAGACAAAGTAGGACGTTTGTGGGTAGGAAGTTATGAGGGATTGTTCCGAGTAGACCCCCGTACTAGCGAAATCACCGCGCAGAATTTATTTTTGCCTTCTAAAAGGGTGTTGTCATTGTTACTTGATAAACGGGGTTATTTGTGGACTGGAACCGATAGCGGTTTAGCCCTAATTAGTCCTGACCAAGGCTTGATTATGACAACATTAAAAAATCTGCCTGGTGTCAGCGCTAACACCATGACTTTAGATGCTGAAGGTCAACTTTGGGTTGGTACACTTGATGGATTGGTGCGGGTAAATACTGCTAGCGCTGCGATTATGAAGCGCATTGCCGATTTACCAGGAACTACCGTACAAGCTTTAGCTATCAGTCCAGAAGGATTAATTTGGGCAGGAATGCCCAATAATTTGCTAGTTATTAACCCAAAAACTGGTGCAGTGTTGCGGTCTGTAACTCGTCTGCGTGGGCGTGACGTAACAGCAATACGTTTTGCTAAAGATGGTAGTGTCTGGGTCGGGACTAACAATGGTTTGTTACGATTAAATCCAAATACAGGCGCTGTGTTAGATGCAGAAGTTGCTGGGCTTCCTTCTAGTCGGGTTCTTGCCCTTGCACCTGACATCGCCAATAAATTGTGGATTGGCACTAGTGAAGGTTTAGCTTGGTTAATGCCCAAAACTGATAGTGCAAAACCCCATATTGCTTTCAGTCGCGCTGTTAAATGAGGGAATGGGGAGTGGGGAGTGGTGAGTGGGGAGTGGTGAAATTCCCTACTCGTACTCCCTACTCCCTACTCCCTACTCCCTACTCCCCACTCCCTACTTAGAAAAATGGCAATCACTACCCAGCAATTAATTCAATGGAAACAACAGGGACGTTCAATTGTAGCGTTGACCGCCTGGGATTATGCGATCGCTCAACTCATCGATGCAGCTGGTGTAGACTTAATCCTTGTGGGTGACTCTATGGCAGTAGTTCTAGGGCATGAAACAACACTGCCGATAACTTTGGATGAGATGATATATCACGCCAAATCTGTGCGGCGTGGGGTAAAACGGGCATTAGTGGTGGTAGATTTACCATTCTTGACGTATCAAGAAAGTCTTCAACAAGCAATGCACTCAGCTGGGCGGGTACTCAAGGAAACGGGCGCTCAAGCGGTAAAATTGGAAGGTGGGTATCCAGCGATCGCAGAAACTATTGCTCGTTTGGTAGAAGCTGGAATTCCGGTAATGGGTCATGTCGGTTTGACACCGCAATCTGTACACCAACTGGGTTTGCGACAACAAGGGAAAACTCAAGAAGCGAGTGAGAGAATTTTACAAGAAGCGATCGCTCTGGAACAAGCTGGTGTCTTTTCTCTCGTTTTAGAGCATATCCCCACAGATTTGGCAATGCAGATTACACAAAAACTGAGCATTCCGACAATTGGTATCGGTGCCGGAACTCACTGCGATGGACAAGTTTTAGTTACCTCAGATGTACTCGGACTTGCCGAGAAGCATCCACCATTTGCCAAGGTTTATACAAACTTGCGGGAGACGATTACCAAAGCCGTGCAAGATTATGCCGGGGAAGTGCGCGATCATAAATTTCCATAAGTATGGAATTTACGATCAAAAAATACAATAAGCTGCTAAATAGCTAGTTTTCCATCTGGGATAATTTATGCAATCACAGAGCAGCACATTATAAAATTGCTGAAGTTCAAAATTGTGCCTTAACATCCAGAGTGAAAACTGACAGCATCTTTTACCGTTTATTTCAAGAATTTCCCAGTATCTTCTTTGAACTGATTGGCAATCCTCCTGAAACTGCAAATACCTATCAATTTTCTTCAGTTGAAATCAAACAAACTGCCTTTAGAATAGATGGTGTATTTCTTCCCACTCAAGACGAAGAAAATGCCATTTATTTCGTCGAAGTTCAATTTCAAGCAGATTTAGATATTTATTTGCGCCTAGTTTCAGAAGCATTTCTCTATTTGCGGCAAAATAAATCTAAAAATTCTTGGCGAGCAGTGGTGATTTATCCCAGAAGGAATATAGATACTGGTGAACGGCAAGATTGCCACGAATTCTTCAACAGCAATCGTATTAGTATAATTTACTTGGATGAATTAGGCGAAGCTGCATCACTACCAATAGGTATTGCTACCCTAAAATTAGTAATTGAAAATGAAGATACAACTATTGCTACCGCAAGAGAACTAATTAACCGTACTAAGCAAGCGGGAAATTCGCAACTACCACAAAAACAATTACTAGAATTAATAGAGACAATCCTGGTTTATAAATTGCCTAACATAAGTCGAGAGGAGATAGAAGCGATGTTTGGGTTAAGTGAGTTGAAGCAAACACGGGTTTATCAAGAAGCTAAACAAGAAGGCAAAGAAGAAGGTAAACAAGAAGGTCGTTTTGAGGCAAAGTTAGAAGCTGTACCTAAACTGCTAGCACTAGGTTTAAGTGTGGAACAGATATCACAAGCGTTAGATTTGGATGTTGCACAAGTCCAGCAAGCAATACAGCAAACGCCTCTAAATGAATAAATTCAGACAAGCGATGTTTGGCGAAAAACCGCTTTGCTTCTACGGATCTAACCTTATCTTAACTACAAATATCAGCTAGAAACCCCATACTTGGAGGTGCAGCAATGGTACAACAAGTTACACCAGAAACCACCATCAAAGTCATCTACCCGGAAAGCGACGGACAGCCAATGGCGGATAATACAGAACAATTTGCATGGATTGTCAAAATCAAAGAAAATTTAGAAATCCTATTTGCATTGCAAGCTGATGTATTTCTCGCCGGAGATTTGTTTTGGTATCCAGTTAAAGGAAGCCCAAATATTAAACAAGCGCCTGATACAATGGTGGTCTTTGGCAGACCAAAAGGAAAACGGGGTTCTTATTTACAGTGGGATGAAGATAATATACCCCCACAGGTAGTATTTGAAATTCTATCGCCAGGTAACACTCTCAAAGAAATGACCAAAAAATTGCAGTTTTACCAGCGTTACGGCGTGGAAGAATATTATATTTATGATCCAGCTAAGAACGATTTAAATGGCTTGCTGCGTTCTGGAGATAGTTTTGAAGTTATTGAAGAGATGAATGGGTGGGTAAGTCCGCGTTTAGGAATCCGTTTTACATTAACACCGGATACGCTAGAAATTGTTTCTCCCACCGGACAAAATTTTTTGTCACCCGTAGAAATTGACCAGTTGCGGGAACAGGAACGCCAGCGTGCAGAACGGGAATGTCAAGCAAAGGAAGCGGCATTAGAAGAATTAGAAAAAGAGCGCGATCGCTATCAAGAATTGCTAGCTAAACTCAAAGAAAAAGGAATTGATACAGAAAATTTATAATCGTTAATGTTCTATTTATAGAAGTAATCATAAGTTTATCTCTTTTATTCATTTTTACTTCTATGATGCTGATAAATACTTATAATATTAGGAATTAAAAATTTAACTATGGAACAACAACCGATACAAGTAATTGGAGGTGGACTAGCTGGAACTGAAGCAGCTTGGCAAATAGCCCAAGCTGGAGTACCAGTAATTCTCCATGAAATGCGTCCAAAACGCTTCAGCCCTGCTCATCATACAGAACATTTGGCAGAATTAGTCTGTAGTAATTCCTTCGGGGCAATGGCGAGCGATCGCGCCGCTGGATTATTGCACGAAGAATTACGCCAACTAGGTTCTATCGTCATCTCAAAAGCTGATGAACACGCCGTACCTGCTGGTGGGGCGCTAGCAGTCGATAGGGGACAATTTGGGCAAGACTTGACTCAAACTTTAGCCAGCCATCCTTTAATTGAATTTCGCCGGGGTGAAGTGTCTGCGATTCCTGAAGGAATTGTGGTTTTGGCAACCGGGCCTTTAACTAGTCCCGACTTAGCGGAAGATTTGCGCCGCTTTACCGGGATGGAATACCTGAGCTTTTTTGATGCCGCTAGTCCGATTATTGTGGGAGAATCGATTAACCGTGATATTGCTTTTATGGCATCACGTTATGACAAAGGTGAAGCCGCTTATCTCAACTGCCCAATGAATAAAGAGCAGTACTTGCACTTTAGAGAAGAACTTTGCAAAGCGGAACAAACAGAACTCAAAGGTTTTGAACGGGAAACGGCAAAATTTTTTGAAGCGTGTTTACCCATAGAAGAACTAGCACAGCGTGGGGAAGATACCATGCGCTACGGCCCCCTAAAGCCAGTAGGATTGTCAGATACTCGCACCGGGGAACGTCCTTATGCTGTGGTGCAGTTACGACAAGAAGATAAAGCCGGTCAACTGTGGAACATGGTAGGATTTCAAACTAACCTGCGCTGGGGTGAACAAAAGCGAATATTTCAGCTAATTCCAAGTTTGGAAAAGGCGGAGTTTGTCCGATTGGGAGTGATGCACCGCAACACTTTTATTAATGCTCCTCAGCTAATGCATCCTACTCTGCAATTTAAAGAGCGTCCGACATTGTTAGCTGCGGGACAGTTGATTGGTACTGAAGGCTACACTGCTGCGGCTGCGGGTGGCTGCTTGGCGGGAATTAATGCAGCACGGCTAGCTTTGGGTAAAGAAGCTTTGGTTTTGCCACCAACAACAATGATGGGTGCGTTATTTGAATTTATTAGTTCCGCTTCACCGAAGCATTTCCAACCAATGCCGCCCAACTTTGGGATTTTTCCCGAACTGGGTGCGAAAATTAAAAGTAAGCAGGAGCGTTATGGACGTTACCGCGATCGCTCTTTAACCGATCTAGCAAGCTGGAAAGCTAATCATAATTAATGGGCATTGGGCATGGGGCATTGGGCATGGGTTATTAATTCATCTCCCTCATCTCCCTCACTCCCCCTGCCTCCCCTGCTCCCTCATCCCCTGCCTCTTTTTTAACGCCTAATTTTAAATTTATCTTATTTAATAAAACTTCAAATAGGTTTATTATCCTTTAAAATCTTTTGCAGAGATTTAGGTAAGATATATGGCTGATATTGTTGATATTGCAGTTACGGCTGAGTCTTTCAAAACACTGGTGGCGGCTGTACAAGCTGCTGGTTTAGTAGAAACATTAAAAAGTCCCGGCCCGTTCACTGTCTTTGCACCAAATGACGATGCTTTTGCCAAGTTACCTGCGGGAACTATCCAAACTCTGTTACAGAATATTCCCCAGCTAACGCGGATTTTAAAGTACCATGTCGTTCCAGGAAAGCTCCTAAAGGCTGATTTGGCAGAACTCGGTACGGTTAATTCTGTAGAAGGTTCACCTATTAAAATTAATTCTTCTGATGGATTTGAAGTTAAAAATGCCACAGTTTTAGCAGCAGATATCGAAGCTGATAATGGTGTGATACACGTTATCGATACGGTGATTTTACCGGGTTAATTCAGCTAGGGTGGGAAATACCTACCCTACTTATCCAAAATCTTTATAATTAACCAACTATTGGAAGTATCAAAACGCAACTAAAGAGTTTAATTTATGTTATATTTGGAATGTGATTACTCACTCCGACGTTAAAATATATTTCGCTATTTTAAAATCAAATAAATTAAATTCTTAAAAAGCTAACACCTATCCCAACAAATTAATGCTCGATTTAAACAACTTAGCTGAGTTCTCTCGTGGTAACTGCATTAGTATTTGTGCATTTCTCGTACCAGCGAACTTACTTGTCACAATTTTAACGATCAGCTTGGTAGCCTTACGTCACCCATCGTATCAAGTGTGGCAATCTGCTGGAATTGCTAGCTTTTTCGCTTCTGTAATGATACTGCACGTATATACTTGGTTCCTGATTGGCGTGGTGATGGCTCCTACTTATATCTTGCTGTGGCTGGCAATTACCTGTTTAGTGACTAATTTGGCAGCAATTCTTTTTCAAAGACGCTACCGTAACAGTCCTAGCCTTTCTAACAACGCCTGAAATTCACACCTACTCTCCACAAAATAAAGATGGTGACTGAATTTTAAGTTGTTACGCATTTAACTTGGACATTTACATGAAGGATGATGACTGATGACTGATGACTGATGACTGATAACCGTTAACAGTTAACGACCGTAAAGAGTATTTATACAATTTATGCGCGCATCAGCTTAGATTTTAAATTTTGGAATGTGGGTTGAAAAATTTAAAATCCAAAATTTAAATGGCGTTGGGTTTGTAGGGGTAGATTCATTTGGTAAATTCTGCACGTAATTGATTGACTACCCGATCTAGTCCCACCGAATGGGCGGCTTTGAACAATAAACGATCGCCTGCTTGTACAAATGTCTTCAACCTAGCCACCAAATCAGCATGAGTTGCAAAGCACTCCGATGGGATACCTTCGGCGCTAAGGGCAATCGCTTCGGCATCTTGTCCATCTACCAAAACCAACAAGCCGTCTAAATTCAACTTTTTCACTGTTTCTCCCACTTGCTGGTGCAACTGTTGCGATCGCTCTCCCAATTCTTTCATTGCACCCAATACGGCAATCTTGCGCTTTCCGGGTGTGTCTGCCAATAATTGCAACGCTGCGATCATAGCTTCTGGTGCAGCATTATAAGTTTCATCTAAGATTACCACATCGTTCGGTAAGATAAATCGCTGCGATCGCCCTGTGGGCATATCCACCATCACACCTGCTTTGAGGCTTGCCCAATCAATTCCCAACACCTTTGCCACTGCTAAAGCTGCCAAGAAATTAGTCGCATTGTGACGACCGGGTAAAGGTAGAGGTAGTTGAATTCCGGCAACTTCTACAATCTCGTTATCAATTAATTGCCCTTGGATATCTCCACCAGAAAAACCGTAAGTTAAAACTTCTCCGTGCCAAAATTTTGCTGCTGTGGCCATTAATAGAGGATTGTCGTGGTTGAGAATTGCCACACTATCAGCAGACATTTCGGCTAACAACTCACATTTGGCTTCAGCGATCGCTTCTTCCGAACCCAGTAACTCAATATGTGCCGTCCCCACATTGGTAATCACTCCAATTGTTGGACGTGCTATTTGCGTCAGTTCGGCAATTTGTCCCCTACCCCGCATCGCCATTTCAATCACGGCGTAGTCATCTTCTGCACCAAGTTCTAGGAGAGTTTTCGGAACACCGATTTCGTTATTGTAATTTCCATAAGTTTTGTGAACTCGTCCCTTTGTTCCTAAAACTGCGGCAATTAATTCTTTAGTTGTAGTTTTACCTACGGAACCTGTTACACCAATTACAGGGATGTTAAAGCGATCGCGCCACCATCTGGCAATTTTCTGATATGCCTTGAGGGTGTCTTTTACCTGTAATATAGGAAAACCAGGATTTTCGTATTCAAAATCTACAATTGCAGCTAAAGCACCCTTGGCGATCGCAGTTTGCACAAATTCATGTCCATCAAACTTATCGCCTCGCAAAGCTAAAAATACTTCACCCGGCTTTAGGGTACGACTATCTGTTTGTATGCCGCTGCTTATTTGTGTTAAAGCAGTTTCAGATAAGTTTATAGGACTAGCTAAAAGAACTTCAACCAGTTGGGTTAGGGTGGCCGAACAACGCATAAGTAATTTACAATTTAAAGTTCAAAATTATAAAATCGAATTATGACACAATCCTGTATTGAACAACAAGATTTGCGACTTCTTGAAAAAGGCGCAAATCTAAGCCTAGTCACAATAACACCAAAAATAGTGCCAAAGAAGCTTAACTCCTTTGGCACGCTTTGTTTATAAGCTATTTATATAGTTTAATTAAGCATATGTTTTATAGCCTTATCCCCGGTTTTTAATTAAGATTACTTGCATAATTTGTATTGCTATCTCACTAGAAACACCTAAAGCTTGAGATAAATCATTTAAGAAGTTTTTTTCTTCTTCAGCTAGGATACCTTCAGCTAGAATTAGATCGGCGGCTACCGCAAAAGCTGTTTCCCGTAAGTCTTGAGATAAAGAATCTTTGGCTGCGTTAAATAAAGCATTAAAGCCATCCCCTTGGAGTATGCCCAAGATTTTCTCAAATAGCTTGTTCATCGTCTCATGGGGATAACTTTTAAAAAGTTTCATCCGAGATAGCACATAAGTGATAGAATTTGCTTGCTCAACAGAAAGGTAACCGTCTGATGCTGTTGCTACCAAAACAATGACAGCAAAAGCTTCCGCTGGATTGAGTGCTGTTTGAGTTTGGTTTTCGCCCACCACAGCGTCGAATAGACCCATTGTAATAACTCCTTGGATTAGAGCCTCAATGGCGCTACACTTACCTGTGTCTTTGATGGATTACTAGGTAAGGGTGCAACGCTGTGAGACCTTCATGCTTTAGTGTTCCCAGGATTTCTTCACAGCGAACACTTGCACCCAATGGTTTTTTTACAATAACTACACTGCCATTTACAAACTTAGCGTTCTCCTGCCTTTTCTATTGTTTCAATTACCGCCAAACCTATACCAGAAGCTGCTATTAACAGTACTACTGATATCAAATAGGCATTGGTTAGCATCCGTAAAGCTTCATCGAAAAAAATATAGGTGGTCATTGCTTCACCCTTTGAAATTTGTGCTGCTAGTACTGTTTATTTCTCCACACCCCGATAGGTGAATTTCGTTGAGAAACTGCTAGCAATTGCATCTTAACAAAACTTTAGCTCTTTCAGAACAACATTCAAACTTTTTATTTCTGAAGATTTGATGAATTTTAGAAAGCTTTTGTAAAAGAAATTACTTAGGTGGAGTTTAGAGCAACAGTTGTGTCACCCGAAATTTACGTAAAGATAGTTGTTAAATTAGTCAACTAGCTCACAAATAATAATGACAATAAATATACGCAAATTGCCTATTTTTGCAGACTATGTTGTGAAATCTCAATGAAATACACAAGAAGATTCCCGGTTTCTGAGGGAATTCGGGAATCTGAGTTACAAATCAAATAGGATTACTACGATCTCAGTGCATATACGAAAGTTACTCAATTACGAATTCCGAGATTTCACCTAAAAAAAAGGAAATCCCTAAGGGACTTCCAACTAAAAAAATATTCCATTGCTACTGTCAACAGTCAACGACCTCAAACGGAATAATTTATTTTTTGGAGTTCCCTAAAGTAAACAATGTTCAATTGTCGCTACGACTGATTGAGAAAGAGAATCAAAATCATAACCACCTTCTAAGCCAAACAGAATTTTACGAGTTATCCCTAGACAATAACCAGTAAATAAAGCGTAGTCTTCTGGCTGCAAATTGATACTTGCCAAAGGATCTGCGGCATTGCCATCATAACCAGCACTCACAATCAGCAAATCTGCCTCAAAGTTAGCTAAAAAGGGTACGACCTGTTTTTCAAATAGTGGCTGATATATGGCAATATCACTACCAGGGGGTACTGGTAAATTTAAGACATTATTATGAAAACCTCGTTCTGTCGTTCTTCCAGTACCGGGATAACAGGGATACTGATGTAGGGAACAGTAAGCAATGCGTGCTTCAGATTCAACGATCGCCTGAGTACCATTACCATGATGTACATCCCAATCTAGGATGGCGACGCGGTTAATTCCGGGTTGTTCCAGGGCAAATAAAGCTGCGATCGCTGCATTAGAAAATAGGCAAAAGCCCATTCCTGCATCACTTTCTGCATGGTGTCCTGGGGGACGCGCCAATACAAAAGCTGGATTAGCCGACTTTAACACAGTGTCAACTCCATCCAACCATGCGCTGACTGCCAATAATGCCACATCATAACTGCGCGGGGAAACTGGCGTATCTCCATCCAAAGGGCCGCCGCCACTAGAAGCGATTTGCCAGAGTTTTTTGATATAGGCTGGGCTATGCGCTTTAACTAACACAGACATTAGCGATGGCTGTTCTGATGTTGGTGTAGGCGATCGCCAGTCAATTTTATCTGCGAATGTTGCTGCTTTTAGGGCAGTAGCGATCGCTATCAAACGTTCTGGTTTTTCGGGATGGTATTTTCCAGTCTTGTGGTCTAAAAATTCGTCGGAATAAATGACTGGCAGCATAGGACGAAAAAGGTTGGCAGCAAGACAATGAATGTTATTGTATCGTCACTGGTACAAACAGTTTTTCTTTGTATTAAGCTGTTACGGATTTAATTTGTACATTGACCTGATGACTGTTAACCGTCAACAGTCATCAGTTAACGACCATCAAGAGTGTTTATATACTTTAGACATCTGGTGAAAATGAATGTAGAGACGTTGCAATGCAACGTCTCTACAAGGATTTCAGGTAACGCATAATTAATTTATGGAGATGTCTTTTAGACGCGCATCAGCTTAGAGAGTTGGTCGTTTACTTTCGAGGATTTCAGTTGCAATCTTGGCAGAAAGTGGCCGGTAGAATAAAAAGCCCTGTACATCTTCACAGTTGATAGATTTTAAGAACTCCAATTCCTCTTCCTTTTCTACCCCTTCGGCTGTCAATTTCAATCCCAAGTTCTGTCCCAAGGTGACTATGGCCTTGATAATATGAGCTACTTTTACATCCACAGTCAAATCTTGAATGAAAGATTTATCTATTTTCAGATTATGGAGTGGCAAAAGCTGTAAGCGCGAGAGCGAGGAATGACCTATACCAAAATCATCAATGGAGATGTAAACACCCATCTGCCGTAGATTTTGTAAGATCGTTCTGGTAAAGTCTAAATTTTCAATGGCTGTGGTTTCAGTAATTTCTAATTCTAAAAAACGCGGCTCCAGCCCCGTTTCTTCTAAAACTGTGGCTATAGTCTCTAACAATTTAGGTTGGCGGAACTGCTTAAGAGAAAGATTGACAGCGATCGTCATGGGTGGCAATCCTGCATCTTGCCAGATTTTATTTTGGCTACAGGCTGTCCGCAGCACCCATTCGCCGATGGGAACAATTAATCCACTTTCTTCGGCCAGAGGAATGAAAACAGTGGGTGCAACCAATCCCATTTCTGGGTGCTGCCAACGCAACAGAGCTTCCATACCAGTAATTTCTCCTGTGGCAATGTTCACACGAGGCTGATAGTACACCGTAAATTCTTCACGTTCTAGGGCATAACGCAAGCTCTTTTCTAAAGTCAGAAGTTCAGGATTCTTGGCACTTAGAGAAACACTATAAAATTGGTAATTATTCCGCCCTTTGTCCTTGGCGTAGTATAAAGCAGCATCTGCGTGCTGGATTAGTGTTTCGGCATCAGGACTGTTGTTATCAAGTAACGCAATACCGAGGCTGGCAGACACATAAAGTTCATGCCCTTGCAGATTGAAGGTATCCTCTAAGGCTTGTAAGATTCTATGCGCTACCTGGGTTACTTCTTCAATATCATTGACTCGCGGGAGTAGAATAGTGAACTCATCACCTCCCCAACGGGCTATAGTGTCTCCGCCTCTGAGTGAGTCTTTTAATCTTTGAGCAACGCTTTGTAACAATTTGTCTCCCAGAGTGTGCCCCAGAGTGTCATTAATACCCTTAAAGCGATCCAGATCGAGGAAGATCACAGCTAAACTTTCACCATTCCGAGTGGCGTTGGGCAGAGTTTTACTAAGCAGCTCATTAAATAGTTGGCGATTAGGCAACCCTGTCAGCAGGTCATGAAGGGCTTGATAGCGAATCTTTTCTTCTACTTGCTGACGCTGCTGCGTACTAATAATACTGGCGGCCATCGTCAAAAGGGTAGATTCTTCATGCTTTGACCAATGGCGCTCAAAGGTGCAGTCTGCCAAGCCAAGATAACCCCAGCACTCATTCTCCAACCGGAGAGGCACCAGAAGAAGGGATTGAATGCCATCTCTAGTCAGGAATTCTTGTTCGGCGGCAGGAAATTGTTGGGTGAGTCCGCTAATCGACTGGCCGTTAGAGAGAACAGTGTACCAACGGTCTAATCCAGAACCTTGATAAAGCTGATTCTGCCAATAGTGGTGGGTAGATTGAATAAGAGAGTGCGTCCATTCAAACCGGAGGCTGACTGCTAATTCTCCTGTAGCAGGATGGGGATGGTTCTGAAAGAGATAGGCGCGATCTGCCTTGGCAGCTTCACCCAGTACAGCTAGAGCTTGACTAATACCAATCTCGTAATTCATTTCTCCTAGCAAATAATTGGCGGCTTCTGCAACTGCTTGTAGCAAGCGATCGCGCTGACGCAGTTCGGCTGTGGCTTGTTTTTGCTCTGTAATATCCCTAATAATAAAAGTTCTAATTAAATCACTTTCAGGGAGGTAGAGAACGGATTGCTCAAAAACTTCTGTACCTACTTCCACCTCCCGCACAAAAGAATTTTTTTTAAAATTCTTAACTTTACTTAGGAGTCCTGTTAAAATCGGGTGTTCTGTCCCAACTTCCCTAAGTTGGGGAAACTTGAGAGCTGCGGCTGGATTGAGATAAGTAACTGTTCCCTCGAAATCCATCTCAATAATTGGATTGGGGATGAGTTCAGGGAAGGATGCTAGGCGAGCTAGGGCAGACTCACTAGCTGCTTCAAAGATGGGATCGATAGCTAGGGTTTGAAAAGGATTCGCAGGATTAGCTTGCTCTGATAAAAAACCAGATAAGTCCTCTACATCACAAGATTCAGAAAATGCTTGTTCTGAGAGGTTGGAAATAGCATAATATTTAGCTTGAGCTTGATTACCGCCAAAAGCAATGACATCTCCGTTTCTGAGATTATGAGAGTAGCATTTAGTGCCATTCACAAATAACCCATTAGTACTTCCTTTCCCCTTATAGTTGCCATCAATAATCTGGAAGCCATATTGGTCAGTTTCTGGAACAGTTACTCGCAATAAAATTGCATGTTGCATTGATACTGACCGAGAAGACAAGACAATAGTGTTTGCGGGATGCCGCCCCAGAGAATAAGTAGTCTCTTGCAAGGGGACAGTTCGCCGCCCTTGCAGGTCTTGGATGACCAAAAGATGGCGTATTTTTTCCCGCTCATTTCCTAACATGGCTGTTCCTCAAATTCTCATATTTTTATGTCTTAGTCTGAAAAATACTAATCTCAGAAGTGGAGCTTGAAAGTTTGAACTTATATAGGACTCATATTTGATTTTTGAACAAAACTCAGTACACCTTTATTCCTTCTTCCCAGTCCCCAGTCCCTAATCCCCAGTCCCTTACCTCTACGAGTGATTCAGAAATCAAATCGGATTGCTATATATAGAAAAATTTGTGCAATCAAATTTGTCACCGTCTATGATTCCAAAATGGGTATGAGGGTGCAAACTAGTCCTTCTTTTCATGATTGACCCTTTGGAATGAGATGGCTAATTGTTCAATCAGTTTTGCGGTAGAAGTTATAGCTGTTCTCTCCACCCATACATTAAGTTATAAACTTTGCCCCTTTCTCTATATCATCTAACCTGGTCTTTCTTAGGATACCCAGAATAAAATCAAACACTGAATCGAACACATGGTATATTTGCGGATTTTTATTCTGAGTGGTGGTAAACTCTGAATTAAATAAATAACGGTCTGATTTTATTTTTTAATCACTCAAATAGTTCTGTTTCACTGAGTTTTACGAGATAGATAAGAGTAAGGCAACAATTAAATTAATTGGGCGCACCCCACTGGAGAAGGGAAGGAGAATAAACTCCTAAATTTTAAAAAGGATTATAGAGTAAATTAAAATACAGACCGTTTTCTTGTAATGTTCTGTCATTTGAGTTAACAGGCACTAAAGGAATACCCCAGTCAAGACGAATGGTGAAGCGATCGCCCTGTGACCAACGCAATCCCAGACCAATAGCAGCTAGAGTATTAGGGTCGGGATTCTCTCTACCAGAACTGTTCCAGCCAACACCAAAATCCACAAAGGGGACAACCTGTAAAGTGCTATCTATCTGGGGTAAGCGCAGAATCGGTACTTGAACTTCCGCAGAAACAAAAGTGCCATTATCCGTTAGCAAGTAATCTTGACGGTAGCCTCGGATGCTATCCTGTCCGCCTAAGCCGATTTGCTCTATAGGCAAAAGTGTCCTGGATGCGAGTTGCGTATTTAAACGAAGTAAAAATAAGGTTTCAGGAGCTAAAAGGCGTGCCCACTGCCCTTGCCCTTGCCAAGCAAAAAAACGGCTATCGGGAGGATTTTGATTAATCGTGGGATTCAACACATCTATGCCCAAACTGAATTGAGAGCGTAGAGCGATGACTTCACGGCTGTTACGACTCGTCCATTCTTGAAAAAATCGCAACGCAGATACCCTGGTGCGTCCTTGTTCATCAGCTCCGGGTGAAAGTAGAGAAGGGGGAAACCCTCCTTGGCTCTCTTCCTGTAGTATCCACGAGATATCACTTTCGCGTCGGGAAGCTGTTAACCCAACGACGAACTCTTGTGTAGGAGTTTGAACTATGGGCTGACGGAATGTCAGTTCGTAGTAGCGAGAAGCCGATTCAATATCTAAAGATTTGAAATCAGGTTCAATGACATTACTCGACGTAGTGCCATAGTTGAAGCTGAGGGTTCCATTGCGGGGATTGAGTGGTAATGTATAACTAGCGTCAAAAGAGTTACTACCATCGGTGTTAGTGTATCCTAAACTTAGACCATCTCCCAATCCCAATAAGTTGGCTTCATTCAATTGTAATCGCCGTCGAAAACTGCCAACACTAGGCGATCGCCCATTATCAAGAATTATTTGACTACTAAAGGTTTTAGCTTCGCTGACCTTGACTTCCAAGAGACTCTCACCAGTCCGTGATCCTGCTGAGAGTTCAGCAGAGACGTTTTGAATCAAAGGATTAAGTTGTAAAAGTTGCAGTGCCTCTAATAGACGTTGCCGATTCAGAGGCGGTGATGTAGCTATTGCTAGTCGGCTGCGGACATAATTTGAATTTAACCGCCGAGTCCCAGTGATCTGGATATCTTCTAATTTACCTTCGACCACCTGAATTTTTACAACACCGGATTGGATTGTTTGGGGCGGGATATAAGCACCAGAAGTAATGTAACCATTTTGGACATATAAATCAGTGATTTTAGAACGTGCTTGATACACTTGGGTCAGCGAGATCGGTCGTTTGGTAAATTCAGCAGTGGCGAGAGCTAACTCTTCGGGACTGAAGACTGTGCTACCAACAACTTCAAACCGTTCAACAATAATAGTTTGAGGAAAGTTGCCAGGGGGTGGTTCTTCAGGTGTGGGAGTTGTGGTAGAGGGGGGAAATAGTTCTGCTGGTGGGGGAAGCGGCTGTGGCGGTTCAGGTGAGGGGAGTGGGGAAGGTGAGGGTGGTTGGACATCCTGTGGTAGTTGGAGTGGTTGGATATCCTCTGGTGGTGGGAGTTGTTGTGACAGGATAAAATTACTAGTTGGTAATTGTGTAGTATCAACAGTCTGAGCTTTCAGTGGACTAGCAGATATGCTGCCCAGTAATAGAAGCATACTCAGCGGTAAGCAAGATACTATAAGATTCTGAGGATATTTATTAATCATCGCACTGGATTATTTTTTGTCAGAAACTATAGGTTTATACGGCGACTCCTTCAGATGTGAATCTTACTTCATCTTGTGTCGCTAAAGTTGATATCTTGGGTAAATCTCAATTTAAAAGCTAAATCATCTGGTTATTGCAGACTTAAAAGCATTGATGGTGTTTGTACTGCATAAATAAGCAGATATGTTGGAATTATGTGTTGTTGCGGGAGAAATAAACCTAGTACCGCAAGGCAGAAGACAAAAGTTAAAAGAATTCTATTCCAAACTCTGACGCGATTTTAAATCATATATTTATTTACGTGCCCGCTGTTCTAGTACATCACGGCAAAATCTACCTATTATCTCAATTAACAAGACTTGGGGCAAAATCCTTTTGTTAAAAAGACATCTCCAGAAATTAATTATGCGTTACCTGAAACCCTTGTAGAGACGTTGCAATGCAACGTCTCTACATTCATTTTCAGAGATTTCTATTATATGGTTTAGAGTTACTCCATATCCCTTTGCTTAAATATTCCCATCAATTTACGTTTACGAGCATGGGTTTGCATCAAGTTTTCCCGATAGCTCAACCAGTCACTTTTTTTCCCAGATTTCAAGTAGGCATTACGTGCTTTTTTCAACCATTCAATTGCGTAGTAGTAGTATTCGGCTTTACCTGCATCCATAATCTTTTCGGCACGGCGACGAGCATTAGCAATCACCCAACTAGGATTGTGAGGGATAGCAGCATCCATGACTCGGTGAATTAACTCTGAATAATAAGAACTAAGTACACTAGCGATCGCAATTGCATCATCAATTAGCCCCTCATGCAAGAATATATCCACCTTGGCTGATTCTGTTCCCCAACTACTATCAGTACGGATAATTCTCAATAGGTCTGTTTTGAGACTTTCCCAATTTTTCCCGGCTAATTCTGCCATCTTTTGGTAGTCAACAAAGGAGGGCTTCACTTGAAAAGCTGCCTTGATTGCTAATAAAGCAGCTTCAGTATTACCCAACTCAACAGCCAAATCACTTGTCCAAATTCCCAATTCATACTGACAATTACCTGGTAAATTTAATCCACTCTGGGCTATATCTAGTGCTTGTTGTAATACCCCCTGTCCGCTGAGTGTTTTCGCTAGGGCAAAGGCCTCTTCCATTGAGTTCATCTGAGTTTGAGCAGCATCAATTGCTTCTTCTACCCTGCCTAAACGCCCTAACATTGTTAGATAGTGCTGGGTTTGCCCTTCCGCTTCTGCTAAATATAGGTATTCTTGGTGACGTTCCTGACGTTCGAGGATTTTTAGGCGAATTAGTGCCAAATCATCTGCGTAGTCTGGTACGTCTTCTTCCCAAGCTCCCCTTTCGGTAATATTACCTTCGAGAACTTGCACTAGGGGCGGATAATCCCAACCTTGGCGTAAAACCTCCATAATCATGCCAAAATCAGCATTCCACTCATCTTGCCAGGCTTCCAAATTTATTTGAATATCAACTTTTTCTTCTGGGGTGAGTTCAGCACTTAGAATTGCTTCACACCAAGCATGATTCAATTCCTCGACCACTTCATCGTTTTCAGCACCGTATTCTGCAACATCATCCCAATTTTCCGCACAGGTAGAGGTAATCGCTTCTAAAATAGCGATCGCATTCTCAGCCTCGCCCCGTTCGCTAAAAGCTACCGCAGTTTGCACCACACTCAGTAATTCATCGCCAATTGGATCTTCTTCGCACCCCTCCTCAAAGTAACGCACGGTATCCCGAAGAATCTGCCGCACTTGCCGCCGAAAAAGAGCCTGATCGATCGTAATGCGGCGCACAGGTTTTTTGGTTGTTTGCTCTACAATAGGATTCGTCATCCAACCTATATGACGATCAATCGCCTCAATTAGTGGTGGGTTTTCATTTACCAACTCTTGCAGCAATCTTTGGGTTTGGATATGATCCAAGCGATCGAGTAGTTGTTCTAAGGTAGGGCGTTGCTCAATATATTCTGGGTTTCGCGCACAGACAAGCATCGTTGCCACAATGTGTTTGCACCAGCCATCGAAGTTGTAGGCACAGGTACAGTTTGCTGAGATTAACCCACTGCTATCGAAACTGAGATTGACATGATAAGGTCTAGCTTCAGTCCCTGCAACTTCAGCCTGAAGCAAATGACCACGTTGGGTAACTGCGTTGACAGCACCAGCCTCATAGTATGCCTCGCCCCGCTGGAAAGATTTGGCGTTGGCATGACGACGGATAGTAAATTCACTAATTTGGGGAATAGACATCGAGCGATCGCCTGCGTAAATCTTTTGGATGAATCCTAAATCCAGCTTAGGTGTTAGGCTCACTCGCTGTAAAGAGAAAAGTGTGGGGTATTGGGGATTGGGCATTGGGCATTGGGCATTGGGGATTGGGCATTGGGGATTGGGGATTGGGCATGGTTATTCTCCTTGTCCCCTTGTCCCCTGCTCCCTCTGCTCCCCCTGCCTCTCCACTCCCTTTGGAGTCTAAAAAAAATAAGTATCTAGATTTGACTATAATTACTGAAAACATCCATCTTTTCGCCAGAAGTGAGTGAATCATAATTTGAGTTAGCAAAACCCGAACGTTAAATCAGTAAATAGTTATCAGGCGGATGGTAGAGGATTTAAATCAATCCAGTTAATAGCAATACGCTGTAACTGGTAACTGGGGGCTTAAACCCAGCGACGAAACTAACAACTGATAACTGATAACTGTTAAAGGGATTGCGCTGATTGTCGGTCAAGTTGAGAATAAATAGGCGAAGCACACGGGGAAACTAACGTGAGTCAAGGATTTGATTACGATTTAGTAATTATCGGCGCTGGTGTAGGCGGGCATGGCGCAGCCTTACACGCCGTAAGTTGCGGTCTGAAAACAGCGATTATTGAAGCTGCTGATATGGGAGGAACCTGTGTTAATCGGGGCTGTATTCCTTCCAAGGCGCTGCTGGCAGCATCTGGACGTGTGCGGGAGTTACGCAATGCCCACCACCTGAAGTCACTGGGAATTCAAATTGGTAGCGTGGAATTTGATCGCCAAGCGATCGCTAATCATGCTAGTGATCTCGTCTCGAAGATTCAAGGCGACTTAACCAACAGCCTCAAACGTCTAAAAGTCGATATCATCAGAGGCTGGGGAAAAATCGCTGGAGCGCAAAAAGTCTCTGTCACCGGAGAAGGCGGTGAAAAAACCATCACAGCTAAAGACATCATCCTTTCCCCTGGTTCAATTCCTTTTGTGCCTCCAGGGATTGAAGTAGACGGCAAAACTGTCTTTACCAGCGATCAAGGCGTTAAGTTGGAGTCGCTACCAGACTGGGTGGCGATTATTGGCAGTGGTTACATCGGCTTGGAATTTTCTGATATTTACTCAGCTTTGGGTTGTGAAATCACCATGATTGAAGCCCTAGATCAGTTAATGCCAGGATTTGACCGAGACATTGCCAAACTTGCCGAACGGGTACTGATTACTCCCCGCGATATTGAAACGAAAGTGGGGATATACGCCAAAAAAGTCATCCCAGGTTCACCAGTGGTGATTGAGTTAGCAGATTTCAAAACCAAAGAAGATGTAGATGTCATCGAAGTAGATGCTTGCTTGGTGGCTACAGGACGCATCCCAGCGACCAAAAATCTTGGTTTGGAGTCTGTGGGTGTGGAAGTTGATCGGCGGAATTTTATCCCAGTTGACGATCGCATGGCAGTGCTGTCAGCTGGTGAAGTAGTACCACATCTGTGGGCAATTGGCGACGCGAATGGGAAGATGATGTTAGCACATGCGGCTTCTGCTCAAGGCATCATCGCGGTGGAAAATATAGTTGGGAGGGAAAGAATAGTAGACTATCGCAGCATCCCGGCGGCGGCGTTTACCCACCCAGAAGTTAGCTATGTGGGCTTAACAGAAACCGCAGCTAAGGAGTTGGGACAAACCGAAGGGTTTGAAATCGCCACAAGTCGGAGTTACTTCAAAGGGAATTCCAAAGCTTTGGCAGAAAATGAAGCCGACGGTATTGCCAAGGTGATATATCGCAAAGACACCGGAGAAGTCTTGGGCGTCCACATTTTCGGACTGCACGCCTCAGACTTAATTCATGAAGCGTCAGCTGCGATCGCTAACCGTCAATCTGTTCAAAATCTCGCACATCTAGTTCACGCGCACCCGACACTTTCGGAAGTACTGGACGAAGCTTATAAACGAGCGATCGCCATTTAGGGAGTAGGGAGTAGGGAGTAGGGAGTAGGGAGTAGGGAGTAGAAAATTACCCCATTCCCCATTCCCCATTCCCCATTCCCCATTCCCCATTCCCCATTCCCCACTCCCCATTCCCCAATTATGCAAATCCGTCGCCGTTCACCTAACCCAGCTATTGATGTATCGATATTACGTTACCAGGCTGCCGTGCCTGATGCAGCGCCAAACAACATCTTGGAAGAAATTGTTTGGCAGAAAGAAGTAGAAGTTGACCAAATGCGAGAAAGGCTGCCTTTACGGGAATTGCAACATCAGGCACTCTCTGCGCCACCAACCCGTGATTTTGTCGCCGCCTTGCGCCAAGGTAAGACTAAACCAGCATTGATTGCAGAAGTTAAAAAAGCTTCACCAAGCAAAGGCATTTTACGAGAAGATTTTGACCCAGTAGCGATCGCCCTATCTTATCAGCAAGGTGGTGCTAGTTGTCTTTCTGTGCTGACGGATGTCAAGTTCTTTCAAGGTAGTTTTGACAACTTAGCCAAAGTTCGGGCTGCGGTAGATTTGCCACTACTGTGCAAAGAGTTTATCATTTATCCTTACCAAATGTACTTGGCGCGTATTCAGGGTGCAGATGCTATTTTGTTGATTGCAGCTATCCTGAGCGATCAAGATTTGCAATACTTTCTCAAAATTGCTAAGAACCTGAAAATGGCAGCCTTAATTGAAGTCCATAGCTTGGCAGAACTTGACCGTGTGTTAGCTTTAGATGGGGTCTTCTTAGTGGGAATCAATAATCGCAATTTGGAAGATTTCTCTGTTGATCTGCAAACTACTTGCCAACTTTTAGATGCAAGGGGTAGCCAATTGCAGGAGAAAAACATCCTTGTTGTCAGCGAGTCAGGACTACACAACCCAGATGATCTGAGTCTGGTACTGACAGCAGGTGCATCTGCTGTACTCATTGGAGAATCTTTGGTAAAACAACCAGATCCTGGCGCTGCGATCGGCCATCTATTACCGAGAAATTTCTGAAATAAATGCTTTCCCTACGCCCTTTAGCGCAGGGCAAATAACTACATACAATAGTTGGGCAATTGGGATACTATGCGTAGACACGCAGCATATTGCCATCAAGTATTATCATATCTTTGCTAAATCTTCATTGCTAATCAATTCAAAACCATAAGCAACTAGTTATTTATTATGTAACAATTTATTTACAAGACACAAAATCTGACTAGTACAAAATCTTAAATATGAAATCAAAACTTAACTTCATGGAGCAAATTCCTTTACCTTCTCCTATTCATTACGAACTTATACTTCAACTTTTAGAAAGACAAACTATGTTAGCTGTAAATGATAACCCAGATTTACGGCATCAGGTAAATCAACTAATTATTACTTTACGTAAAGCTGCCGTACAGCAAAAACGCCTAGAAGAAATTTGCGAGTTTTCTTCTATGACTGTTGATCACCGTTGGTCAATCAACCATCATCAGGATAACAAAGTTGTTGCCCCCGATTGAAGCTGATAATTTAATATCTCAACCTCAAATTTGGCATTTAGCTTACCACTGCCAGAAATCTCTGTATATTGAAGAGGCGAGTATTCAAAATTGCCGTCACACTTGCTGGACTCAAATGCACAGCTTGGGATGTGATTTAAAATGATTCTGGTTACAAAAGTTTCTCTGCTTTATAAAAATATATAGAAATACTAGATGAGGATTTTAAATCGGTAGTCAGTATCAACCCTTAGATTATTTTTGATAAAAAATTTACTTTATTTAGCTACTTTTTAAATTTATACACAGTTGTTTTTTCTAGAAAATTTAAGTTAAGTATTATAAAGCGCAAGCCAAAGTTATAAACCAACATGATTAGGATTCTTATAAATTTTTATTTAGTGAAATTTCCTAGTTTCCATGCTCTGCATGGAAATGCAATCATTGAGGCTCTGACTCAATTTATCAATAGATACAGAGCCTCTAACCTACCCCCACAAAGAATTATTTCTTGGCAATTATCCATACTGCGTGAATAATCCCAGGAATGTAACCAAAAAGTGTCAAAACTATATTAATCCAAAAGTCCATGCCAAAACCTACTTGCAGAAAAACTCCCAGAGGCGGCACGAAAATGGCACACAAAATCCGAACTAAATCCATTTAAACCTCCTATTTATCTCACAAAAAACAGCTTTTTAGCAAAGTTATTTACCACTGCTCAAGCATCTTTGTACCTTTCAAAGATAACATTTTCTCTCTTAATTTAGATCACGGTTAAGATGCGGTAAACCGCACTCAAGATTAGCCACCGCTAATTTTAGCTTTGTAACCTAACTTGGTCAAAATCTCGACAATTTTCTGCTTGTGTTCGCCCTGAATTTCAATTTCGTTATCTTTAACTGTCCCACCTGTGCCGCACTGGGTTTTTAACTGCTTCACCAAGTCTGCCAAGGTTTCTGGTTTGGCTTGAAAACCGCTAATCACTGTAACAGTTTTGCCTTTGCGTCCTTTGCGGGAAGCTTGCACTTTAAGATTTTGTTGTTGTGGGGGCAGTTCTGGAACTGGTCTTTCTGTGGCGGCGGAGTTGTCGTTGCCAAATTCGCGGTAGACAAAGCTTTTGTCAGAAGATTTAGAATTGGAAGAAGACATAAAATATTTATTAAGAAAAATTTCAAAGGCAGTGGAAACTTCTACGCAACCATTCTGCTGGAATATCAATTTCTAGGCTAACATCACAAATCCATTGCTAGAGATTCAAATTAATTGGGCATGGGGCATGGGGCATTGGGCATTGAGTATCGATGAAGAATTTAGTTTCCAGTCCCCAGATATAACCTAGATATGCCCCAGACTTTCTATAATAATTAAGTCATTCCCCTCATCAAAATCAGCTTGTGACTACCACTCCCCTATCTCCAAATTCAACTGCTCAGGTTCCCGATACGCTAGGTCGCTTTGGACGCTTCGGCGGTAAGTATGTACCTGAAACGCTGATGCCTGCTCTTACTGAGCTAGAAACAGCTTATCAGCAATACCGCAATGACCCTGGTTTTCAAGCAGAACTACAGCAGTTGTTAAGGGACTATGTAGGACGTGCCACACCATTGTATTTCGCTGAACGCCTGACTGCTCATTATGCCCGACCCGATCGCACGGGGCCGCAAATTTATTTAAAGCGCGAGGATTTAAATCATACTGGCGCTCACAAAATCAACAATGCCCTTGGTCAAGTATTGTTGGCAAAGCGCATGGGTAAGCAACGGATTATTGCTGAAACGGGTGCTGGACAACACGGAGTTGCCACAGCCACAGTTTGCGCTCGTTTTGGGCTGGAATGCGTAATTTATATGGGCGTTCATGACATGGAACGTCAAGCTTTAAATGTGTTCAGAATGCGGTTGATGGGGGCAGAAGTGCGTCCGGTGGAAGCGGGAACTGGAACTCTAAAGGATGCCACTTCTGAAGCAATCCGGGATTGGGTGACAAATGTGGAAACAACTCACTACATCCTGGGTTCGGTAGCAGGGCCCCATCCTTACCCGATGATGGTACGTGATTTCCATGCAGTAATCGGTCAAGAAACTCGCGCCCAAGCAATGGAAAAGTGGGGTGTATTGCCTGATATTCTCTTGGCTTGCGTGGGTGGTGGTTCCAATGCTATGGGACTATTCTATGAGTTTATGAATGAGTCTTCTATACGGTTCATTGGGGTTGAAGCAGCAGGAGAAGGTGTCAATACTGAAAAACACGCTGCAACCTTGACAAAAGGACGAGTTGGTGTATTGCACGGAGCAATGAGCTACCTGCTACAAGATGAGGATGGGCAAATCATCGAGGCACATTCAATTAGCGCAGGTTTAGATTATCCCGGTGTGGGGCCAGAACACAGTTATTTGAAGGATATTGGTCGCGCTGAATACTATAGTGTAACTGATGCAGAAGCTTTAGCGGCATTTCAGCGATTGTCGAAATTGGAGGGGATTATCCCGGCATTAGAAACAGCCCATGCGATCGCTTACCTAGAAACCCTATGTCCCCAATTAACCGACAGTCCCCGAATTGTAATTAACTGCTCTGGACGTGGCGATAAGGATGTACAAACAGTAGCCAAGTTCTTAAATCATGCGTAAATATACATAAAATTTTTGGGAAAAAGCAATAATGGCTCAACAATTCCAACACGCTATGTTACCACAACCGACTCATGACGAGTTGGCACGCCAAAATTTTGTGCAAAGTTTGAGAATGCACATTTTCAGGAATATCTCTCCTGGTAATAAAGTAATTTATGAGAAACTAGCCAAGCCGAAGTTTGAACAAGAGCATCAGCGTCCTCCCCAGAATCGTTATGAAATTCGGGAAGTAATGCAGCATGAACCCTACTATCGGTGGATGGGTGCCCTCAAACGGATCAACCAAGAAATTTTATGGGATGCTGTAAATTCCAGTGTTGATAGACAACTGCCAGAGTTGATTGAGCGTGCCAAAAGTAAGGATGGTGAAATTGGTACTTTAACCCTCGACCCAAATTTTCAAATACCTACTTATCAAAAAGCTGTAGACATTCACTGTATGCCCGGAGGATATCACAGTGAATTCACCGTTGATGATGTAGCTGCCGGTGCAACATACGATCGCGGCGCTTATGTTTATGGTCTGGGTTGGTTGGGACCGCTGAACGATGATATGGGGCTATCTATAGTTCAAAACTATCTCCTACCAGAGTATCCCGACTTTCGACCCAGAAAAATTCTCGATATGGGATGTTCTATCGGCAATAGCACATTACCCTATGTAGATGGTTTTCCAGATGCAGAAGTCCATGCCATAGATGTAGGCGCACCCATGCTGCGTTATGCTCATGCAAGAGCCGAAACTTTGGGCAAACGGGTACACTTCTCTCAGCAAAATGCCGAGCAAACTAACTTCCCAGATGAATCATTTGACTTAGTAGTTTCTCATATTTTGCTGCATGAAATTCCCCCGCCAGCCGTCCGTAAAGTTATGCAAGAATCTTATCGTCTACTGGCTCCTGGCGGTATGATGCTCCATGTGGAAGCGCCCCTGTATCATCACATGGATATTTATACGCAGTTTGTTTATGACTGGGAAACCGCTAACAACAACGAACCCTTCTGGAGTGCTGTACGCGATCTGAATTTGGTGTCACTAGCAATTGAGGCTGGTTTTGCAGCAGATAAGACATTCGAGAAGTTTGTCCCTAATGGGGCATGGAAAGCAAACGTAACTAATAGCCTGTTTAAAAATGCTAACTCGGGCAGCCAAGGAACTTGGTTTGTAGTTGCAGCAACTAAGTAAGAATTCGTAATTCGTAATTCGTAATGACGCTCCTACGTCGCTCTAAGCGTTGGCGGAGCCTCTCGTAGAGAAGGCTTTACGCTACGCTAACGTAATTCGTAATTGAGGAAGTCAGATTTTCTCTGGGTTTCCTTCTTTTGTATGTGTGGTCTAATTTTGGAGAATGGGTATTAGGATGACAAAAATAGCCAAGGGTAAACGACCTGTTTACTTAGATAGTCCGCAAATTGATAAATTGTTAGCGATCGTCATGGCTTTGACTGGCGAAGTTTCTGTGCTGCATGAGCGGCTAGACACCATTGAACGGTTGCTGGAGATTAAAGGTATTTTATCGATTACTGAGATTGAAGCTTACGAACCCGATACCAAAGTAACTAAGGAGCGGGAACAATGGCGTGCGGAATACATTGCACGGGTATTGCGAGTGGTACAGGAAGAGTTAGAAACTCTCAACCAAAGCTAGTACAACATGGCAGAAGAGCGCTAAGTAAGTGGGCGGGAATAAACTAAACTATGTTAAGCAATGTAAACATGGTTAAAACCCTTACCAATGACCAATGACAAAGGACAGACCGACCTCGCCCGTTGTCTTTAATTGTGCCAACCTACTTACCTATGCTAAATCAATGATATCGTATCTGCATAATTAGTGATAATTCCCGCATCTGTGCAAAAAAAAAGCAGAAAATCTTTTCCCCCTGCTCCCTGCAAGAACTGCGGTCTTAATAATGAGTCTTTCACCGAACACGATATGAAACTCTTGCGTGGAATTACGAGTTACAAATTCCACGCAAGAGGTTTTCATGGATAAATTTATGCCATTCATATCCAATATTACCCAATTGCACCAGTATTAGCACTGAATACGTTATATGTGGATATTCAATAATAATTAATATCAGTTATCATTTACCAGTATTAATACTGACTAAAAGTAGGAATTTGTGATTGTTCTCTAACCACCACTAGCTAGATGTTGGAAATGTTCGTGTATTACAAAATGAAGCACGAAAGTGGTTTATATAAAAATAATCATCCTAATGATAGAGGGATTTTTTTTATAAATGGCACTATTTTTTCGTAATCTCATGAATTTTAAAGTTTAATGGTACTTTTTGAACATAAAAGGCTATAAACAAAGGTATATAGACTTATAGTCAAGTTGTCAGATTGATACTAGCTTGGTTAAACTTTCTGGAGCTAGAGTTTCAGTTAGTTTCAGCACATGATTAAAACAACAATCTACGGCGTCGCTTTAGGCACTATTATTCTCAGTAGTGCGACAACAGCCAATTCTGTAACAAATCAAACATGCACATCAGAACCTACAAAAGTATCTAATAATACCGTTGAGGTTGCACAATCTAGTAATAACACGGCTGCTCTCAAAGAATCGATTTTCAACAAAATTAATAACTACAGAGTTTCCCAAGGGCTAGGAAAGCTAGCTAGTAATTCTGCCATCGATACTCAAGCCAGGATTCACAGTCAGGACATGGCTAATGGTAAAGTTCCCTTTGGACATACGGGATTTTCACAACGCGTTAAAGCAGTTGGTATTCCTTACAGTTTGGCTGGTGAAAATGTCGCTTACAACCAGGGATATAGCGATCCTGCAAAGGTAGCTTTTGAAGGCTGGCTCAAAAGTCCAGGGCATCTAGCCGCTATCAGAGGTAATTATAATAAAACCGGGATTGGTGTCGTTAGCAACAGTAGGGGCGAAATCTACTTCACACAAATTTTCTTTCGCTGATAGATTTGGTGAAAGTTAGGTTTTTTCTCAAATTCCCCAGACTTCAGGCTAATATAGGACTCCTATTTGATTTTTGAACAAGACTCAGTACGAATCTATCTCTTGTTTCCTGTTCCCTATTCCCTATTTCCTGTTTCTTGCCCACGCAAGTAAATTCAGGAATCAAACCGGATTCCTATATTGAATAATGTAGTTTCAATGACATTTGTCTATTGAATACTACATTATTTTTTTAGTAATTCATGAAAATTTTAAATTTTCAGCCAAAATAACCATGATTTCATGAAGCTGATCTATTGAGGTATTGACAATTGGAAATGATTTTTTGTACTTACCATACAAGGATGCAGCCAGATTGCCAAAATTCATCAATCCTTAATAGTATCCTGGTATATATCGTCGGAACAATAGGGTAGAGTATAAGTCTTATATCTCTACATATTACGCAATTCTCCATGTTCCGACAAACTGCTTTTGGCATCGCTTTAAGTGCGCTTGTCCTTGCTAGTGGATTAACGACTGTTCCGATACCAAATCATACTTCTACGAATACATCCACCCGTAATAAGCTGTTGTCACTTTTTTCCAGTCAGGTTGCAGTATCGACTCCTACTTTTAAAACTACGGAGCTAGAAAAATCCGTTTTTGACGAAATTAATCGATATCGGGCTTCTAAAGGACTGCCAAAGTTGACCCTAAATGCAAATATCACTCGACAGGCAAGAATTCATAGTCAGAATATGGCTAAAGGTAAAACCCCATTTAGCCATCAGGGATTTGAACGGCGAGTCAAAGCTATCCCTATTCGCTACAATAGTGTAGCGGAAAATGTTGCTTTCAATCGAGGATATAGTAGCCCTGTAGACGAAGCTGTTACTGGCTGGATCAAAAGTCCCGGACATTTAAAGAACCTTAAAGGAAATTACAACCTGACTGGAATTGGCGTTGCTACTAATAATCAAGGCGAAGTCTACCTTACACAGCTTTTTTTTCGTAGTAGATAGATTTAATTTCTGATTGTTTTGCACAATAATAATGTAGTGTCTGACAAGACCTTTATCTGTTAGACACTACAATTATTTTTGAGCGATTCATGACATTACAAGATTTTCAGGTGAGCGATCGCGACCTCAGTGACGCAGCCCTTGAACAGTATTTAGAATCTACAGCGATCGCAGTTGATACAGAAACGATGGGATTATTGCCCCAGCGCGATCGCTTGTGTCTTGTCCAGCTGTGTAACCAATTCGGGAAAGTGACTGCAATCCGCATAGCCAAAGGACAAACTGACGCACCAAACTTAAAAAAACTCTTAGAAGCGGCAAATGTCGTAAAAGTGTTTCACTTTGCTCGCTTTGACCTTGCCACTTTGCGAGCCAATCTGGGGATTCAGGTTCAGCCTGTTTTTTGTACCAAAATTGCCAGTAAGTTGGCCCGTACTTACACAAATCGCCACGGACTTAAAGATGTGGTGCAAGAGTTAGAACAAGTAGAATTGGATAAAAGCTCTCAAAGTTCTGATTGGGGTAACGCCGCTAGCTTATCTGAAGCTCAACTGAGTTATGCTGCCAATGATGTGCGCTACTTGCTGAGTGTGCAACAGAAGTTAACAGAAATGCTCAAACGAGAAGAACGTTGGCAAATTGCTCAAGAATGTTTTGAATTTTTACCAACAATAGTTTCTTTAGATTTATTGCAATTCAAAGATTTGTTTGAGCATTAATCAAACAATTAGCTTTTTGTAAAAGTTTTTCTCTCGAGTACAAGCATACAAAAGACAATGTTTTATTGACTCCTAAATTGTAAATTTTCTGCTCATGAGAAATCTAGATTAGACCTCTTGGAAAATTCACTAACATCCCATTTCTAACATCTCACCGTAAGTAAAAAAAGGAGGCTTTGATATAAGTCAAAGGTAGAGTGGGGTTCTCATTGTTGATTTATGCAAGAGGTCTATTGCTAATTTTCTAAGTTATTTTTCGCCTACGATCCAATATTGGAATCATCGCTGCCTTTAGGAGCCTTAGATTCACTAATGCCTTCTTTGACATTATTGACTCCCTCTTGAATGCCTTCCTTGAGATTGCTGGCTCCCTCTTGAATATTATCCTTGAGGTCACTAGCTCCTTTTTTAATGGCTTCCGTCGCGCTAGGGCCTCCCTTTGGCAGATTTTCTTGGTGATTTTTTAGCCGATCTACAACATTGTAGTCATCTGCACCTGGGGGAGTTTTTGATTCAATAATGCCTTCTGTTGGACCACCGATAGCCTTCCATGCTGCAAGACCACCTTGGAGTTGGGAGACATGCTCAAATCCGTTAGAACGCAGTTGCTGTGCACCTTGGGCGCTTTCTTCTTCATTAGCGCCGTAAACGTAAATATCACGGCTTTTATTCAGAGAAGGTACTGCACGCCTTACCAATTCATCTAGTGGCATCGGCATAGCTCCCATAATGTGACCTTCGTTGAAGGTGTTGCGATCGCGCACATCCAGTATTGTAAAAGCTGGTTCACCCCATTCTAGACGAGATTTCAATGCATGAACATCAGATTGTGGTTCTACTGGTGGTTGTGGGGGAATGATGCCGCTTACTAAATTGTTAACCATAATTATTGTCCCCTTACTGACGATATTAATAGCAATTTAACGGACTAAATGCATTTAATTGCTCTTTCTCTGGGCTGAATTTACTCAAACTCTCTCCTGAGATAGATAGCTAATTAAAATATTTTCTACCATTTAATGCATTGTAAATATAGTCAAGTTAGACTAATAAAACCTGGTTCTTATATTAATTATATTAAATATATTTTAAGTTTATATTTTTGATATTGAATTATTCAAATATATTGTGAATAAAGTTTAGAATATTCAGCCATTAGTACATAGTTTCTGTACTTTTCATGTCTGCGATCGCTAGCAATAACTCCTTAGTATTCAAATCAAATGCCACCCTTTTACCAAGATAATCCTAGCTGTTAGCAAATTTACACAAAACAAGAGCGGTAAACTGACTCACCTGCAAAAATTTGGAACCTGCTTGACATGTAATGCTTAAAGTTTTTGCTAATTTATTGCGTCTTAAAATACCAATTATCTACACCAATAACCCTTAACCCAAGCGTATTGACTCCAAGTTTTGTCTGTTAAAGCTGTTTTTGCTGCCCTTATACCTTCTAGCTATGCTCTCAGCTTTTGGCTCAGGTTGAAACTTGTAGTATAGTATATGCTTAAAAGGGTAGCTATATGTAAATGCACCCCAGGTAAATTTTCGTAGACCCTTTTCAGGAGCAGATACCTGTTAGTTAAATTACACTTGGACAAGTAGAGTTTAGAATCTAGATTAGCTTATGGCTTGCTTTGTGAGCCTTTGTGAATATCTAATTAATCAGGAAGTGCGTTGCCTTTACAAAAAAGTTGTAGCAAATGCCCTGGTATTTGATGTCTATCTAGACTATTTGTAGTTATAGAAATGGTCTTCAATTATACTTGCTTTAAAAATAAAACTTCAGTATTATACAATACTAATTCAAAATTATACAAAACCCATACAATTTATTAGCATTACAATGGCTGAAGTTTTGATAAACTTCAAGGAAGATTAATTGTACACAAGTACTACAGTAGCGATCCTACTCAGCAGAGACGCGCGTGAGTATACTCTCAACAGAAACACGTAAAGCAAAACTGACGCAAGAGCGAATCGCCCAATCTACAATAGGCAGCATTATGGTTATGGTTCCTCCTACTACTCCCAAAATTCTGATCGTTGATGACGACTTCGGCGTCCGAAATCTCGTCTATCGTTTTTTAAGTCGGAAATATCAAATAGAGTCAGCAGCAGATGGTAAGACTGCCTTATCGTTGTTTGAGCAATTCAACCCAGCTTTAGTGATTCTAGACTGGAATTTGCCCGATCTTAATGGTTATAACCTCTGCCAAGAAATGCAAAGCCGTACTAATGTTTTAGTGCTGATACTAACTAGTAGGACTGACGAGGCTGATAAAATTAAAATCTTAAGCGCAGGTGCTGATGATTTCATGACTAAACCATTTAGTCTTGCAGAAATTGAAGTTAGAGTAGAAGCTCTTTTGAGACGGATACGTTATATTAACCCCTCCCCAACACAACGGATAATTTTTAAACAGCTAGCAATTAACCCAGAGGGTCGGGAGGTAACACTTAACGATAAACCTCTTGCTTTAACAGCGTTGGAATTTAATATCTTACATTTTTTGGCCAGTCATCCTAATCAGGCTTGGAGTCGCCCACAGCTAATCCAAAAAATTTGGGGTTGTGAATATGTGGGAGATGGGCGGGTGGTTGATGTGCATATTGGTCAGCTTCGCAAGAAGATGGAAGTCGATGCCAGCATACCGGAGTTTATTAAAACTGTGCGGGGCTATGGTTACAAGTTTGAAGCGCCTGACGAAAATACTAATTCCTGAGCTTTTTGATTTCAGGAGTACTTCGTAACAAAGAATGACTCAGATGAGTCAGCATCAGTATTATTGTTTGTTTAAGTAGTTATACGGTGAGTGACCGTATAACTTGCATTAATTTAGTTGTACAAGGTTAGGAGAAGTAAATCACTGTAAAAAGTATACTTGGGTCTTGCCTCAACCTTTTAAATTAACCTTCTTTTCAAGCTTTGACCCATCTTGATGAGATAAAAATTTTTCACTACTGTGATAGCTTCTTCGCCATTTTTCCAGATGTTCTATAGATATTGATTTAGATGTAACATTCACACCATTTCCTCGCCAAGCAACTTCTGCATCTGTTGTGAAAACTCCGCATTCTAATTGATCTAGCCTCATATTCCAATATTCACTAAACCGGCCTTTCAAAGTAATAACTTGCTCAAATACCTTGTTTCTGTGTTTATTTCTTCTTTTTCTTTCTGTGGCTCCTGTTGCTTCTGTATCAATAAACTTAGTTTCAATTAAAAACAGGCTACCTTTAAAGGTTAAGTAGACAAAATCACACTTTCCCAAATCTGTATAATCTGAAATGGGAGATTTTTCAAATAACAGTAATTCAGCGCACGAGGGAAACAATTCTTTAATATTCAGAAATAAATAAGCTTGCAATAGAAGTTCCTTGTCATAAGGAAACAAGATAACTCCTTCAAAAAATTTTTGAATGTCCTCCTGAGTTTGGGGTTGAATGATTTTACAGTATGAAACAAATTTATGTAGCTCGTTTACGATCATCAAGTTCTAACTCCTTCCCCCGGTCGCAGCCTTAAGGGTATTAGCATCAAAAGATACCACTCCCTCAATGAAATCATCATCCGCATAAGTAACTAAAAAACCGATTAAAACCCCAAATACTTAAGTCAATTTACTGTTGACAGTTTAGTAAAACTGAAAACTAAGCTGCTTTTCAGTATGAGTGGACTTTTCACTTCTGGCTTCAGCTACCAGTTAGCGATTTTATATGAGCAGGAAAACTGGCGTTTTGCAAAGCTTGAACGGTTATTCTAGAATCTTGCACGCAAAATTGCCAACCCAAGCGAACAAGTTTCCGAGAATTTTCAGTTTGTATAATTCCTATCACTGGCATTTTTGCCTTTTCTTTGTCGCCTGACTGTTCTTGCAAAATTGTTTTCAAGCGATGTAGTTCTTCGATATTACCTGCTTGCTGGGGATTTAACTCCACCATTACCATTTGTACTGTTTCCACTGGTTCTGCATCTTCAAGAATAAATTGAGTTTGCTCGTCGCGTCGATCTACTTTTCCCCAAATAATCAATCTAGTGTCAACTTGGAGTAGGGAACTAATGCGTTCATAGGTTTTAGGAAAAACTACAGCTTCTGATTGTGTAGTCAGGTCTTCTATTTGCAAAATTGCCATTTGATCGCCTTTTTTCGTAACCACTTTTTTCACATTATTCAACATGACAACTGCACAAAGTCTTGTTTCTTCCCTTTGCTCTCCCAGTTGTGAAAGGTTAATCGGAGTCAAAAGTGGTACTATTTGCCGTAAGGATTTCAGGGGATGATCTGATACATAAAAGCCTAATAGTTCTTTCTCCATCTGCAACTTTTTCTGGGGAGGTAAATCCATTACAGGTTTAGATTTGGGAGCAGTTTCAAAGGCATTATTTGCTCTTTTATTCGTAGTAGAAGAAAATCCGTCGCCTAATAAATCTAAGAGATTGCCTTGCCCACTGGCTCTGTCTCTAGCGCGAGATTGTGCCCAATCATACACTAATTCTAAGTCGTTAATTAACTGTTGACGGTTGGGTTCAATTTTATCAAAGGCTCCGCAGTAAATCAGCGATTCCAAAGTCCGGCGGTTAACAGCACGTAAATCCACGCGATCGCAAAAATCAGCGAGGGATTTAAATCCTGTCTCATTTCTCGCTTCCAAAATACAAGCGATCGCATTCTGTCCCACGTTCCGCACCGCCGAAAATCCAAACAGAATCTTTCCCAATGTTGGCGTAAAATCAACACCAGAACGATTAATATCTGGCGGATCTATAGAAATACCCATATTTGTACAGTTAGTAATGTATCTCTGTACTTTATCGGTATCGCCACTATTAGCCGTTAACAGTGCCGCCATATATTCCAATGGATAATTAGCTTTTAAATATGCTGTTTGGTAAGTTACATAACCATAGGCAGTCGAATGGGATTTATTGAAACAATTGGAAGCTATTAAGCCATTTCTGATTGCAAAATTATGGTCATGCTCAACCCCAATGTCATAGACATTTTGTTTGCCTAAATATTTGCGTGTAACTATTTTGATCATCCTACCCTAACCTCGAAAAAATTTTTGCCCAATCATTTAATTGATAAAATGATGACAATTATAATTGTAGTAATATTATAATAAAAAATTATATCACTATAAAACACTGCTATACTCTCACACAAAAATAGCCAAAATATATCAAAGTTTTAGTAAACCATTATATAGACAGTTAATAGCCACACAATTGCTGTTTTTAAGCTTATTAAACACATTCCAATACATATTAATCCGCTTAATCAGATGCCTGGGGAGTGGGTAAAAACAGAGGATATCTTAACCTGAGGAGAAAATGTTTATCTCTACACCCCGTCTCTGTGCCTCTTTCCAATGCCCAATGCGTCAGTTACTATCGTTGAAAAGCAACTCAGTAGAAAAGGGTGTGGGTAGGTGAAAGTGGTGCTGCTCGTAATTTTGGCGGTGGTTGTGGGATTGTTTGTGGTAGTCGAGATCGGACTGCGATCGCTCTTTGGCTTTGGTAATCCTTTAATTTACATTGGCGATGAACAGATTGGTTATTTATTAGCTCCTAACCAGCGTACCCGCCGTTTTGGTAATCGCATTGAAATTAATGAGTATTCTATGCGAAGTAGTCCGCTTCAGAAGACGCTTGCACCTTCTGGGCTGCGAGTTTTGCTGTTAGGGGATTCTATCGCTAATGGTGGCTGGTGGACAGATCAGACTAATACAATATCCACCATTATGATGCGTTCCCTGGCATCATCCACTAATAGCAATTATCAGGAAGTAGAAGTGTTGAATGCTTCAGCTAACTCTTGGGGGCCAAGGAACGAGTTAGCTTATTTGCAGAAGTTTAGCAATTTCAACGCGCACCTGGTAGTGTTACTAATTAATACCGATGATTTGTTTGCCACTCCTCCCACTTCTTTACCCGTAGGACGCGATCGCAACTATCCCGATAGTAAACCTCCCCTAGCATTGGTGGAGGTGTGGCAACGTTATATCGCCAAGCAACAACCAATTCCCGAAATGAAAGCAGTACAAAACGAAGCAGGCGATCGCGTTGGGATTAATCTGGAGGCGATCGGCAAAATTCAAGCCCTAACTCGCCAAACGAACAGCCAATTTCTATTAGTTATGACTCCCTTACTACGAGAAATTGATGTACCAGGCCCTCGTGATTATGAAATTAATGCTCGCCAGCGCTTGAATGACTTTACCAGAGCAAAGCAAATTAACTATATAGACTTTTTACCGATATTCAATTCAACTATCAATCCACAAGGTTTGTATCACGATCACATTCACCTCAATTTGGAAGGTAATAAATTTGTCAGTGTAGTTGTGGAGCGATCGCTTTTGGAAATACTGGGGAATGTACCACTTCCTCAAAAATACTAAAGTGGTCAAGATTCTATAAATAAAATGGTAGCAATCCAGGTAATCCTCAACCTCAAATCTCCAAAAAATATGTTGATTTTTGTGGAGTTATGTTTTATATTAGTAAATTAAACAATGTGTTGAAAGATTACTTTTAGTAAATCTCCTTGTGTAAAAGGCTTAGTTAAATAGCCTGATGCTCTTACTATCTTAGCTTTAGCCCTATCTAGAAACCCTACGTTTCCTGACACCATAATCACAGGTGTTTTTTTAAAATTTGAGTGTTTACGCAGCAAAGAGCAAAGTTCATATCCATCTAAATTAGGCATTGAGATATCCAACAAAATTATGTCGGGTTTGGTATGAACAATCTGCATTAAAGCTTTTAAAGAATCGGTGACTCCTATAACAGAAAATGTTTGCTCATCTAAATAGCTTTTAATAGTATTCAATACCGTCGGACTGTCATCAATACAAAAGATTGTGTAGATTTTTTTGTCAACAGGAGGTTGGGTAATTCGTTGCCCCCTATTAGTATTAATAGAGTAGGATGGTGGTTTATAGCCGTTCGTTATAGATGACTTCGGTGTAGTTTTGGTTTTAGGTTTCAGCTCATTTATTTGGAACAATTGTGAGGAGCGCGATTGAGAAGTTGGCGATGTTTGACGATAAGCCGCTTCTCTACGTTCGCGCAGCGTGTCGCAAACAGAAGTTTCTCTTTCAAAGACGCTAACGCCAGCGCTTGGGGGTGTTTGACATCGTTCAACTAGCAAGCGGAGATTCAGATGACAAAACTTTGGCATGTCATCTAGAAAGCTTTCAGGAATAAATTCATAACTTCCCTCGTCTAAGTTCAGAAATGACTCCAGAACTTCTAGCGCCAATTGCTCTATCAGTATCGCCGCTTGAGAGGGACTGATATATTTTTGATTGACTAACCAGCAAATAGCCAGATAATCTGGGTTCGGTATTGCCTGATTTTCAATACCAGTTTCAAATATCGCCCGCAACTGCTCGTGAATCCCGTTGGGGAGAGTAGAAACTTGCTGACTCAAGCGTTGCAAATTCCTGTATAGCGGTTCAAACATTTTTTCTGAGTAGCAGGCATAAATTAGTTTACCCTCATCCACATATATTGACCAAGAGCCTGACGTGCTAAACACTTGTAAACAACCAGTAACCGACTTACCAGTGATTTTTTTCAACAGAGATAAAGGCTGGAGCTTTTGGAAAAATCTGTATCTACTAATCGGAAGTGTCTTCATTGGGATGGCTCTTGGAATAAAATTGACATTTGCAGGTAAAATTAGTGAATTACCTTTTCGGAATTCACCGCGACTTTGTTGGAAGTACTGTTCAGATAAATATAGCGATCACATTTGAGTAAGTACAGAGATTCCACACCCCCCAACTCTTAATTCACCAATCTCTGTTAAGCTATAAAGCACGAATTACAATTAAACCAATCCATATTATTGCCCAATAGCAAAATTGTCCCGACTGGCTGCCAGGATACAGTATTTCAAAAATTAGATCGGTTGTCTGTATCTTTCGCTAATCTAGCCAATCTAACAGTAACTCAAGTGAAAAGCACAGACCATTGGCTCTCGCCCATCAGTCACAAAAGGATCATTGTTCTCCGTATTTAGCAGCCTAAAATTGTAGATACTTTAGTTTTTTTGCCAAAGTTATTTTGCCCCTCATGCTAAAGTCGAAAACGGCCAAAACCTACTATAACTTAGACGTAAATGCCTTTCAGTCAAGGCTTTTGAGCATTAAGTCCGCGCTGGCGGCCTATGTTTTTGTAGCCGACTTTTTATTCTTATCTGGAAAACCGCACTTCCATTTTTCTCTCCTGCTCTTGAGAGACTTTGAATTTTTCCCATTCCCTGCAAAGGTTGCGGGCTGGGATTTTCACATAACGCGAAAAATCAGCTTTTTGTAGCCATGACAAAAGTTGTCGGGTACTTTTCCAAGAAGTTTATTCTTGATGGGAACTTCTTCAAGAGAAAAAGTATTATTAGAAACTAAGTATTAAAAAATCAATGCCTTACTTAGGTTTGTGATTATAGAGCAACTCTTAGAGTTGGGATTGGGCAAAATTTTCACTTGCATAACAAGAATAATAACCTCCGACCAAGGATGAGTTAGCTGATAATTGCCGCCATGATGGTGTGTGGTGAGATGCACAGGCGACCAGTTCAGCAGAAGGGAATCTCTTCATAATTACTGGAAACGGGTTCTAATGCTGTGTGGAGCTAAATAGTCACCTTGCACAATTTGGAGTGACAAATTCAAGAACTTGCAGCGAAATTCTTGATTGGTAGTACATACCTGCACAATAGCTCTTTTCGGCTAGATGGTAGATAACAAGTAAGTAACCACTAAAATTCAGATTACTATAATTTTCCAAAAAAGTTAGCAGAAATATATAAACTTCATGATAAATCAGTAAAGGAAACATGAAAACTAATTAATATTATTTTTCAGTATTTATTTGCTCGGATATCCGGGAAGGCTGATAATGTACAGTTAAAGATAATTTTGTATGTTTATTAAATTACACTTATAAATATAGGAATCCGGTTTGAATCCTGAAATTATTTGCGTAGAGAGGCAAAAGAAAACAGGATTCTAGAAGATTAAGTGTACGGAGTTTTTTCACGCAATCAAATATGAGTTCTACATAAACTATATGTAGCAAAAAGACGTAAAGAATCTCTTTGCGTCTTTGGTGTGAGATTTAGAAGTGGACATTCTTACCGTTATAGTTCTCCATCTACTTAAAATTGCTCCCGCCAGAACCAGCTTAAAAGTGTGCCACCAGCTACCAGCTTAACTACTTCCAGTACCCAATAACTGCCGTGTAGTAAATTCATTGTCGATGGAATAGCAGCAGCAGCTTCAAATAGGTTGAGTTGAACTCCTATAGCGCACATCTGCGGAGTTAACAAATAGGTGTCAAGTATAGCTATTGTTAGCAGCAACACAGATAAAACAATACTGCCAATACTCCACCAGTGATATCGGGTTTTACTCAAAGCTAATGCCCCAGTCAGAACTACAGCAGCAGATAACAATTCCATCCGATTGAAATTCCAAAAAATCGTATAGCCTGCTGTCGTAAAACCAGCTTGGCTCATCATACCAGAGAGATAAAGGCTAGGCATAATTACCCAGTCTAAAACTAAACTAGCACTGAGCCAAAAGCCCAAAGTCAATATGATAGCGGTTTGCCAAATTGGTCGTTTGAATTCAAAGTTAGAAATAGCAGTCATAAAATAATTGCGTGTATTGTATTTTTAGTTTCTAACTTCACCAGCAGTTTGACAAGAAATATCAACTAACCTTTACAAAGCGATCGCTCTTAATTATTAATCCAATCTCAATATTTTTTTAACCTAGATTGAGAAATATTAAGATTTTTTAAAAGTAATTTAAATAAATTTTGTTTGTTAGAAATACTCAATTTTTTATATCGAAAGTAACTAAGCGATCGCTCCAACTAAAATGATGAATTATAGGTTGAAGTTTAAATTGATACAGAGACAGATTGCCAAAATCCTTAATTTATTACAGCCTTCTGACTTGAAAGTGCTGAGTAAAAATACCACTCCCCAATCCCCAGTCCCTAATTCCTCTTTCATCGGGACTGTCTTCTAAAGCATCCACTATGGCTTCAATAAGTCGGCGAGAGAATTTCAATATATGTAAACTTAATTCTTTGAAACCCCTAAATTTATTTATGGGGTTTACCAACTGTGCCTCCAGCATAGCTGCCCAGGGCAAACGCATCTAAATTACTCTCGATCGCAACGAAAGTTAATAACCAACGAAAAAATCTTTCCTTTCGCGTTTAATTATTTTTTAAGCCCTAAAGCGATGCCTGCGGCGGGCTACGCCAACACCTAAATTTTTCGCAACAAGCAAGAGCTAATGACATTATTTTTTAACTCTATTGAGAATATAGTTTGCTTATTGACATAATGCGGCCGCCCTGCATAGCTGCCTCCGTCCTTCTCATGTTGGTTTTCAAAAGTTTGTGTTTTGCTGAACATTGTCTGTTTTATACGCAGACATAAGTAATACCAAGTTGTCTTTGTTCGGATTATTTGCTTAAGAGCCAGTTTAGTAGAGATTTTGATTCTAAACAAGACTAATTTTGATAATCTTCTATAATATCAGGTTCAAATAAGTCAATTCCATCTTCTGTAGGACTTACGCACTGTACAAAATAACCGTCTTATGTATCAACGCAAATACGTTGTTTCAGGCTTTTATTAATAACTCTTGATTGGCTGCGTAGGCGTAGCCCGCCGCAGGCATCGCCAAAATATCATTGAAAAATCTAGCCATAAGCTTTGAAAACTACGTCTATTACTTTGGCTTCTCTGTCAATGCTTAAGTCCTATTCTGTATAAAATATCTATCTTGAGACATACTTTTTTAAAAAAGTATTGTTATCCAGTACACTTCGTATGGTGGATTGACTTAAATCTATTTACATATGTTATGATTCTTATTGTTCTAATGTTATGATTTGTATTGTAATTTTAATTTACCGAATGGGAAATTATTTGCTAAATTAGGCTGAAATAGCTTAATTTAGAACTTTAAAGGCAATTCAAGCAAACTTAGAAACTTTTAAAACACAACTGTTCCTTAAATAAAGTTAAAGTTTTGTTACTAGTAACTCAGATACTTTTAAATTCTGAATTTTTAGGAGTTACCGAGGTAGGTATGTTGAATACTGAGCAGTAACTTGATTTAATGAAAAAAGAGTTTTACTGCCACTCTGAATAAAGTGTAGTAAGTCATATTTGTTTTTAACCATTTTATGGTTTTAGATTAATGCTAAAAAACAGTTAGTTGAGAATTAATCATGCCTGTAATCTCAAATTCATCCTGGAGATAAACAATATGATTAGTTTACTAAGATGGGACTTTGATGGGACTTTTGCAAAGTCGAATGCTTTAAATTTGCTAGAGACAAACATAGTGGAGTTAATAAAAATCCAGATAAACTTTCTAAAAGTGAAGTCCACTGTTATTCTGAAGCAAATAGCATATGGCGAGTTTAGCGATATAAGGTTTGATACTAATGCTAAAAAACAGCGAACTAATGATTAATCAGGGTTCTAATCTCAAATTTAAGCTTGGGGATCAACGATACGATAAGTTTTCTAGGCTAGAATTTTTGCGGAATCGTACAGTTGGAAAGCCACTAAAGTTAAACATAGTGGAATAAATCTCAATTAAGATGAATTTTCCTCTCACTAAAGTTAATAATCCCGAAAGAAAGAGTGCAAGTATTATGGCAAAAACTTGCTAGTGGGACTAGTTGACTACTTTAGAGGCTATCTTAAATTAGAGATTAGCCCACCTACAGAATTTACTCCAATGAATGGTGTTGTTTAATAACATTGCCAGTCAGAAATATAAGTAAGCTTTTTTCTTGAAAGCTCATTTAATCATGTCTTTAAACTCAAACGATAAAGAGCATTATTTCTTACTGGCATACATTAGGGTAAATCGGAATTATTACCGAAATCTCACAATTTTTGAATTGGAATAAGGGCAACACAATGAATAAAGTTCAAGCATCATTTGAAGCTACAGAATCTGCGTTCCACGTGCAAGGTTACGAAAAAATCGATTTTAGTCTTGTCTATGTGAACGGTGCATTTGATATTGAAAACACAGAAATAGCAGATAGCTATGCGAAATTTGGTCGCTGTCTGACTGTAATTGATGCCAACGTCTATGAACTTTATGGCAATCAGATCAAGTCATATTTTAAACACTATGGTATTGAACTGACAGTATTTCCGATCATCATTACAGAGCCAGCTAAAACCCTTGCAACGTTTGAAAAAATTGTTGATGCTTTTTCGGATTTTGGCTTAGTTCGTAAAGAACCAGTCTTAGTCGTCGGTGGTGGTCTAGTTACTGATGTGGCTGGGTTTGCTTGTGCTTCTTACCGTCGTAAGAGCAACTATATCCGCATTCCTACCACGTTGATTGGTTTGATTGATGCAGGTGTAGCGATTAAGGTAGCAGTTAATCATCGCAAGTTGAAAAATCGCTTGGGAGCATATCATGCACCTTTGAAAGTGATCCTGGATTTCTCATTTTTGAAAACCTTGCCAACGGCTCAAGTTCGTAATGGGATGGCAGAGTTGGTGAAAATTGCTGTAGTTTCTAACTCCGAAGTGTTTGAACTGCTATACGAATATGGCGAGGAACTGCTTTCCACTCACTTTGGACATGTGAATGCCACACCGGAAATTAAAGAGATTGCCCACAAAGTCAACTACGAGGCAATCAAAACCATGTTGGAGTTAGAGACTCCTAACTTACATGAAATAGACCTCGATCGCGTCATTGCCTACGGTCACACTTGGAGTCCTACCCTAGAATTAGCACCTCAGATACCCTTGTATCATGGTCATGCGGTCAATATAGATATGGCTTTGTCTGCAACCATTGCAGCACAACGCGGCTATATTCCAACAGGAGAACGCGATCGCATTCTAGACTTGATGAGTCGTATAGGTTTATCACTCGATCACCCTCTACTAGATGGAGATTTGCTCTGGGATGCCACCCAGTCTATAAGCTTGACACGAGATGGCAAACAACGCGCAGCCATGCCTTGTCCGATTGGTGAGTGCTTCTTTGCCAACGATTTGACTCGTGAAGAACTTGATACTGCCCTAGCTGAACACAAACGTCTTTGTGCTAAATACCCTCGTGGCGGAAAAGGTGTTGACGCATACATTGAAACTCAAGAAGCCAAGCTAGTAGGGGTGTAAAAACATGACGAGTGTTTTAGGACGAGAAACAGCTAGGCCGATAACGCCACACAGCATCTTAGTAGCCCAGCTACAGCAAACCCTCAAATTAGCAGAAGAGAACAACATTCCCGTAGAGATATTAGATTCTTTGCGGCAGGGAGTTCAATTAGCGGCGGGTTTAGATCCCTACTTGGATGATTACACCACGCCCGAATCGAGCGCATTGACAGCATTGGCGCAAAAAACAAGCACTGAAGACTGGAGCAAGCGCTTCAGTGATGGTGAAACAGTGCGTCAACTAGAGCAGGAGATGCTCTCAGGACATCTTGAAGGACAGACATTGAAAATGTTTGTTCATATCACCAAGGCAAAGCGCATTCTAGAAGTGGGAATGTTCACAGGGTATTCAGCCTTAGCAATGGCAGAAGCATTACCAAGTGATGGGCAACTTATAGGTTGCGAAGTAGATCCCTATGTTGCTGAATTTGCTGTTCGTTGCTTTAGTGAGTCTCCCCACGGCGACAAAATCGTTGTGGAAGTAGCACCAGCCCTAGAGACGCTCTACAAGCTGGCTGACAGAAATGAAGTATTTGATCTGATCTTCATTGATGCGGATAAAAAAGAGTATGTATCGTACTTCCAGACCATTTTGGATAGTAATTTACTAACTCCCGACGGTTTAATCTGTGTGGATAACACTTTGTTGCAAGGACAAGTTTACCTACCACCCGAACAACGTACCGCCAACGGTGAAGCGATCGCTCAGTTCAACCGTATTGTCGCCGCCGATCCTCGTGTAGAGCAAGTTCTCTTACCCATCCGAGATGGTATAACCCTGATTAGACGCGTTGTGTAATCCAGAGATAAGCAGAGAAGTCTAAGCCTTGGCTTAGACTTCAAAAAAATAAAATACAACGGTATTTAGGAATATGAATCATGCCAGTACTTCGCATCCTTCATTTAGTTGGATCTGCATACAATCATTTTTACTGTGAGTTGTCACGCAATTATGCCCAAAGCTGTCTAGTAGCTACGGCAAATCCATCGCTCTATGACTTTCTGATTGCATACATCACACAAGACGGCCAATGGCGATTTCCTTCCTCTCTCAGTCCAGAAGATATTGCTGCCGCTAAACCGATGCCTCTATCAGATGCCATACAGTTTATAACAGCGCAAAACATTGACCTGATGTTGCCACAAATGTTTTGTCTCCCTGGAATGACTGACTACCGGGCACTATTTGACTTACTTAAGATACCTTATATAGGCAATACTCCCGATGTCATGGCAATAACAGCCCACAAAGCCAGAACCAAAGCAATTGTCGCAGCAGCAGGGGTCAAAGTGCCTTCTGGAGAACTGCTTCGCCAAGGAGACGTTCCGACAATTACACCTCCAGCAGTCATCAAACCCGCAAATGCCGACAACTCTTTAGGGGTGTCCTTAGTCAAAGAAAAGAGTGAGTATGACGCTGCCTTGAAGAAAGCATTTGAATTTGCAGATGAAGTGATTGTAGAAACATTCATTGAAGCCGGTCGAGAAGTCAGATGCGGCGCTATTGTTAAAGATGGGGAGCTAATCGGTTTACCCCTTGAAGAGTATCAGATAGACCCGCAAACCAGACCCATCCGCAGCTATACTGACAAATTCAAAATCCCAATCGAGGGCGACTTGGCTTCAACTGCTAAAAATTATGTCCCAGGTTGGATTGTAGATATTAATGACCCGATCACCCAAAAGGTTCAGCAAGAAGTTAAGAAGTGTCATTTGGCTTTGGGCTGTCGCCATTATAGTTTATTTGACTTCCGGATCGACCCACAGGGACAACCTTGGTTTTTAGAAGCCGGGTTGTTTTGTATTTTTGACCATAATGCGGTGATTGCCTGTACGGCGAACGCAGCCGGAATTCCTTTAAATGAGTTATTTATGACAGCGATCAATGAAGCGTTGAGCATAACCTAATGTCCGGCAAATCACCTTTTTAGCTTTCTTCTGACTTGGAATCGCACAAGGTCTTCGCTGGCGACAAGTAATAAAATTTTAATATACACCCTTCTACAAAATAGAGCGATCGCCTAAAAATTTAATGACTTCAAATGCTTATGCAACACCTATTTGTACTCAAGGCAATCTCCATCTAAAAAATAAAGAATAAATATTCTACATTTACCTTTAAAAATAGAGACGACGCGGAAAGAAGCCACTAGCATGTCACAATTACAACTATGAAGGAGCAGATTTTTGCCATATTCCAAAACTTGGGCACACTTGCATTACTAGCGATCGCATTTCCCTTTAACTGTACCGTCGTACTTGTATCGCTGCTGTGGAATTTTTTCAGCGGCTCGGATGCTAATCTTGTGGTATTAAATGAGAATCCTAAAAATATCTTGATCGGTGGTGGTAGAATGACTAAAACCCTTCAGCTTGCGCGATCGTTTCACGCGGCTGGGCATCGAGTCATTTTATTTGATCTCGACAAATACTGGTTCAGTGGTTATCGATTTTCTAACTCTGTGGCTAAATTTTACACAGTTCCTGACTCGCAAGAAGACTTAGAAGGCTATACTCAAGCCGTGCGGGCGATCGCTAAAAAGGAAAACATAGATTTTTTTGTCCCGGTAGGTATTTTTGCTGCCAGCTACTTTGACTCGGAGCGCAAGCCAGTGTTATCAGGCTGTTGCGAGAATTTCCACTTCGATGCTGATACAATGAGTATGCTGGATAACAAGTTTACGTTTGCAGAAAAAGCACGCTCATTCTCGCTATCTGTCCCGAAAACCTTCCTAATTACAGATTCCGAACAAGTTCTTAAATTCGACTTTGCCAACGAAAAGCACAAGTACATTCTCAAAAGTATTGTTTATGACTCTGTTTTACGCTTGGATTTGACCAAGCTACCAATGGATTCTCCCGAAAAAATGGCGCTTCATGTTAAAAGTAAGCCAATTAGTAAAGATAAGCCTTGGATATTGCAAGAGTTTATTCCTGGAACAGAATATTGTACTCACAGTACGGTGAGAAATGGTGAATTAACGGTACACTGCTGTTGCAAATCATCTGCTTTTCAAGTCAATTACGAAAACGTCGATCACCCAGAAATTAAAGAGTGGGTGAGTCATTTTGTCAAAGAACTACAACTGACTGGACAAATTTCTTTTGACTTCATTCAGGCGGAAGATGGTACGGTTTATGCGATCGAGTGCAACGCTCGCGCTCACTCGGCAATTACAATGTATTACAACCATCCAGGTTTAGCGGATGCCTATCTTAGTAAAGAGCCTCCATCTGAACCTCTGCAACCCCTGAGTAATAGTAAGCCTACTTATTGGCTTTATCATGAACTTTGGCGACTTAATGAAATTAGATCGTTCAAGCAGTTGCAAAAGTGGTTTAAAAATATTTGGCAAGGAAAGGATGCAATCTTTGAAGTAAACGACCCACTACCGTTCTTAATGGTACATCACTGGTACATTCCTTTACTATTACTCGATAGTTTGCGCTCCCTAAAAACTTGGGTGAGGATTGATTTTTGCATCGGCAAACTCATACAGTTTGGAGAAGACATAAAATATAAAAACTCTATCTCTGCAACCCCTGAGTAATAATAAGCCTATTTATTGGCTTGCTCACGAACTTTGGAGACTTAATGAATTAAATCATTAAAAAGGATGCAAGGGCAAGATCGCATCTCCTTGTCTCTTTAATGTCTTCCTATGCACTAGCCACTGATTCTACTATCATGTCAAAATTCTAACTATGAGAAAGAATATTTTTGTAGTGTTCCAAAACTTGGGCACTCTTGTATTACTGGCACTAGCATTTCCCTTAAACTGTATCGTCGTCTTAACATCGCTACTATGGAACTTTGTTAAGCAACCATTCGGTAAGTCAATTGTTGTCAACCCCAATTCCAAAAATATCTTGATTGCTGGCGCGAGGATGACTAAAACCCTTCAGCTAGCGCGTTCATTCCATGCTGCTGGGCATCGAGTTATCATAATTGACATTGAGAAGTTCTGGTCAAGTGGGAATAAATATTCCAACTCAGTTGCAGGCTTTTATACCGTTCCCGATCCCAGCAAAGACTTAGAAGGCTACGTTGAAAGCCTACACGCGATCGCTAAAACAGAAAAGATCGACTTTTTTATCCCGGTAGCGATTTTTTCCGTTATTCACTACGATCAAGGTAAGCCACCATTACCAGACTTTTGTGAATTTTTCCACTTCGATGCTGATGTCACGAAGATTCTGGATGACAAGTTTGCCTTTGCCGAAACAGCGCGATCGTTCGGTTTATCTGTCCCCAAATCCTTCAAAATTACCGATCCCGAACAAGTCCTCAATTTCGACTTTTCTCAGGAGAAGCGCAAATACATTCTCAAAAGCATCCCCTACGATCAAGTGCGTCGCTTGAATCTCACCAAGCTACCTTGCGATACAAAATCAGAAACAGCAGCATTTGTCAAGAGTCTGCCCATCAGTGAGGAGAAGCCCTGGATTATGCAGGAATTCATCCCTGGAAAGGAATACTGCACTCACACTACCGCGCGAGATGGAGAGTCAAGAATGTACTGCTGCTGTGAGTCATCCGCCTTTCAAGTCAACTACGAAAATGTTGAACAGCGAGAAATTATGCAATGGGCGAGTCATTTTACCAAAGAACTGGGAAAAACCGGGCAACTTTCCTTTGACTTCATCCAGGCAGAAGACGGAACTGTTTACGCAATTGAGTGTAACCCCCGGACTCACTCCGCCATTACTATGTTTTATAATCATCCAGGAGTAGCGGATGCCTATCTTGGTAAAGAGCCTCTGGCTGAATCTTTGCAGCCTCTTGCTGATAGTAAGCCAACCTATTGGCTGTACCACGAAGTTTGGCGGCTGAATGAGATTAGATCGTTTAAGCAACTGCAAACCTGGGTAAGAAACATCAGGCGGGGGAAAGAAGCAATTTTTGAGGTGAGTGATCCTTTACCCTTCCTGATGGTACATCATTGGCAGATTCCCTTACTCATTCTCGACAATTTACGAAAACTCAAAGGTTGGATAAGAATAGATTTTAATATGGGCGAGCTTATAGATTGATACAGATAAATATGACTTTCCAGCACTTCGGCACAATCTAAATCAATAGACATCTCCGAAAATGAATGTAGAGACGTTGCATTGCAACGTCTCTACAGCAGTTATTCTTTTTATATTGCTATAGAGCCAGTTCAATCCTGGATTACAGAACTTCAATATGGTTTAGCTTATCTAGATTATGCCGATTGAGATGGCAAGGTTCATCAAAACTTCAAAAAATCAAGATATAAATAACTTGAATATTTTTTGGATGTATGAAATAATTCTATAACTCTTAATTAACCTTCGCTTAATCCTATACCCTTGTAAATCAGGTGTTTTACATTTAACGAGCTAATCAAGCTGTTTATCAAGTTAAAAAAAGTACTCTTTTCTTACCTTAGATATACTGAGGTATGTGTAGTGAATATTTGGGCTGATTAGTAAACTTATCCCTATCAGTCATGCACCGCATATGTCCATAAAGAGTCATCTTACGCGGGTTAGAAAAATAAAATTTCCACAGCAGATATTCAAGCCTAAAAGAATAATGCTTAAAAGGCTAAAAATAGCTACGGGAAGTGGAATAGATAATTAAAGTGAGAACGCATGACAAACTTAATTTTTCAAAAATCAAGCTATATTGAGCAATTCAAAGTTTTTTTATTAACATTTTTAGCAACAATTATTCCATTTTCTTTACTGGTAATAGCTTTTAAATTAAAAACCAAACTGCCTGCCGACTATTTGACGAGAGATCCCTCTGTCATAATGAGTGCGCCTTTTTATATGGGATTTTTCTCAAATATTGGTATATTGTTTTGGTGTTCTTGTGCAAGCATCTGTCTTTTTAGTTACGCACTACTCAAAAAAGATATTAGAGCTAAAGAATATTCCTCATTTTTTTTGTTTTCTGGACTCCTGACATCTTTGTTACTATTAGATGACTTTTTTTTAATTCATGACAGTATATTTCCAGATTATTTTCATATTAATGAAAGTATCATTTACGCAAGTTACGTCGCACTTGGATTAATATTTTTTCTAAAATTTAAAGCTATCCTGAAGAAAACTGAATTTCTGATTCTATTATCTTCTCTAATATTTTTTGGATTATCAATTATTTTTGACAAAATATTCACCAATATGCCTATTGTCATAGAAGATACGTTTAAACTAGTAGGAATTACTACTTGGTTTACGTATTTCACGAGGATATGCCTAAAACGGATCAATACGCTTCTAAGTTTGTCAGTTTTGCAGAAAGAGTCTTTGTTGCGCTGAATGTTAGCCATTTAAAAGAGAAAAATGCTCAGATTAATTCATTGAAAATTCGTAATAATTTAACAGAAGCGAGTACGAGACACTACGCGTAGCTTGCTTCCACAGAGTAGTACACTATCACAAAATTTGTGACGTAATTGCGTTAGTGTAGCGGGGCGTAGCCCATTGCGAATTGCGAATTGTTTAAGGACGTTTATTTTTCTTGAAATGTCCAGACTCCTTCATCCCAATCTGATTCTGTTGGGGGTGATTGTAACCAATGCTGACAACGCAAGAGATGCAACATAGCAGCTTTATCATGGTTATCAGCTGCCAAAACTAGGGCAAATTCAGCTCTAGCACGGTTAAAATCGCGTTTGAGATAATATTCGCGTCCTTTGTGATAATGCTCAATCACTTGCAATTTTTCGCTTTCAATCGGATTAGAACGCAAACCGAGTAATTCGTATATGGCTACTGGCTCATTTCTGCCCTTGACACGAATGTAATCTAGTTCCCTAGCCCAAATATGATCTTGGCATGGTTTAAAAGTGTTATGGCTAATGATAATATCGCAACCATACTGTTTACTGACACTTTCTAATCGAGAGCCAAGATTAACGCCATCACCAATAGCAGTAAATTCCATCCGCTTACTAGAGCCAATATTCCCACTAATTACGGTATCAGAATTAATGCCAATGCCGATTTTAATTCTGGGCTTATTAGCTTCGTAGCGACGTTGATTAAATTCGTGCAGGCGAACGCGCATTTCTAAGGATGTTTGCACTGCCATCCAAGCGTGTTCTTCTAAGGGTAAGGGAGAACCAAATACAGCCATGATGGCATCGCCGATGTATTTATCAAGGGTACCTTTATGTTTAAAGACTGCCTCCACCATTGATTCAAAATATTCATTGAGCATACTTACCACTTCTTCTGCTTCCAAATTTTCTGTCAAAGTGGTGTAGCCGCGAATATCGGAAAATAAAATCGAAACTTCTTTGCGATCGCCTCCTAGTTTAGCATCATCCAATTTCAGCAATTCTTCGGCTAATTCCTGAGTCATGTAGCGGTACATGGTACTCTTGAGCCGCTTTTCATCGCTGATATCTTCCATCACCACCAGCGCCCCACGGACTTGCTCTTGATCGCTGGCATCAGCAATTGTGTTAATGGATAAATTAATACTGTGCTGTTCTGTGCCAGTAGTTATGAGTGTGCGATCGGGGTAATACTGTTGGCGACCTTTTAAGTCGGCTGCATGTAAAGCATCCTGATACCACTTGCTAAAGTCACCTTCTTTGATGGCGATCGCATCAGTAACTAATTTACCTTCTAAGCGGTCTTCTACTTCCAGTCCTAGCAAACGCTTGGCACTTTCATTAGCGGCGATAATTAACCCAGTTTTATCAGTGGAAACCACTCCATTAGAAAGACTACGCAGAATATCTCGTTGCATTTGTTCTTGTTGCTTGACTGTGGCAAACAACTGAGCATTTTGCAGCGCTACTCCCGCTTGAATATTAAAAGCTTCCATGAACTCTTCATCGTTGCGGTCAAAGCTAGCTTGAAAGCAGTCGGGAGCTTTGGGCCAATCAGCCGGATTATAAGGTGGAAAATCACCAGTTTTCTTTTTATTTACAAGTTGAGTAACACCAATGAGTTGTTGATCGGCGTTAAACACTGGCATACAAAGTAAGCTACAGGTGCGATAGCCATTTTGCTGGTCGAGTTGTTTGGCAGTGTCAGAGTCAGGATCATCGTACAAGTCAAAAGCAATATTCAGTTTCTTGCCAGAAGCCGCTACTAAACCAGCAAAACCTTTACCTATGGGAACTCGCAACTCTTTAGTTGAACCATCATCCTGGGTGATTTTCGTCCACAATTCATGGCGATCGCGGTCTATTAACCATAGTGTACTGCGATCGGCATTCATCAGTTCCTTGGCTTCATCCATCACCCGCTTGAGGGTGTCTTCTAAGTCCAGACTGCTTTGAGAGAGGGACTTGATTGCTTTCATCAGCGCCGCCACTGCTCTTTGTTTTTGGGTAGCTACATAAAAAGAGCGCGAGGATTCTAAAATTAGGCGAATAGAAGGAGCAAATTCTTGAAATAATTGTTCGTCCGCACAGATAAAACCTTTGGTATCAATGCGCTCTGCAAGTGGAGCATCGTGATTATTTCCAGATTTTAATTTATTCAGTAATTGTACTACTGCAACTAATTGCCCATGTTCATTTAATAACGGCAAAGCCAGCATGGTGTAGGTGCGATAGCCAGTTCTTTTTTCTTGTTCTTGGGCAAAATGCGATCGCGGATCACTATAAAAATCAAAGGGAATATTGATAACTTGCTTGAAGGTGGCGACTTCCCCAGCAATGCCTTTATTCGCAGGGATACGAATTTCTAAAGAGCGATCGCCTTCCCCCTCAGCCAGAATTGACCAGAGTTCTTTTTTTTCTTCATCTAATAAAAATATTGTTGTTCGGTCTGCTCCCAGTAATTCGCCAGTTTTCAAAGTAATCGAATGCAACATTTCTTGCAGAATGGTTTCAAAACCCTGAGAATCCAGCATTGATAGGGTTTGATGGACAATCTGTAATTTTTGCTCGACATCCTGAACGACCTGCTTAAAAGTATCCTGAGTCAAGGGAGCAAGAAACGTAGAAACAGTTCCTTGTCTTGTGGCAAGAGCACCTACAGGAGCAGAATTTGCTTGTAATTCGCGGTTTTCTTGGTTGTGAACACCAATAATCAAATCGGCAGTCTCCCCACAACTTCCTTGATACAGTGACATAATCGGTATTTTATATAACAGGATGAGATTTTAGATGTAACAATGAAATTAAATTTATGTAAGTGGTGCTAAAAGCAACAATAGCCTTGATATTATCCATAGTTTAATCGCTTGTTCAGCCAGCGTCATCCTGTGAATAAGGGTGGAAGTTGATTACCACCAAGCATGTCTTGACCAAAACCCCTTCGCATTAACGGATACAGATGATGAATAAAGGGTCAGACCCCTCATTTAAACAATAAAACAATGTTTTCCACAGCTGATAGTGAGCAGATCCAGTCTTCTCTTGGAGATGCTATGGGAACAAAGTAGGGCTGGAACCGCTCTGACTTTTCACGTTATGTGGAAAAGTCCACGAAAAACCTAACCCCCTAACCCCCTTCCCGATGCGGGAAGGGGGAAATTCAAAGTCTCTCTCCTTTTAGGAGAGAGATTTAGAGAGAGGTTTCCAGATGCCGTGAAAAGTCAGTGGAACCGCTTACTACAAACTTTTAATTAATGATGCGATCGCCTTTACTAATTCCTCTGGATCTACAGGCTTGGAAATATGCCGTTGAAATCCGACAGCGATCGCTTGCTGATGATCTATCTCGCCAGCATAAGCAGTTAAGGCGATCGCTGGAATTTTCCCGCCTTGCTCTGGTTCCAGACTCCTTATTTGTCGCATCAGCATGTAACCATCCATTTCTGGCATTCCAATATCGCTGATGATCAAATTTGGCTGGGATTGACTCAGTGCAGCTAAAGCCTGAATGGCTGAGGCTACAGCGGTTACAGTTGCACCATATTGCTCCAGCATGAAAGGCAAAAACTCTCGCATATCTGCGTCATCATCCACCACGAGAATCTGTAAGCCAGACAACGGTAAGGACTGATTTTCCCCAAGTGAAGAGTTATCTTTTGCATCTTTGATTCCCTTGCTTTCATTCTGTAAGCATGGCATTTTGACAGTGAAAGTTGCTCCTCGATCTTCGCCCAGACTTTCTGCTTGAACAGCCCCCCCGTGAAGTTCTACAAGATGCCGGACGATCGCTAATCCTAAACCTAAACCGCCAAATTTGCGAGTTGTGGCACCATCTGCTTGACGGAAATAATCAAAGACATAAGGTAAGAATTCAGGTGCAATCCCCTTCCCTGTGTCAGTGACGCAAATTTGTACCTGTGAGCCAACTTGCTCTAATTTAATTTTTACCTCTCCCCCAGCAGGAGTAAACTTAATGGCATTAGAAAGGATATTCCAAATGACTTGTTGCAATCGATTGGCATCGCCTAAAACTAGCCCGACACCAGATTTAAGAATTGTCTGAATCTGGATAGACTTAGCCTGTGCTGATAAACGCACTGTCTCGATCGCAGCTTCAATGACTGATATCAAATTAATCCGGCCGAAGTTGAGGTTAAGTTTACCTTGAAGGATGCGGGAGACATCAAGCAAATCTTCAATCAATTGGGTTTGTAATTTGGCATTACGCTCAATGGTTTCTAGGGCGCGATCGCTTGTTGCTTGATCAAGTTTGCGGCTTCGCATCAGTTTTGTCCAACCCAGAATCGGGTTAAGCGGTGTTCTCAATTCATGGGAGAGGACGGCTAAAAATTCATCTTTGATGCGGTTTGCTGATTCAGCAGCGTTTCGTGCCGTTCGTTCGGCTTCATAGAGATGGGCACGAGCGATCGCTTGGGCGCATTGTTGAGCAACAGCCAAGATAAACGCTTGATCTTCCTGACTCAATTGTTGAGGCTGGGCAAATCCTAAAGTCATACCTCCAACTGCCGAACCTTCTACCATCAATGGGATAGAAATCCAAGCTTCAAAGTCATATTGGGCGTATATTTCAGCTAAATGTGGGTAACGAACTATCCGATTTTCTCTTGGTTGTGCCCAAATAGGTTTTCCAATCCGCACAGCTTCTGCTAGGGGAGACGGTGAATTGATGGCAAAATTACGCCAAGTATCGACCAAATCTTGGTTATAGCCAACTGCACGCACAATTTCCAGTTCAGTTTTACTTTCATTCACCAAGGCAACGAGGGCAGAATTGGCCCCTAAGGCAGCCATGCTCTGCTCTACAATCACTTCAGATACTTGGGCTGGTGTCAGCGATTCTGAAAGGGCAGATGTGATGGATTGGAGACGGGCAATTCGCTCTAACGCTCGTTCTGCCATTCTTTGTGCTTGCTGTGCTTCTTGGTAAAGCCGAGCATTATCGATGGCGATCGCAGCTTGATGGGTAATATCTTCTGCTAATGACAAGTCAGCCGTGCTGTAACGACGTTCTGATTCAGCAGTCACAAAGGAAATTGCCCCAAAAATTCTTTCACGTGCCATCAAAGGTAAAATTATATATGACTTTAAACCAAGCTCACGCGCAATCCGCAGATATTCTGGGTCTTTAATGGCTTCTGCTAAAGCTGCATCTGAAATTTCAGGTACCATTTCTGCAAGTCCGGTACGCAACACTTTAGGCACACCTTCAGGTGCATCCAATTTTCTGGGATAACGTTGATGAAGTTCCCAGCTAAGTTTCACTTTCTCTGGATCTTGATGAGCAACTGCTACCCGATGAATTGATTGGTTGTCTTGCAGCAAGTCAACGGCGCACCAATCGGCAAAGTAAGGCACAGCCAGGTTGGACACGCTTGCTAGCGTACTTTCGTAATCGAGGGAAGATGCGAGGGTTGCACTGATTTGAGCCAAAAATGTCGCCCGTTGTTGATCGGCTTCTGCTTCCTGTCGGGCGGTTTGCTCTTGAATCAGTTGGATACGTTCGGCTTCGGATTGTTTGCGATCTGTAATATCAAGCACCACACCATTCATATGTGTGGCTTTACCTGCTTCGTTGAAAAAGGCTTTTCCTCGACAGGCTAAGTAGCGAATACTGTTATCATCTCGAATAATTCGATATTCTAAATCATGCTCCACGCCTTCGTTAATCGCTCGACTTAACGATTGCGTCAGCAATGCTCGATCATCTGGATGCAGACGAGCTAAAATTGCTTCAGAAGTGCCAACAAAGGTTTCAGGTGTCAACCCAAATAATTGATAAATCTGCTCATCCCAGTCAAAGCGATCGTTGGCAATATCCCAACTCCAAACACCGATTTGGGCAGATTTCAACGCCAGATTGAGTTGTTCTTGGCTATTTTCTAAACCTTGATAAAGACGAGCATTTTCTAGAGAAATAGCAATTTGAACTGTTAAAATCTCCAGTACGGAAAGTTTTTCCTGTGTAAAAGCGCTGGGTATGAGATTGTTTTCTAAATATAAAATACCAAGTAGTTTTGACTGCCGGGCAATCGGTAAACAAAGTACAGATTTAGGTTGCTTTTGAATTACATACTCATCTTCCGAAAACAGATTCTGCTCAGTGGCATTCTGCAAAATCACTGTTTCTTGAGTTCGCTGAACATAATTCAGCATTGATTGAGGAATAATTTGCGAAATTTCGCCCTCCAATACGGGTCGAGAAACATTGAGCTTTTCTGCTTGGTGATTAAACTTAGCTTCTACTTCGATCGCAAAATTTTGCTCGTATTCAAGCAACAAATAGCCAATTTCTGCTCCTGCTTGCTCGATGACAATCTGCATTAATGTCTTCAACAACCGCGGAAGCATAATCTCACTAGATATGGTTTGAGACGCTTTAACGACCGATAAAAAGTCTAAATGTTCACCTGTACTGAAAAAGGTTCCATTAGAGATAAGTTGTTGTCGTGGCAATAGCTGAGGATAGCAATCTTCAAGTTGCTTAACTTTAGCAGATGCCTCCCAGCGTAGATAGGCATTTTTAGCTTCTTGTAAGTAGGTTTTAGCAATTAATTCAAAATTTCGCTCTAAGTAGAACTTAGCACATAGCTCATTAGCTAAAGCTTCATATTGCACAAATCCCTGTTCACGGGCTGAAGCAATTGATTGCTCATACAAACGCATTGCTTCCAAGTCACGACCTTCAATTCGAGCGATTTCAGCAGCGACTAGTTGAGACTTGTGTAAGAAGTTCGCAGGACAGTGTTTAGCCCAATATTGTAATTGCTGTTGATGAGATTCTAGGGTTTGTAAAAACTGTTCTTTTTCTGGAGAAGATACTGTTGGATAAAGAGCCGTTAAAGTTAGGGAGTAATATAAAACATAATCTGTTTCAATTGGTAACGCCAGTGTTGTAACTGGTAGATTGGACAATTCTAAGGCACAATTTACTGCGTTAATGTACTGGTGATATGTAAAAAATATAATTAATTTAATAATATTATAAAAAATAATTCCACTGACAAAACCTGCATCTGTAATTACAGAGAAAGCGGCTAACTCATCAGAGTCATCATCACTTAAAGTCAGGTTATGCTGAGTTAGTCCGCGCAGATTCATCAGTAGCATTTGCTGTAGCTTAATTGTCTGATAAACAGCCTCATGTTTAGACTGGCGGGCAAATGTGATGTATTTTTCTAGAGATTTGTATGTATCTGAAAGCGGAGAGCCTAACTGGATAATTTGCCACGAGCTTTGATAGCCGTTGTAATTCGCCATTGTCACATCGCCTGCTTCTACACAGCCAATAAATCCCTGCTCTAAAAAGGGAATATTGCTGGCAATGTGATTACGCCAAACGTTGATATGACTTCCATGAATGTGCAGAACAACTCCTCTAAGTTTCAAGTCATGAAACTTTTCATTTAATTGAATTGTCATCTCGGAAAAGGCGTGCCCTGTAGGAATATCATGGAAGATGGAAACCAACAACATGGCATACATACTGTAAGCAAAACAGGAATCTTCTGTATTACCTAATTTGAGCGAGTGATTAACTGCTTTGAGTACGACTAAGGGAAAGAGATGGGGTCTACTGAGATAAGTAGGTGGTCCCAATGTTGTCAACAGACTAATTACTGCTTTAATATTGGGATCTTGGATTACTAAAGCATTAATTAAATCAGAGATTTGTCTATCACCTAAATTGGTTAATACCTGATTTTTTTCAATAGCGATCGCAGCTTCTACTTCCTCATTTGTATCAGGGAATATCACCCCAAACAGTTTTAAAGCTTTTAATCCCAATCTCAGCGCTTCTTCATATCTACCTGCAACTTGGTAGAGTCGGATTTGCAGCATGTAAATGCTGGCTTTTTCAATATGAGATTCTGATTGTAGCAATAATAGGTAAAAGAATTCTTCCGCTTGCTCTAAGTTACCAGTTAAATATTCACACTCAGCCTGTTCTCTAAATAAAGTAAATGTTTGTTCATAGTGTTCAATCCAGGCATTTTCAGCCAAAAGATTTATAGCAACGCTAAAGAATCTTTTAGCAGGGGTGTACGCTGTGGAAGCTTTTGCCTTTTTACCAGCGATTAAATTCAATCGTACCAATTCATCTTTTTCTATTTGTTCAATAATCAGATCCACCGCCAGATTGAGTTGATTGACTAAATCAAATATTTGCTCGTCCACTTGTTCAGGAGTAGCATTTTTCAGCAAAAGTCGCCCAATTTTTAGGTGAACTGCCGACTTCGCATCATTAGCAATTAAGGCATAGGCAGCTTGTTGAACTCGGTCATGATAAAAACGATAGTTTTTCTGGGCAGTTTCATTTGACTCAATGGAGATAATTAATCCTCTTAAAATTGCATCAAAAAGTGCGTTTGCTGTTTCTTCAATAGATTGTTCACCAACAAGTGCTAAAACTTCTAAATCAAAGCGATTACCAATACAGGAGGCTAATTTAAGCACCTGTTGAGTAGCGGATGGCAATTTTTGTATCCGCCCAATCATCAAACTTACAATATTATCTGTAATACCTTGGGCTTCAATCTGAGCTAAATTCCATTGCCAAACAGGATGTTGACGATTAAAAGTCAGCAGATTTTCTTGATGCAGTGTTTTCAGAAACTCATTGACAAAAAAAGGATTACCGTCAGTTTTTTGGATAATCAATTGAGTGAGAGGTTCTACTCGTTCTACTGAACTATACAAGGTATCAGCAATCAACTGATTTACATAAACGAGATTTAAGGGAGTAAGGAGAATTTCCGTTTTTCTTACTCCATACTGACAAACCTTCTCCTTCATCAAACTAAAGGGATGCACAACACCGACTTCGTTATCTCGATAAGCCAAAATGAAGCACACATACTGGATATTAGACCCAGTAATAACAGTTTGAATTAAATTCAAAGTAGCACTGTCTGCCCACTGCATATCGTCTAAGAAAATAATTAGTGGATGCTCTTTTTGAGCAAAGACGCTGATAAAATTCTGAAACACTAAATTAAATCGGTTTTGAGATTCAGCAGGCCCCAACTCTGGTATAGGTGGCTGTTCTCCAACGATTAATTCAACTTCTGGAATTACATCTGCAATTAATCTACCATTGTTCCCTAATGCTGCTTGTATTCGGTTTTTCCAGGTAGCAACTTGATCTTCAGGCTGCGTTAAAATTTGTCGAGCGAGTGTTTGAAAAGCTTGAACAATAGTGGAATAAGGAATATCTCGTTTATACTGATCAAACTTACCAGAGATAAAAACTCCGCGTTCTCGGACAATAGGCTTGTGAATCTCTTTTACTAAAGAAGATTTACCAACCCCAGCATAGCCAGAGACTAAAACGAGTTCTGGTTTTCCTTGACTAACAACTCGCTCAAATGCTTGTAAAAGCTTGCCAATTTCTTGTTCTCGTCCATACAATTTTTGGGGAATTTGAAACCGCTCTGAGATATCTTGCTCACCCAAAACAAAGGATTGGATTTCTCCGGTTGTCTCCAATTGCTTTAAGCACGTTTCCAAATCAAATTGCAAACCTAAAGCGCTCTGATACCTCTGTTCTGCAACCTTCGACAGCAATTTGATGATGATATCACAGAGCATTTGGGGAATATCAGCATTCAGCTTTTTCGGGGATGGTGGAGATTTTGCAATATGACAATGTACCCACTCTAAGGGATCTTTGCCTTGAAATGGTAACTCACCTGTGAGCATTTCATAAAAGGTGATTCCCAGAGAATACAAATCGCTGCGATGGTCAATTCCTCGATTCATTCGCCCGGTTTGCTCAGGTGACAGATATGGTAGACTGCCTTCAATGCGACTGGAACTGCTAACCATTTGCTGCTGGTATGGAATGAAGGCAGCAATTCCAAAATCGGCAATTTTGACCTGATTAGTTTCAAGGTTAACTAAGATATTTTGTGGCTTAATATCCTTATGGACAATGTGATGAGTGTGAATTTGTGCAAGTTTGCTAGTGATTTTAATCGCAATCTTCAGAAACGGAACAGGTTCTTGAAATTGGTTTAGCAACTGGTCGAGCGATCGCGCCTCAAAATCCTCCATAATTAGATAAGGGATTCCCTGGTGCATCTCTAAGGCGTAGGCTTTGACTGCTGCTACAGTGTTTAACCTTTGTGCGATCGCATACTCATGTTTGAGTTGTTCAATATTATTGGGTGTACACTGTTCTGGACGTAGCCCTTTGATAATTACCGGACACCGATCTTTAACCCTAATTCCACGGTATATAACTGCTTTTACCCCTGCTTTTAACAAACTGACAATTTGAAATCCGGGTAATGCAATCATCATGCTAAATACTCCAGCCGTGATTCTTCAGAGATAGTTCGAGCTTAATTGTATTTTAGATACATTTCCTTGGACAGATAAAATTTAGATGATATCAGGTTCGGATAACCACTTATCAAACAGAATTTAGGAGTCAGGAGTCAGGAGTCAGGAGTCAGGAGTCAGGAGTTAGGAGTTAGGAGTCAGAATTCAGAATGAATTCTGTATGACTAGATAGCACAGCGTTAGCGAGTATTCGAGCATCTTGATTCTGACTCACCTCGACTGCGCTCGGCGACCACCTGAATTCTGACTTCTGAATTCTTCTTCAAAAATAAGCTAGAATTCCAGCAGAGTAAGCATTTCCCGCTCATAACCTCCCCATGTTTGATAACCTGCAAACCCAAATTTACCAACTAGAACAATTTGCCAACAGCCTCGTTTCTAACCAACTGACACACCTTAGCCTAGTGAGTATTGGTATCATCTTTGCGGCTGGCTTGCTCACCAGTCTCACACCCTGTATGCTTTCTATGTTGCCAATTACCATTGGTTACATCGGCGGTTATGAAGCCAAAAGCCGCTTGCAAGCAGCTGCTCAATCTACTTGGTTTGCTTTAGGATTAGCAACTACATTGGCAGGGCTAGGAATAATAGCAGGTTTTGTGGGAAAAGTCTACGGTCAAGTGGGAATTGGTTTGCCGATTATCGTCAGCATTATCGCCATTCTCATGGGGCTGAATTTATTAGAAGCACTACCTCTGCAATTTCCATCCTTGGGCGAAACGAATTGGATTTCGCCAGATTTACCAGCAGGATTGCGTTCCTATTTGCTGGGGCTGACTTTCGGCTTAGTGGCATCCCCTTGTAGCACACCTGTTTTAGCTAGTTTATTGGGTTGGATTGCCAATACACAAGACTTAATTTTAGGTGCTGTTTTGCTACTTTCTTACACAGCCGGTTATGTAGCACCATTGATTTTGGCGGGTACTTTTACAGCTTCAATTAAAAAGTTACTAGAATTGCGTCGCTGGTCTGGTTGGATTAACCCAGTTAGTGGGGCACTGTTAGTAGGATTCGGTGTGTTTTCCTTAATTTCTCGGATTCCCCTTGGCAGTTTTTAATATCAACGGGTCGCGCCATTCCTCCCGAACAACGGCTTCTCTTGTGGGAAAGGAATGGCGCTCTGGGACTGGGGACTGGGGATTGGGAAGAGTTTTCTTCTCGTGCAAACGCTCTTGCAACAAAACTTGGGTAGTGGTCTGAATCCCCAAACAATTTTCCCAGTCCCCAGTCCCTAATCCCCAGTCCCTTTTTCAATACCTTTGTTAAATTTTACACATAATGACTTTAGAAGATTCAGCGTCCAAAGAATTAAAATGGTGGGCAGTACCTGGGCAGTTCTTACGCCAAGAGCTTTTGCCTATACTGACCAACTTACGATTAGCGATCGCACTACTGCTATTGATTGCAATCTTTAGCTCCACCGGTACTGTAATCGAGCAAGGTCAGTCACCCGCATTTTACCAAGCCAACTACCCAGAACATCCAGCTTTATTTGGTTTCTTAACTTGGAAGGTAATTCAGGTAGTTGGATTAGACCATGTGTATCGTACCTGGTGGTTTCTGTCATTACTCATCTTATTTGGCACTAGTTTAACTGCTTGTTCATTTACTCGACAGCTACCAGCCTTAAAAGCTGCCCAGCGCTGGAAATATTACGAAGAACCACGGCAATTTCAAAAATTAGCTTTAAGTGCAGAACTAGATACTGGTTCCCTAGATTCCTTAAACCAGATATTACAGAAACGCCGCTATAAAATTTTTCAAGATCCAGAAAAAGCAAATCTCCTCTACGCCCGTAAAGGAATAGTCGGACGCATCGGGCCAATTATCGTTCATATTGGCATCGTAGCTATTCTGCTAGGGGGAATTTGGGGGGCGATGACTGGGTTTCTGGCTCAGGAAATGGTTGCTAGTGGCGATACATTTCAAGTGACAAATATTGTCGATGCTGGCCCTTTAGCAGCAGCCCAAGTCCCGAAAGATTGGTCTGTGCGTGTCAATCGTTTTTGGATTGACTACACTCCATCTGGCGGCATCGATCAATTTTATTCAGATATGTCCGTCTTGAATAAGCAGGGAGAGGAAGTTGACCATAAGAAGATTTTTGTCAACGAACCTCTGCGCTATCATGGCGTAACTTTTTATCAAACTGATTGGGGAATTGCGGGTGTTCGCGTCCAATTTAACAACAGCCCGGTTTTTCAGCTACCGATGGCGCAATTGAACACCAACGGCCAAGGGCGCATTTGGGGAACGTGGGTTCCAACTAAACCAGATTTGAGTGAAGGTGTCTCCCTGTTAGCCAAAGACTTGCAAGGGATGGTATTAATTTATGATCCTACAGGCAAACTCGTTGATACTGTCCGCACGGGGATGTCTACTCAAGTCAATGGTGTGAAGCTGAAAATTCTGGATGTCATTGGCAGCACTGGCTTACAAATTAAAGCCGATCCGGGCATACCAATTGTTTACTCAGGGTTTGGCTTGCTAATGCTGGGTGTGGTGATGAGTTACTTTTCTCATTCGCAAATATGGGCATTACAAAAAGGCGATCGTTTGTATGTTGGTGGCAAAACTAATCGCGCCCAAGTTGCTTTTGAACAAGAGGTTTTGGAAATTTTAGATCGGCTAAGTTCACAGCCCAAAGGTGAGGAAAAAGAGACAGCGATTCAAGTTTAAACGCAGAGGCGTTTCGCTTTCCCGCAGAGTAATCCTCCGCGTTACTCTGCGATTTCCTCTGCGTCCCTTTGCGTTTAAAACTTATCCTACTTTTGGTGACGCACTTCAACCACGGTATGCACATTCCCGCGAGGTGTAAAATCTGCTTTCACAGTCACTTCCAACGGATCACAAGCAGCCACAAAATCATCCAGAATTTGATTGGCAGATTCTTCGTGGGAAATGTAGCGATCGCGGTAACTGTTAATGTAAAGCTTAAGCGCCTTCAATTCCACTACCCGTTCATCGGGCACATAGGTAACGTAAATTGTCGCAAAGTCAGGATAACCAGAAAACGGACATTTACAAGTAAATTCCGGCAAAGTAATGCTAATGTCATATCGCCTCCCCACACGCGGATTTGGAAAGGTAATTAGTTTACCTTCGGCAATGTCGCGTTCGCCATACTTCATTTCTTGGCTTGTCTGGGATACACTTTCAGATAATTTGTCAGTTGTCATTTGTCATTTGTCATTAGTTATTTTACTTATCTTTACTTTACGTACTTTTAGTAATTTTATTCCTAACTCCCCACTCCCCACTCCCCACTCCCCACTCCTAACTCAATACTCTTCCTTCTCCCAGTCTGGACAATTTTCATCTTCACAACCGTGGGGATGCATGGCACAGACTAACAAATTACCACTATAAACTTGACCGTGGTAGTGAGTACAACCTATACAGGCAGGATTTTTTTCGGCTGTGGGTTCAACTGAATAAGGAAAACCTGGATCTATATCTGTTACAATGTCCTCCAGTTCCCAGTAAGCTTCAAACATTGGTTCAGTCAAATCCTGTAAATACTGATCGACTTCAATGGCAATGTTTGGGACTTGCTCGGTGATTTCTTCCGTTAGCTCAAAAAAAGCGTCTACCATTTCACTCATTCCCAGGAAGAAACGCTCTACTTCATCAGCCACTGTTTCAACGATCTCTACTAAATCTTTTTGCCACTGTTCCATAAACTTGACACCTTTGCAGGCTATAAACAGGACGCTTTGTGTTATCTGGCTTCAAGAACTAGAGTACACACTAAGCAATGTATCTTATCAAGTTTCTATGTGAAGTGCCATGTTAAACTACCACTTCTTACTAATATTTCGCTCCAAGAATGCTTTTTATTGATCGCGTTGCAATCTTTTTAACTCGTTTTGCAGGTCTAGCACTTCTTGGCGTAATTTTTCTCTGTTCTCATCAGTTGATCCCTCTTTCACCGTTGGTTCTTCATCTTCCTCTAAAATTTCAATGCGACGAGGTTCTGAAGGAGGCCTTTTCTCAGAGGTTTCAGCAGATGGTTGGGCTTGTTGGGCTTGCTTCATCATATCTTCAACGAAGCGGCGGGCTTCTTCTGTGTTCATTTCGCCCTTTGCGACCATTTCATCTGCCAGTTTTTGGACTTGCGATCGCACTTCGGCTAATTTTCCCCCTGCTTTCTCACCCGCGTAAGAAGCTAATCCAACACCGAGGTAAAAAGCTTTTTGAACAATATCTCCAAAACCAGCCATTGTTGCTGACCGCTCCTACAAATAGGGCGACCCGGAGACTACGCCTATCACAAGCCTCCCGTGTTGCTGCTACCTTCCGGTTCTGACAAGATTTGGGTGTTGCGATCGCATAGATCCAGGTCTTCTATAAGCATAACATGAAAATTCAGTAAGTGTGTGTTATTCCATAACAATTCGCCATTCATAAAGCTGATAGTTGACGCAGCCGTGTTGCACCAACGGGTCATCAGCTACAATTGCTTCTGCTTCCTCCTTTGAGGCAGCCTCAAACAGCAACATCCCGCCTCTTTGCTCTGCCCAATAGCCAGTTCGCGCTTTGTGTCCTTTTGCAATCAAGTCCTGAATGTAGGCTTTGTGAGCAGGTACATATTGATCAAAGGTAGGTTTATCAACTTTCCCTTCTTCAATCTTTACAAACCACGGCATTTTCTTCTTAACTCCAGTTACAACAAACATCCTGCTTTATTTAGTGGGCATGGTGACTTCCCAAATTCCTTGATTTCCACCATATTCCAGAACATAAATTTTATTGTTGATAATCGCAGCGTCAATGGGATTAGTAAAACCTTCAACAATGCGCGTAGCATTAAATTTATAGTTATTTCCTACTTTAGTTAAGTTTAAATGCAGTAGGTCTTGGCTGGAATCTTTAAAAGGGCCTGCTAGTGTTTCGCCAGTGGGGTCGCCTGGTGTCCAACTCAACATGAATCCATCTTTATTGAATTCTCGACTCAGTACTCCTCGTGTATCAAAAACTAAGCCCAAAGGAGAACGGTGTGCTGTAAAGCTGCTAAAAGCTTGCCCAAGAACACTAGCGTCTTTGACTTTACCATCTACAGGATCGCGGTAACTGTCTGCGTCCGGCCCCAAATTAGGAATTGGTTCAATTAAGTTTATATTAGGTCGAATAGGAAAGGTTGGATCGTTACGAAAGTATCCCCTTTGAACTGCGTTAAATTTGAGGTTTAACAAAAGGTCTTTGGCAGGATCATAATTGGGAAATTGTTGTGGGTTGTCTGTGCCACCAATACGCCACGGAAAGCCGTAATGACGACCTTGACGGAGCCAATTTAATTCTTCTGACATGTCGCGGTCGGGGCCATTTTCTGTGCCAAATAAATCGCCATTGGGTGCAAAGGCCATATCGAAAGTATTGCGTATTCCTTCTGCAAAAATATAGCCAGCTGCTTTTAAAGTTGCTCGATTGTTTGCCAGAAAAAGATTTCTGCCATTAGTAGGAAGACGGAGTATACAGGCGGTTAATCCTACTTCGCGAGTATTAGGATATAGTCCATTAACAGACTGAACCTCACCGTGGTCGGTACGAGAACCGCTATTAACATAAATAAAGTTACCATCTGGGCTAACAACCACACCGTTGAAGCCATGATCATAGGCTGTTTTACTTTTGGGATAGCCTGCACTCTCAGCTAAGGTAGACCAGATACGCTGTCTTGTAACCGAATTAATTACGCCTTTAACAATAATTCCTTTGGTCTGGTTATTCTCAAGGTCTACATTGCCAACCAAAAAAATTGTACCCTTAGGACTAATGGCCATCCCCTGAGTCTCACCTAGATTATGATTACTAGAGTTGTACACAAGTGTACTCTTAGAGGAGTTTAAATCGACTCGATAAATCTCACCATTTCGTTTGAGGTAATAGAGGGTATTGTTTCGTGGATCTTTTGCAATCCGAACAGAAGGAGCTACCGATAACGTATTCATAATATTGCGAATCTGAATATCAGAACGCAGGGCTTTAGGTAAAGCATTTACTCCAGTAGTGCCATAATTTAATAGAACTATTGTGAATAACAGCGTTTTAGCGGCGACAAAGTAACTTTTGAGAGCGAACTTACCAATAAATCTGCGTTGCTCTTGCTTGGATGAGTTAATGCTATTCATTATTTTTTCATCAAATATTCAAATGATTATATTGCCGCGCTAGTAAGTTGGGTTGAGGAACGTAGACCCAAAGGGGTTTATCGCAGGGTAACTCAACATTTCTAGGGCTGTGTTGGGTTGCGCTTTGCTTAACCCAACCTACAATTTTTCTTAACTGAACTGTATTGAAATATAGACCGTTTTTTAACTTAATAACACTTAAGCTTTACATAAATTTTCTATATTTTATTTAAATACTAAAGCCTATTTTGGCAAAGAATACCCTAAAAACGTATGACGTTACCAAGCTTAATGAACCTAATTAACTCAGCAGTGCCGGGTGATTTTAAGTTTCCTTGTTAATTAATCGTGCCTTGAAGCATTAGGCATAATTGCCTCCTGAAGATTTACGTCACTGAGGTTAGCTCCCCTAAGGTCGGCTCCTCTGAGATTAGCTCCTCTGAGATTCGCCCCTGCCAAATTCGCGCCTCTAAGGTTAGTCCAACTCAAATCAGCTTCACTCAAATCAGCTTCACTTAAGTTAGCCCGCAACAGGTAAGCACCACTGAGGCGAGCTTTGTTCAGATTAGCTTTGTATAAGTCAGTTTTATAAAGATAAGCCCCCAATACTTCCGCCTTGTACAAACTTGCCTCGCTGAGGTCAGCCGCAATCAAGTTAGCTTCAATCAGGTTGGCAAAAGAGAGATTAGTGCGGATTAGCTTCGCTGCGCCTAAATCGGCATCTCTCAAATTAGCGCCTCTTAAATCAGTTCCAATTAGATTAGCATGAGCGATCGCAGCGCCTCTAAGATTCGCCTCACTCAAGTCTGCTCCAATAAAATTGGCATGACTCAAATCTGCCTGCGTAAGTATAGCACCACTCAAGTTAGCAACACTGAAGTTAGCATCATTCAAGTTAGCTTCAACGAGCAAGGCTTTGTAGAGGTTGGCACTACTGAGGTCAGCACCACTGAGGTTTGCTCGCACGAGTAAAGCATTACCTAAATCCACCTTTCTCAAATTTACCCCCTGGAGGTTTGCGCCCCTGAGGTTATCCCCTTGCAGATTTGCGGTGCTGAGGTCTGGTTCAATCTGAGGATTTTTCTCTCTCCACTCAATCCATGTAACTGCACCTGCTTTGAGTAAAGCTAGATGCTCTCGATTTGCCATTTTTTCTCCTTTACTCCTGACGCATACCCAGAGGATTTGCCCGACCAGCTACACTTTCAATCGCAGTCAAAGCTCCCGCCGCACCTGCGAGAATATCTTGCTCTTTTCCACCTAAGTAAAGCCGTCCAAAGCTACCGACAGCTTGAACCTCAAGGATGTTAATCGCTGCCGCTTTCTCGGCTTCATTCGCTGCCAGTGCGGCGTAAGCAGCAGGCTCCACTTCTAATACATACAGCGTTTGCCCTGCTAGTAGTAGCTGTCCCCGGCGGGTGCGATTAATAAGTTGTGTTTGGTAAGCATCGATGTTGCGGATAATTTGGCTAGAAACAACACGCGGTTTGAGACATTCTTCTCTTCGGACTCCCAGTAACGCTAAAATGGCTTGACCAGCAGCTCGCGTTTCCCCTTGGGAGCTAGAATGAACTTCCAATAGTCCGTACAGTCGTTCAACTACCTGTACTCCCGGACGGACAGAGGCAGATTTGAGGGCTACATCCGTAATTTTATTAATTTCGATACCAGGAGAGATTTCAATCCACAGTGATGTATCCCCTGGTAATGGTAAGAAGCCTTGGGCTACTGTTCCCATATATGCTGCATGTTGAGGTTGCAGGCTGTCGAGAAATACGAAACTGCGTAGTTCTATTCCCAAGATTTTGCTCTCCAGTCATAAGGGTAAAAGTTATCTATTGCAAGATATGAGCGCCTAACTTGTGGCAAAAATGCCACAAGTGAAGGATGGAAAAACACAAAGTATAAAAATTTTGCTGTCGATAAATTTTACGCCTGAGAAGTATTTTGGCAGGAAAAACCGCCTTGACAATTGTACAAGCTTTATTACACACAAATCGCTGCTTGCAATGCCTAACTGGTCTTGATTTACAACCCCTTCGGGGCGGGAGTAGGGAGTAGGGAGTAGGGAGTAGGGGAAGAAATTAGCCCTCGATTTAGGTTTAAAGCCTCGCCCGCAAGTGGCGCGATAAAATCCTTGTATCGCCAGGTAGGTTGAAATCCCGCCCCTTGTGGGCGGCTTAGTTTCCCTACTCCCCACTCCCTACTCCCTTTCATTGATAAAGTTATTCAATAACTTGTAGTACTTCTTGGACTTCTTGCGGTTAGCACGGTTTAACTGTTTTTCAGACTTCCGGTAAAACTGAGGTGATCGCTCTACATTGCCTTTATTATCAACAATGAAATACTTTAAACCAAAGTCAATACCTACTACTTGACCAGTGGGTTGAGTTTCAATACTTCGACTACGCTCAGTGCTGGCTTTTTGGTCAACACTTATCGCACGTCAGCACGACGCTTCGCGGATTTTACGCATTACGCATCATAACAATCCTAACTCTTCTGGAAAGCCTAGCATGATGTTTAAGTTTTGAATTGCGGCTCCTGATGCGCCTTTGCCCAAGTTGTCGAGACGAGCAACTAGCAACGCTTCTTTGGTAGTGTCATTAGCAAATACAAACACCTGAACAATATTGGTGCCGTTGATTGCGTTGGCGTAGCCCGTCGTAGACATCGCATCCAGAAATATTCCGTCTCGCAGCAGAGTAGAATCTTGGTATGGAGCAACCTGCACAAATTTTTCACTTTGGTAGTAGTTAGCGATCGCTTGATAAATAATCTCACCTGATGGTGGATTATCCAAAATCCCCAACGGCAAAGGCACCTGAACCAGCATCCCCTGCTCAAAATCCCCCACTGCCGGTACGAATAACGGCGGCGATGCTAACTCTGAGTAATAATGCATTTCCTTGACATGCTTATGTCCAAACTGCAAACCGTAGATGCCATAAGGATAAAGCGACTCTCCTCTAGCTTCCTGTTCATGGAAGGTATGGTATTCTTTGATGAGATTCTTGCCGCCACCAGAATAACCTGACACTGCGTTAACAGTGATGGGAAAATTACTCTTTAAAATTCCCTTGGCAATCAATGGACGGATACAGGCTAAAAATCCTGTGGGATAACAGCCTGGATTGCTGACAAACTGAGCGCTAGCGATTTTCTCTCGCTGTCCTGGATTTAGTTCAGGAAAGCCATATACCCAGTTATTAGCCGTGCGATGGGCGCTACTAGCATCAAGGATCTTAACCGTAGTACTACTTACTAAGCTAACAGCTTCGCGGGCTGCATCATCAGGTAGGCAGAGAATAACAACATCGACGGCATTGATTAGTTTAGCTCGCTCACTTGCATCCTTACGTTTAGATGCCTCGATGCTAACTAACTCGATATCATCCCGTTGATTGAGACGTGAGTAAATTTGTAAGCCTGTGGTTCCTGATTCACCATCAATGAAAATTTTAGGTTTAGTAATCATGCGTTCAGCATCCTTAGATGTCAGTAGTATTTTAAAGCAGTTATCAATTATCGAAATTTAAGATGGGAATTTACACCCCAAATCAAACTTACCACGCAATAGTTGTGGGTAACTCTGACGTAACTTTTCACTCTCCACCTTCTGAAGGATCTTCAAAAAGGCTTTAAATGCCTCTTGCCCCATATAGAACACGGATGGTTTCAATCCTTACTGGTTTTACACGTAGGAGTAAGCGATCCAACCACGTTATCTGGAACAAAGTCTTGCTTAAGCAGTAAGTAAGCTAATCGTCATTTAAATTGCACTATTTTCATGGTAATAAAAGCTGCAAACCTTCTCCCTTGCTCTCAGCAAGAACTGCCCCTCTGCGATCGCAATGTGCTTTATTATATGCTTAACAGCTTATTTACTCCCCCCAAGCGAGAGTGCGTTTCACTGCCTTTTGCCAAGTAGCAAAGTTGGACAATGGCCGATCGCTCCCCGGCTCAAACACACGTTCAATTTGCCGTTGTTGCACGAGTGCTTCATAGTTCTCCCAAAATCCTATAGCTAAACCTGCTGCAAATGCTGCTCCTTGAACGGTGGTATCGCGCATTATCGGCCGTTCAACTGGAATACCTAATACATCAGCTTGGAACTGCATCAGAAAATTATTCTCGCAAGCACCACCATCTACGGTTAATCGCCCAACTGGAGTACTGCTAGATGCATTAATTGCTTGCACCACTTCCATAACTTGATAAGCGATCGCTTCTAACACGGCGCGTACTAGATGCTCTGGTTGGACACTGGCGGTAATGCCGAAAAAGGCTCCCCTAGCACTCATATCCCAGTAGGGTGCGCCCAGCCCACTAAATGCAGGCACAAAGTAGACTCCGCCATTATCTGTTACCTGATTTGCCATTGCTTCACTTTCAGCAGCAGTTTTAATCAACTTGAGGCGATCGCGTAACCATTGAATACAAGCTCCACTAGTAAACATACTCCCTTCTAGGGCATAGCCTACATTTAAAGTCTCCTTTGTATTTGCTTGTGTCCATGCCACCGTGGAAATAAGTTGATGGTGCGATCGCACAATTTGCTCACCTGTGTGAGCAACCAAAAAGCTACCAGTACCATAAGTACATTTCATCAAACCGGGGCGATCGCAGCCATGACCAAATAGAGCAGCTTGCTGATCTCCCAAGATGGCAGTGATGGGAATTTCTGCACCCAACAAAGTAGCATCAGTAACTCCAAATACTCCTAAACTAGGCTGAATCTGGGGCAGAATATGCGCCGGAATCTGAAACAGTTCAAGTAATTTCTCATCCCACTCACAGGTTTTGAGATTCATCAACATTGTCCGGCTGGCGTTGCTGTGGTCAGTAGCATGGACTTTGCCACCTGTGAGGTTCCACAGCACCCAGGTATCAATAGTGCCTGCTAAAACATTGTTTAGGTCAACATCTGTAAACTTGTCTAATAGCCACCTGAACTTAGTAGCAGAAAAGTAGGCATCGATGATTAATCCGGTGCGATCGTAAGTTTCATTAGCATAACCTTGCTCTTGTAATTGGTGGCAAAGGGGAGCAGTGCGGCGATCTTGCCAGACGATCGCTTTATGAAGTGGCTTCCCAGTAGTTTTGTCCCAAATCAAACAGGTTTCACGCTGCACAGTTAGTCCCAACGCTGCGATCGCTGATGGAGCAATCTGGGCATTCTTAATGGCGGTTTGCATCACCCAACACGTATCTTGCCAGATTTGTTGAGGGTCATGTTCTAACCATCCGGGCTGAGGATAATACTGAGTTAATTCTTTATATGCCTGCCCAACAATCTTGCCGTCTGTGTTAAATACAAAGGCGCGGTTGCCTGTCGTACCTAAGTCCAGCGCTAAGATGTAGCCCGATGATGGAGTTGTGTTGCCAAGTGTGTGCATAGCTGTTTTAACATGCTGCGTAGGCGATTTTAGTAATACACGTCAAATTTAGATATACATTATTTTGGGTACATTTTGAATTCCTTGTTGGGATAGCATTGGGCTTACATCCCAGATCCTTCACAACGTTGCAAGACGCTGTGCATTTTAATTATGTGTAAGTAGATCGATACAAAAAATCATTAGATAAATCCTGCGATCGAGGGAACATTACACACAACTTCATATTAGTTTTAGTATGAAATTTTTGTGACAACGTACAAAGTGTCACTTTATTCAAGTCTGATTACCGTATTAAAGTTTTATACTTCGCATATCAAAAGTAATAGTAATAGCAAAAATTAAAATAATCAAAATACAACAAAATACAACAAAACATTCGTATATTCAAACTTAACCCAAATCAAAATGCGCTAGTAGCTCTGTTATTGCTTGTGCCAGTTCCGAGCATTGGTGTTGCAACTCAACTGTATATGCTCCCCGGCTTGAAAGGAAATTTAGTAACTTTATTATCTAAAATCTGGATGTTGGTACTACCCATTATTTGGTTGTTATTTGTCGATAAAGATAAGTTAAAAGTCCAATATCCTAAAAGACGCGATTTGTTGACTGGAATCGGATTAGGGCTACTGATGCTATGCATCATGTTGATTGTTTATTGGCTGCTGGGCGCAAAGTGGATAGATGTTAAATATGTTCGTGATAGAGCAACACAAGTTGGATTGGACACTATTGCGGTTTACTTAGTAGGTTCAGCGTACTGGATATTTGTCAATTCTTTACTTGAGGAATTTGTCTGGCGTTGGTTTGTCTATCGCAAATGTGAAATGTTGGTATCGAGTCCTTTAGCTATAGTACTGTCTGCACTGTTTTTTACGATTCATCACATTGTTGGTTTAGCAGCTTACTTCGACTGGCGTGCGACAACATTATGCTCATTGGGCGTATTCCTAGCAGGGGCGATTTGGTCATGGTGCTACTTAACTTATTGCTCAATCTGGCCTGGATATATCAGCCATATTTTTGCAGATATAGCAATTTTCCTGATTGGCTGGCAACTTATTTTTGCTTAACTAAAGATGTCATTAATCTACAGCAAAGTAATTAATCGAAATCTTTCAATATCATGTGTTTTTTTAAGTCAAAACTGATTATGCCTTCTTCTTGTAATTTGCCGATCAATCGTGTAATTGTTACCCTGGTAGTACAGCAGGCGCTAGCAATATCTTCGTGAGTTAAGCGAACACTTAGACGAGTTCCCTCCGGCACAGTTTCACCAACTTCCTGTTTCAAAAGTTGTAATAAATGATGCAAGCGCTCTTGTACCCGTCGTCTTCCACAAATGACTAAAAAAGATTCTGTTTGCCGTAAGCGCTGACTAATTTTTGGTAAAAGGATATGGCTCAGATTGGGGGAAGCTGCTATCTCTGCTGCGTAAATTGACACCAACTCAACATCAGAGAGGGCTGTTGCTTGATAAATGTTTAGAGATGTCAAACTAGAGCCAAAAACCATTCCTGCTGTTGCCAATCCGATTAAAACTTCTTCACCCGTTTCACAGTAGGTACTAAGTTTCACCAAACCCTGACAAACATACAAAATTACTAATGGGTTAAGGGGGATAGTTTCTCCTTTAGAATATTTATGCACGGGACGATCATACGAGAGGTCGCTATCATTTTTGACTACCGCTGATTCTACTCGCTTGCGTGCAGTAATATTACGTACCAACCAGCGTATAGAGGTTGCCTTACCTTGCGGATTGCGGGCAACTGCCACTGTCAAAGCTGCATCAAAGAACTCACCATGACGTTGTTGTAAACGTATCAATAGCTCTTTAACTCTGTCTGATTGCGATAGTTCGATAAGTTCGCTACGAAGGCGCTGACGTTCTTCTAGAGGGACGAAGTTAATTATGGGTTTGCCCACCAAAAATTGCTTTGAAATATTGAGCAATTTAGCTACGGTAAAGTTAGCTTCTTGAATGATTCCTTCTGTATTAGTCACTAAATAGGCATCAGGCGCAAACTCGAATAATTCTTGATAGTATTGGCGTTCTGTTTCTAAGCAATTCCGTGTTTGAATTAGTTCCTCATTTTGCTGATGGAGTTCCTCTGCTGCTAACTGTACTACCTTTGAGGTGTTATAGAGTTCGTTAAAAGCTTGCGGCAGCAGATCCGTTGAAATCCAAGGTAATACACTAGCAGTTTGGTATAAATCTGCTAAACGATTGTGCAATGTTTCCGAGCGTTGGATAAATTTTTCTATGTTCACCTTAAATTCCCGCTACTTACTTGCAGAGTTTAAGCAAAAAACTTACTAGATAAATTATTATAAAAATTGCAGTAACACTTGTATTGCTTGGTTATAAATTTAACTAGTTATAAACAGTAATTATTATTCAATAGAACCTATAAGAGTACGTTTATTCTAGCTTCTTGGCAATTTACGTCCCATAGCACTACAGGTGGTCTAGGTTGTAAATTACACCTATTGCATTTAACCTAGATGCTCAAAACAAATCGAATCTAGGAAATTAGAGAGTGTTCATTAATAAATTTTGCAATCAGATGCTTTTTTCAAAAAAAAACTATAGCATTTCACTAAGTATTACATCTTCCTTTAGTGGGAAGATTCGGGAAACTCAGCTAAATACGAACAAAAAATCAGATGATCTCTAGATTATACTAATTTGTGATTAAACTTAGAAGCCAGTCACAATTGTAACTAGCAGATAAATTAGGTAAAACACCACAATCACAAAACCTTGGTTCTAAATCTTAAGTTTTATTCTTGTTTAACTCACTTTGCCATTCTCCCAATGAATGATTTAGTGCTAAAAATAATTGTCTCCATGATTACCTAGAATAACTGATAATCTTTTCCCCAGCTTCCATCACAAGCATCAAGGCAATACTACCAAAGATATATAATCTAAGTTAAGTTTATTTGTGCTTATCAATACATTTTTTTGAACAAAAAGATTCCCGACTTTTCCAAAATGTCGGGAATCTGAGCTTTTCGATTTTTATTAAGTAATTATCTGGTATGAGCAAGACTAAGACTAATGGATATTCATAAGTTAAAAGCAGTTGTATAGAAAATCACATACTATCTTAACAATTATCCGTTTCTTTAGTTAGAGGATAAATCAAGCATTAAGCTGGTGTAATTTAAAAATGCGTAACAGCTTATCAACGCGCAAGTTATAAGGAGTGATGGATGAGGTGCAAATACTATAAAATCTCATCTTGTCACTCCTTTTTACTTACTTATTTCATTTAATAATTAAGAACTGCTGTAAGCAAACGATTTTATCAATATTTTTATAACATAGGCGGACTAGTATCCGTCCCTGAAAGCATATACGTATTTTTTATGAAAGCCACGCCAGAAAAATCACATTTTATTAAAACTTTATATATTATTGCCTGTAGTTCATTAAATATGCGATTTATTAGATAATTTGCTGAAAATAAGTTTTTTCACAAAGTTCAGTGTAATTCCTCTTTTAATAACCAGGCGAATATAACTAAATTATTAATAGTTGTACTGGCTTAGTTGAGGAATAAACGTCAATTATCCCAGGTGTATCTATTTGCATATCCTTTGTCAAATCGATTCCATAATTCTAGAATAATCCCTCTCTTAAAAGGAGAGCAGAATTTAGTTTTCCTTCCTTCCTTCCTTCCTTTATAGAAATTAAATTGAAGGGATTAAGTTTTTGTGAGTGAATCGATGTACTCAGCTGCGTTCAAATATGAAGTATACGCTAGTCGTGTATTCATCTGAAAATCATTCATTTTAATCAGGTTTTCTTTGACAGCGGAGTGATTTATTTTGGAAGATTTTATTTCCAACTGAGAACAAATACAACTTCTTGAAGCTTTAAACATTTATTAACCGATTTTACAAATTCCCATGCGACAATATATTTCTAATCTGCTAATACTGGTATTAGGAACAAGCTCGGCTTTCATCATCACTCCATCTCAAGCTGAAACTCCGGTAAAATCCAACAGCCAAAATACTGATAATATTACTTCCATACCTTCAAATTCACCTGCGGCTATCCAATTGAGTGATTTTGCCAATTCTACTAATAGCAAACCACCTATCCTCTCTGAGGCAGCCAATAATTCTTCTGGTGCTAATGCGAATCTAGCTGATAATGCCAATATAACTGCAACTAAGCCGCAGCTACGGGTTCCTATATTCAGCAGAATTTTTCCCACACCTTCGATGCAGCAATAATCAAGGGCTAAATACTCAGTTTACTCATTTGAGCTAATAAAGATGTACATCAACACATAATATACAGCACTAGATAGTGAAAATACTACACCAGTGAGAGAGACTCTAATTATTATCTCTCACTGGTGTAGGCTGTTTTTGTTAAGTCTATATTGGACTCAACTGAGAATGCCTATATATCTGATTCACTTTATGCTTGCATTTTACAGAGCAATAAACCAAACCATTGATTTGGATCTGTCCATACTTGCAGAGGTAATAAACCTTGTGCAGTAAGTTGCTGCTTGATAGTATCGAGATCAAATTTACGGGAAATTTCGGTGAGAATAGTCTCACCTAGTGCAAAATCAACCTTGAGATTAAGAGCGCGTAATTCTACAGTTTGCGATCGCAGACTACGTAAATGCATTTCTATTTGATGCTCACTTTCATTGTAAAATGCCCAGTGTTCAAACTGCATGGTGTCAAAATTCCCCTCAAACCGCTGATTTAAATGCTCTAGCATATTGAGGTTAAATGCTGCCGTCACTCCCTGGCTGTCGTTATAAGCTGGTTCTAAAATCTGTTTCGGCTTTCGTAAATCTATCCCCAACAAGAAATACTCACCTACTTGTAGGGCTTCTGTAATTTGAGAGAAGAACACATCACACTCATTAGGCGTAAGATTACCTAAACTGCTACCGATAAAACAGATCATTCTGCTGGGTAATTGTGTCGGTAGGAGTTTTGCAAGGGCTAATTCATAGGTTCCCGCTAAAGCACAAACTTGCAGTAAGGGATAATCTCCTAATAACTGCTTGGCGCTACTTTCCAAGATACCTGCACACACATCAATAGGTAGGTAGTGCAGAGGATAGGTTAGCTGCTGGTAGGCATCTAATAAAATACGGGTTTTGGTAGAACTGCCACTACCAAGTTCTACCAATTCACAAGCGCCAGTTATCTTGGCAATTTCGCCAGCGTACTGCTGTAAAATTCTTGTTTCTGTACGTGTAAGATAATATTCCGGTAAATCACAGATTAGCTCAAATAGCTCAGAACCACGATCATCATAAAAGTAACAGGGGGGTAGAGATTTAGATGTTTGAGTTAATCCCTTCACTACATCACTTCCAGTACTAGGTGCAACTATTTGAGTTGCTCCTACCAAACGCTGCATCTGCAAGCGTTTCTCAACGCTGTTTTGAGAAGTAACGTTCCTGTTGACAGCTTTAGATATTGACATTAGACCTCCGTATGCTTGGCGTAATAGATTACCTGTGATGGCAAACCTTTACCCTAATTAGTGAAACACATAGCCATAGCTAATAAAATCATGCTTGAGCAATATTGCTCAAGCTTTAAAGGTATTTTTAGGGATTTACCGATTAAAATGACAATATGTCCTAAGTGCCAGCCAACAGCGGCTCAAGTCAGAATATGGCATCATCAATATCTTGGAATAGGACAAGACTTTTCCGGCAACATTCATGGAAGGTTTGAAAAATAGACCTTTTCACACTAAATTTGCTCAATTTGCATCTCACCGTCTGCTCCCACAGTAATGATGCTATTTTCTGGAAAAGCAATCCAATTACCTATAAATAGTGGTTCGGATGCAATAATTACAGATTTTGAAAAAGCCGGAGCATCTCGTATCCAATAAAGAGATGGAGCTGGAGAGGTGGTAGCAAAGCGAGAAGCTATCAGGCGATGTCCGTCACTAAAGATTACATTGATTGAGGCTTCTACTTGATAGCGCTTTGCCATCTCTAAGAGTGTTAATAATGTAGTACGTAAAGCATACTCTAGAGGTCGATGTTTGTTAATTTTACTTTGTGACAGTAACAATGCAAAAATGTGTTCTGAGTCAGTACCGCCATTAATTTTTTCATAAAAATCTTGAGTTAAAGTGCTGCGGATTTTTCTGTGTAATGTTTTGCGGAAATTTTCAATTCGTCCATTATGAATAAATAGCTGTTGTTGATGGTTAAAGGGCTGACAATTAGCAAAATCTACAGCTTGCTCGGATGTAGCACTGCGGACATAAGCAAGTACACACTTTGATTCAATGTAACGGCTGAGGCTGGGTAAGTTTATGTCATTCCAAATAGGTAGAGTATTTTTGTAGGTAAAGGGTTCGATATCTTTTTGGCTATGATACCAACCCACACCAAAGCCATCTGCATTGACTACCCCAGAGTTCATTTCGCGGGGTTTATAACTCTGGACTATCAATGAGTGTTCTGGTTTATACAGAAGATGCTCTAAAGAAACAGGCGAACCGAGGTAAGCAAGTAAACGGGACATGATGAATATTCCACCTTCACTCTAGTAATTTGATCTTAGAAATTTGAGTGCATATTTTACCAGTTGAACAAGTGGTAGGATTAGAGAATGGAAATGAAACTATTGAAGCTTCAGAAGTTAGCGAATCTTTGGAAATTGATTTAGTAACTCATGATGTCAAAAAAATCTTTTTAATGCTACTTAAAAAGAATGGTTACGTATTAGAACAACTATATTCACCTTTAGTATTAACAACTTCACTTGAACATGAGGAATTAAAATTTATTGCCAAAAATTGTATTACCCGTCACCATTATTACCATTATATTGGTTTTGCGGCAACACAATGGAAAATTTTTAATAAAGAACAGACGTATCGCTTAAAGCCATTACTTTATGTTTATCGAGTTCTATTGACTGGCATTTATATGATGCAAAAAGGAGTAGTTTAAGCTAATTTAATTAAGCTGAATTAGGTTTTTAATTTACCATATATTCATGATTTAATCGCTCAAAAGTTAGCAGGTACAGAAAGGTCTATTTTGTCAAATGCTAATCTAGCTTTTCATCATATAGAATATGAACGCCTGCGTAATAAGTTGCAGGAGGCATATGAATCTAGCCAACTACCTGAAACAACTTCAGCGAATGCGGCTTTGCATAATTTGCTAGTACGCCTGAGAGCTAATACTAATTTTATGTGAGGCTGCGCTTTATTCACGCAGCGACACTAGTTTAGTTGTGTTTTTATTGGTAATAAAATTATAAATTCTGTACCTTGTTCAAATTCTGATATTACTTCTATTTTACCGTTATGTCTGTCAATTATCTGATAACAAATACTTAAACCTAACCCAGTCCCTTTACCAACTGGTTTAGTTGTAAAAAAAGGATCAAACAGCTTATTTTTAATCTCTGGTCGAATTCCAGAACCGTTATCTCTGATACCTACTTTAATGTAAACATCATCTATATTGAGTGTATTTATAATAATTTTTTTACTTTTATCTGAATCAGCTTTTGGATCTAGCAAAGCATCTATGGCATTATTTAGAATATTCATAAATACCTGGTTTAGTTGTGCTGGATAACACTCAACCAAGGGTAAATCTCTATAGTTTTTAATTACTTCAATTTCTGATTGAAGTTTGTGATTCAGAATTAACAGCGTATTCTCAATTCCTTCATGAATATCTACCTCTTTCATATCAGCTTCATCTAATCGGGAAAAGTTTCGCAAAGATAATACAATTTCTCGGATGCGCTGAGTCCCAGTTTTCATAGAAGAAAGCAAGAGTGGCAAATCTTTATGAATAAAATTTAAATCAATTTCTTCAATTTTTTCTTCAATCAACCAGATGGGATCTGGATATTCTTGCTGATATAAACTAACTAAAGTAACCAAGTCTTGAGTATAGTCACTGGCACATTGAATATTACCATAAATAAAATTAGCAGGATTATTAATTTCATGAGCTATACCTGCTACCATCTGCCCAAGAGAAGACATTTTTTCTGTTTGAATTAATTGCCCTTGAGTTTCTTTTAAGTCTTGCAAGGTTTTTTGAAGTTCTTGGGTTCGTTCTTCTACCCGTTGCTCTAAACTTTGGCGAGCTAGTTCTAGTTCTTGGGTTCGTTCTTCTACCCGTTGCTCTAAACTTTGGCGAGCTAGTTCTAGTTCTTGGGTGTAATCTCCTACCCATTCCACCAATTGATTGAGAGAAGTAGCTAATATCCCTACTTCATCGTTGCTGGTGACATTAGCTCTGAGTTGGAAATTTGATTCTTGTGTGATTTTTATAGCAACGTTAGTAACTATTTGTAGGGGACGGGCAATTAAATTACTAGTATATACTGCTAGTATAGCTGCGATCGCAGCTGATAACAGCATACTTCCAATAATAACTTTAATTCGCAGTTTTTGTGCTCTATTAAAACTAACATTTGCTTGCTTTTCTTGAATTTCAGCATATCCGATTATCCGAATCAACTCGTCTGAAAGTTTTTCAAATTCAATTGAAAGATTAACTTGTTTTTCAAAAAACAATAATAGCTCTTGCTGATCAACTTTTGTTTTGTTTGCTAGTAATTGGTTTTGTTCAATCTGCCGCCAAAAATTTTTCACTATCAAAGTATATATTTTTGCCGTTTTTTTATAATTATTTAATAAATTCAATAAATCTGTGTTATTTACTTTTGAATCACGAGCATAAATATTTACAAAAGTTTCAATTTGTGATAATTGCTGATCAACTTGACTAATTTCATCCACAAATCTGCTTTTTTCAAATTCTAACCAAATAGAACTTTCTAATACAGTAACTAACCTTTGCGGATGTAGCCGCACTCTAGTTATTGCATTTTCTAAATCTTTTAATAGAGATTGTTGCTGATAAGATAACTTTAACTTTTGCTGGGCAATTGTTTCATAGCGGTATGCAAGTAACAAACCGCAGGTTGTGCCGATAAAAGTAATACTAACTGCCAAAGCATAGCCATAACTAATTTTTTTAGAGATATTCCAATTATGGCTTAAGTGACTAACTAAGAGAAAAATCTTTTTAAAATAGCGTTTTTTATTAGCTATCATTTATTTATTGCTGTATTTTTATAAAAAATTTCCTTGTCCAATTTTTTGATAAACTTCACGAATCATATTATAATCAGCATCATTTGCTAGAACTAATTTACCTCCTTTATATTTTTGGTTTGCTTTAGCAGTCACCAAACTTTGAATTAGTTTATCCTGATGGTTCATCATGCGCGATCGCATATCTACTATAAAGCTAGATGCTAACTGATTACTAGCAACAAATACATCATTAGGAAGTAATGGCCCTTTCAAAATTGTAGAAAAATCTTTTTCAGATAAGCCCTCAGATTCTAGAATGTTTTTGTATCTGTCAGATGCAGTCGCCCAGGCATCTACTTCACCTTTTTTTAAAGCTTGTACTCCCTTATCATCTAACATGACAATTTTAAAGTCAGTTGTTGGATCTAATCCAGCATCTATCAGTAGCTTTGTTGGAGCAAGATGTCCAGAGGTTGAGCCAATTTTTCGCATGGCAATTGTTTTGCCTTTCAATTGAGCTAATGATTTAATTGGGCTATCAGCACGAACTACAATAATAGAATGGTAGTTCGTGCGCTCAATAGCAATTATAGGAATAGCCTTTGCCCTAGAATTTAAAATCAAGTATTCTGAAGGTCCCGCAAATACAATATCCACTTCTCTTGATAAAAGTGCTGGTGCTGCTGCTGTGGTATTTTCTACAGGAAAAAACTCAACTTTTATGTTTAGTATTTCTTCTAATGTGACGCGAAAAAGCCCATAATCTTGTTGTAAGTCTTTAATTCCAATAACATCTGTAACTGCAAATTTGAGATTTTTTGGTGCAGTTATGGTCATTGGTTCTGAATTATTAGTAGTAGAATTTACTCCTGTTGTGCAGCCAGCAGTAAACAGGAGCGAATACCAAAGCAAGTTACGCCGTTTCATAAGTGTAAATGATATTACAAATGTAAAATTTTTTAGCTGCTATTTAGTAATACACTTGTGCAGTTTATTTCTTACTTTTATTAATGACTTCTGTGAAATTACGTAAATAAGATAAGTTTTATTTGTAAATCCTGTTTGAAAATATTCTTGTTGCTTTCAAGACTTCCAATTAAAAAAATATCCAATTTGTAGGATGCTTTCAATAAACGGAGGTAATACACAGTAGTACGTCAACTAAATAGGACTTACGCAAAACTAAACGCGGTAGGGGCAATTCATGAATTGCCCCTACGTGACAATAAGGCTTTTGCCTATTGATTGCGTAAGTCCTGCTAAAAATGGTGCGTTACACTTTGTTAATGCATCCTACAAATATCGGATAATCAAATTTTTGGTATTCCTTTAACTTTTAATTTCTAACTTTTTTACAACTTCAAAGTCCAAGCTGCAAAAGCTAAAGTACCCCAACCAGCAATCAAGGCTGTGCCGCCTAGCGGTGCGATCGCTCCTAAGGATTTAATACCGGTTAAACTAAGGGCGTACAAGCTACCTGAGAAAATAGCAATGCCAATGAGAAACAGCCAGCCGCTGGCGACAAGAGTAGGTTGAGGAGTTTCGGTGCGACTAATTAGTATTGCTACTAGAAAAAGTGCCAGAGCATGGTACATTTGGTAACGAGCGCCAGTTTCAAAAATTTCTAGCGATCGCTCAGTAATCTTTTCCCGTAAGGCATGGGAAGCAAAAGCACCAGCAGCGACTGACAAACCGCCCAAAATAGCAGCTACGCTCAAAAAAATCTGCGTCATTAGACCTAGCCGTAAGTTGATTATTAGTCATTGGTCATTAGTTAATATCAAAGGACAAATGACAATTAGACATCAAAATGATATGATACGGCCCCTTCTTCGTTCACCTTAAAGTTTGCATTGAAGTCTTTAGCTTTTTCATCTAAATATTGCCTAGCATGGGCTGCGGGTAGTTGTGACTGCATTGCAAAGCCTAAAACAGTTATACGCCCATGATTTTCTTTTAGCATCTCATAAAAAATCGATTGCAGGCGATCGCTAACTTGTTGATTAAGCGCCTTTTTCTCCTGTCTGCTTTGACGGTACAATCCTAATGCTAGCCATGTGCCCAGTGTTAGGGTAGGAACGCCAAAAATCAAACCTTCTACCGCAGTATTATCAACTACATAAGTATCTGTTGCTGGTGAGAACTCAATTGAGCCATCCCAAGCTAAGGGTAGCGTGATTGATGTTTCTCTAGTCGTTTTATTAAATACCGCTCCTGCTGATAGCATTACAAACATGAATCCCATTGTCAGTAGCCAAGCTGCGGCCAATTTTTCAGCAGTTTTCATAGTTCCACTTCAGATTTACACTAGATTTACACTTTGCTAGCGATTTTAACCTTACTTTCGTAAAGGTTCCAATATATCAATCTACTCCTGAGGATAGGTTTGTAAGCGCTTCTTCTATGTGATTTAGCGGCTTATCGAAAAACCAGAACTAGCTGCCAACTGCAATAATTACCAGTGTTTAGCCTTGAGCTTTTCAAATCGCAGCAAAGGTATAATGTTCATCTTGCTGCGATTCTATCCTTACTTACGTGTAGCTTCCAGTAAGCGGGAAAAATAAAAACGAGTCCGAGTCATAGACTCTCGTTGCAATGAAAAGCCATTACTTTCTAAAATTTTTACCACATCAGCTTCACGATGCAAATATGCACGAGTCGCTTTACTTGGCCCGGGAAAGAAACTGCCAATTTTCTTGAGTATACTCAGGGCGCAGGTCTTCGGTGCAAAACTGAGAATTATCCGTGACTGTGCCAAAGAACAGAGGTGAGAAATCATCTCATCCGCTTTTTCTTGGGGGTAGTGGATGAGAACATCTAAGCAAATAACGGTATGGTAACTACCACTCAACGATTCCAAGTCCTTCACAGCAAAAGTGGGATTTTCAGAATTTCCCAAGGTTTGCTTTGCTCTATCTTTGCCTTCTTCCACCATTTTTTCAGAAATATCGGTGGCATAGACTTTGGCACCATCTACGGCTAAAGGGATGCTGAGACTACCAACACCACACCCAGCATCGCAGATTGATAGCTCTGGTAAATTGTTATCAGCCTTCAGCCAGCCCAGAACTGTATCCACGGTTTGCTGGTGTCCATTGCGGATGTCTAGTTGGACTTTGTTGACTTCGCCATCACCGTAGATTCGCTTCCAACGGTCAAATCCGGTGGAATTGAAATACTCACGAACAATCGTTTTATCGTCGGCTACGTTCATAAAGTTTGATTTTTAGGGGTTCCCAATGCTTAAAATTATCATTGATAGGAACCCATAGGAGCGGTCTTCCAGATTTTTCTAGATATGGTGCAGAGAATTAGGGGCACAAATCTGTCATACGTGTCAACTTAACGTAAAAGCCATGTCTCGCCTAGAACTAAAGTTCCTTGCTAATAGCGAAAGTCATCTAAAGATGACTAAATAATCCGAAAAATCCTTAGTCTACTTTAGTAGACTTTAGCTATTAGCCTAGAACTTTAGTTCTAGGCGAGCGAGTCAACAGTTAAACTACTTTTTGCTTAAGTTGACACCAATGCACATCTGTGCGCCCCTAATCATTCAAACGAGAACCGCTATATTTAAGAAATTACTGTCGTTTTCTGATTTTTTGAAAACATTTACTACTATTTAAATATCGGTTATTTTTGTTACTATAGCAATCTTAAATAATTCCTGAAAAAATCTGTTGCCTGTTGCCTATTCCCTATTCCCTATTCCCTATTCCCTATTCCCTATTCCCTACCTCCACGACTAATTTCACAATCTCATTTAGGATTGCTATATAAATTCCATTGATGATTTCACTTTTCACTCTGTAGATGTAGACAAATCCTTCTTAAGGTACAATCGTGATTGCGATAGCTTCGCTCGCCGTAGGCATCGCAACATTTATACTGTTAAAAATTTATTTTTGTGTAATTAATCTAACTTGGTTATACAAAAAATTCAGTAAAATATCTTATATTAGTTGAGTTGTAAATTTACTATTTAGGTTTAATTATTAAACATGGCACTGAATTCGTTAACAGACAGTCCTATCGTTGCATTTACAATTCTTCTAACAGTAATCTTTACTGTACCTCCTATATTTGAGCGACTACGGCTACCTGGATTAGTCGGGTTGTTGGTGGCAGGTATATTACTAGGACAAAATGGACTAAAGTTGTTAAACCATGAGTCTGAAACTATTAATCTGCTCTCGGAGATCGGCAAACTTTATTTGATGTTTGTGGCAGGTTTAGAAATTGATTTAGAGCAGTTTCGTAAAACTAGAAATCGCTCAATTGGTTTTGGCGCTTTAACATTTTTGGTTCCACTTATTGCGGGCATTGCAACAGGACGTTTATTTAATTTTAGTTGGAATGCCTCCGTTCTAATTGGTTCTTTACTGGCTTCTCATACCCTCTTGGCATATCCAATTGTGAGTCGTCTGGGAGTAGTAACAAATGAAGCTGTAACCGTCACAATTGGCGCCACAATTTTTACTGACACAGGTGCTTTGCTAGTATTAGCGATTTGTGTTGGAATTCACGGGGGAGAATTTTCCGCCTTAAGTTTAGCAATTTTATTAGGTGGATTAGCAATTTACACTGCTGTTGTCCTGTTTGGCTTTGACTGGGCAGGAAAAGAGTTTTTTCGCCGCTCTGGTGATGAACAAAGTAAGCAATTTTTGTTTATCTTACTAGCATTATTTTTGGCATCTGTCGGAGCGCAGGTAATTGGAGTCGAAAAAATTGTTGGTGCTTTTTTAGCAGGTTTAGCTGTCAACGATGTTCTAGGACGTAGCCCAGTCAAAGAAAAAATCGAGTTTATTGGTAGTGTTTTATTTATCCCTTGTTTCTTTGTAGACATGGGATTATTGATTAATATTCCGGCATTTATCAAAACCCTTAGTTCAATTTGGTTGACTCTAGTAATTGTAGTGGCTTTGATTGGCAGCAAATTTATAGCGGCATTCTTAGCCAAATTATTGTATCGTTACAACACAGCAGAATTGCTAACGATGTGGTCATTGTCACTACCACAGGTAGCAGCCACACTAGCAGCAACGTTGGTTGCTTATCAAACTGTAAATCCTGCTGGTGAGCGTTTAATCAGTGAGGCTGTCTTGAACAGTGTGATTGTCCTCATGCTGGTGACTGCAATTTTGGGCCCCATAACAACAGCACGATTTGCTCCTTCACTACAGCTTTCTCAGTCAGATTTTGAAACAGATAGTTTGACAACTTGGTGGCAAGATAATGAAGATCAGCTAGTCGAAAAAAGCCAATATCCATTTACTGTAGTAGTGCCAATATACAACCCTCAAACCCAGCGCTATCTAATAGAAATGGCAGCACTGTTGGCAAGTCATGAATCTGGAAGGATTGTGCCATTAGCTATTACTAAAGCACATATTCAGATGGATGATCCACAATTAGTGACAGCACTCGACCAAAGCCGGAAAAGATTGAATTTTGCTAAAGAAATAAGTCAAGAATTTGAGGTGGAAGTATCACCAGCAATTCGGATTGATGATGATGCAGCTTTGGGTATTAGCCGCACCAGTCGAGAACAAAATGCTAGTTTAATAGTGATGGGTTGGTCGCGCACAACAGGTTTGCGTGCCCGTTTATTTGGTAGTGTAATTGATAGCGTTTTCTGGTCTTCTCACTGCCCAGTAGCAGTAACACGCCTGTTAAGTAGTCCTAAGACAATTCAAAGAATTCTTGTACCAGTTGGAGACTTAACGCGGCAAACTATAGGCGCTTTGCGGTTTGCCCAGATTTTGGCTGATATTAATCAGGCAGAAGTAGTGCTATTACACGTATTTGATCGCAAAACACCACCGATTCGGGTAGAAAACTTTGTATCTCAATTGTCTGATATTACTTCTAAAGGTCAGTTACAGGTGAATACGAATATCCAAACAATCAAGGGTGATGATGTTGCTAGAGTCATAATTCGGGAGGCTCAGGCATTTGATTTAGCGGTGTTACGTTCCGTTCGTTATCGCACAGCAGGTGGATTAGCCGTCAGCCAAGTGACAACGCAGTTACTTCGAGAATTGACCTGTTCAATTGTTTTGCTTGGAGAACCTAACTCGTGATGTAGGGAGTCAATACCAGTAAAAAGGGAAAACACTTGCGATCGCTTTTGCGTCAGGTGATGGGAATCGACAAGAGCGATCGCGTGGTTTTATAACTATCATTCAAATTGCTCTTTAGATAATAACGGCTCAAATCAGTGGTAAGCCTCATAATTATGAAAATGTCGAGTATATAAATCAACAATATCCTCAGATGAATTAAAGTGATCATCCAAAACTGAATTCACCGAAACAGTGTTAAGTACTGTTAGCGGTAGCAGGGCGTTTAGCCCGTAACGAGTGCTGAGTAAAAAGTAAAATTAATTAATGCTTGTCTGGAGAGTTGTAATGCTAAAACAGAGTTGCCTTTTAGTTTAGCAACTTCTGCCATTTCAGCAAAGTTAATTGCTTATTTATGTAAATCTTGAATTGTAATGTATTGCTCTGCTGCTTTCTGCTTGAAGAAATATTCACTCTTTTCAAAGGTAGTCAACGCCATTTTGCTGAGTAAATCTTCTTTGCATTGGACTGATAGCTTTTTATAAATCTGATCGCGTTGAATTCCCCGCTTGGCATCCCATTTTTTCAATAACGCATCCAGTCCTTCTTTGTATAGCTCAGAACGATTTGCAGGAAAATCCCCTGACTCTTCAAATGCTAAACAAAGCAACGTTAGTAGTAGCGGACTTGCGGCAAGTAGTTTGATGCTGTTATTTTCTTCGAGACGTTTGATAAAAGTCTCTGGTTTTACAGCTTTATTCTTAAACCAGTTATTGGCAAAATTAGAAATTTGATCATCGTCAAAATCAGCAACTTCTACCTCTGTGAACTTCTCAAAAGTATATTCGTTCGCTGCAATACGGCAAGTGGTTACAAAATAGTTTGTATAAAACTTCTGAGGAAATTTTTCACGCAGCCATTTTAGCAATCCGCCAGGAAACGATGTATGTTCAATACTTTGGTATTTATCTGAATATTTTTTGAACTCTTCAGAGTATTTTAGAGAATCTTCTTTAAATTCTTCAGATAGATAAAAATTGTCAGAAGCTTCCCGAATCTGATGTATAACTCTGCTGCTGTCCTCTTCTCTTATTTCATCTAGTCCATCAAGTAAAATTAATACTCTACCGTGCTTGAATAAATCAGCTACTTGAGTCGTGACTATTCCGTAACTAGAGAATAGCTGACCGATGTATTCTAGTAATCCAAGTTTATTTGCTACTTCTGCAAAGTCTTTAAGGGTGACAAAAACCACCACACGTTTAGTCTGAAATCGACCTTCAATACACTGAATTGCTAAATACTTCAAAAACGTTGTTTTACCTGCCCCAGGCTTACCCAAAATCATCAGTTTGGGATGTTTCTTTACTACCTCTAGTCCTGGCACTCGTTTTTGAGTAATTATACTCAGTCCAAAGCGGTCAAAATCTTCACTAGTACACTGTTGTAATAATTCATCAATTCCTAACCACCTCTGTCCAGTGATTTTTTCCAGTATATTAACGCTGGTGTAAATATCATTCAATCCGATGGGTTGAGTCATATCCAACACTCGCATTGTGCCACAGCGTTCTTGAATGAGAGGTTTTATCTTTTCGCGTACTGTTTGAACGATCGCATCAATATCAATGCTGTTATCTTGATTTACCTCTGGTTCACTAGCTGGTTCAGCAACTACCTCTTCCCACTCTAAATCTAGCCTGTCGCAAATCTGGACAAAGAGATTGCGGTTAACAGGTTTACCTGTAAAGAACTTTCCGATCGGCTGGCGAGTTACTTTTAAATCTTCAGCTAATGCTTTTTGAGTTAAGGAATAACGAATTAAAGCTCTTTTTGCTTTTTGGATACCTTCTGGAGAACAAGAAAGCGATCGCCCGGACATAAGCTAACCATTACACTTTTGCTGATTCTAACTGCCAATTTGGCAATTCACCCTCATCGCATACACAAGTCACTCATATCACAAGCCTGTATTTAAGCCTACAACAACCACCTGCCTGTAAAGCTAGGTATGTAGAGATCCAAACGATTTGGGAGTGAGTCGATGTTATCCAATAAATTTCCTTCAAGAGATGAACTGCTGGCTGTTGTAACGCTGATTATGGTGATTGGTTCTCTCACTCTTGCAGTTATTGACGAGAAGAGTCGCCCTCAATTTATCGATTTAACAAAATTTGCTGTCGGTACATATATTGGATTGTTGATACCTCGGTCAAGGTCAAGTAATCGCAACTAGCCAATGACAAATTCTCTCTTGGCGACTATTACAATCCTAAATAATTCCTAAGAGACAAGATCCCCGACTTCTTTGATAAGTCAGGGATCTGTAACTTTCAATTCTCACAAATCAAATAAGAATGTTTTCTTCTCAGTCAACAGAAAGAAATAATAAAAAGCCTCCACAAAAGTTTCATTTTTCTCCGAAGACAGCAAAACTTTTTCATGCAACAAGAAAAATTCACTTAGAAAATTGTAAATTTTTGTAAATTTGATGTCTTCAAGACTAGAAACCTGATATCTAGATAGCTAAACTAACAAACAGTGCATCTGTACTGTTAACTATTAAAAGTAGATGTGGCGCTATAGCGTGAATGATCCCAGTACAACTTATCCTCAAAAACTTTCTTAGTTACCGTGATGCAACTTTAGATTTTCGTGGTTTGCATACGGCTTGTATTTCGGGTTCCAATGGTGCGGGTAAATCTTCACTTTTGGAAGCAATCACTTGGGCAATTTGGGGTGAAAGCCGCGCCACTGTTGAAGATGATGTCATCTATTCTGGCGCGAAAGAAGTTCGGGTTGATTTTACTTTTCAAAGTAACCAGCAAAAATATCGGGTGATTCGTACCCGAATTCGGGGAGGTACTAGGGTTCTTGAATTTCAAATAGAAATACCATCTGGGTTTCGCTCACTCACTGGCAAAGGGGTAAGAGCAACCCAAGATTTGATTCTAGAACACATCAAGCTCGATTACGATACATTTATTAATTCTGCTTACTTACGTCAAGGCCGTGCAGATGAGTTCATGCTCAAACGCCCGACGGAACGCAAAGAAATTTTAGCGGAGTTGTTGAAACTCAATCAGTACGATGATTTGGAAGAACGGGCAAAGGAATCTTCTCGTCAGTTCAAAGCCAGGGCAGTAGAGTTAGAGCGTTTTTTGGAATCGATTAAAATTCAGTTGCAACAACGCGAGACAACCCAAGCGCAAAGAGTCGAGTTAGAAGCCGAACTCAATCAACTGCAACAGGTGCAAGCATTTGATAATATTCAATTGCAAAGTTTGCAAGTTGTCCAGCACCAGCGCCAAAATTGGGAACAACAACTCAGCTTTGTAAAGCAGCAATACCAAAATCTTACCCAAGATTGCGATCGCCTCCAACAAGAACAATCAGCTATTGGCTCTCAGCTATCAGATTTAGAAAAAATATTACACCAAGAAGCTGAAATTAAAGCTGGATATGCCCAATATCAAAGTCTCCAATCTCAAGAAGAAGCCTTTGCTGCCAAATTTGAAGAATACACCCGCGCTGGGCAGACTCGTCAACAAAAGCAACAACAGCTTACTAAACAAATTCACGAAATCGAACGGCAACTGCAACAAGCTCAAGCCCAAATTGAAGCTTTGCAGCAACAAGAGCGAGATATTCAACAAACTCTGACTAAATCAGGTGAGGTAGAAGCTGCTTTGTCACAATTAACCGCAGCCCGTTACCATGTTGCGCGTTTAGATCAACTGCAAATGCAAGTTACTCCCTTGTTGCAACAACGAGCAACTTTACAAAGCCAACTCGATCGCACTCATGCTGGTTTAGTAGCGCGACTCGAACAACTCCAAAGTACTGAGAACCAATTGCAACGCCAGCACCGCCGCCAACCGCAACTGCAACAAGCGGTGATGGATGTGGCAATCCAGATTGAGGAACTGGAGAAAAAGCGGGTTTATCTGCAACGAGTGCAGGAAAAAGGGCAAGAAAGGCGTCACTTTATTGAACGCCTGCAAGCTCATCAACGTGACTATGAAAAACTGCTGGGAGAATTAGAGCAGAAATTGCAAATGCTCCAAAATCCTGAAGCACTTTGTCCATTATGCGAACGTCCGCTGGATGAACATCATTGGAGCCGGGTAGTGGAAAAAACCCAGGCTGAGATAGAGGATACTCAAGGGCAGTTTTGGGTAGTCAGAGAACAAATGGCTGTGTCTGATCGAGAAATCCAAGTACTTAGGCAGGAATATCGCGAAATTTCCCAACAGTTAGCAGGTTACGATGGTTTACGCGAACAACGGGGACAGTTGGCAGCCCAGTTAGAAGCTACAACTGATGTCCAACAACAGTTACAGCAAATTGCTGCTGAAAAACAACATTTAGAGCGATCGCTCCAAGCTGGTGATTACGCTCCCGATAAACAAGCCGAACTCCGGCAGCTAGACCAATATCTGCAACAAGTTAATTATAATGAACAAGACCACGCCCTCGCCCGGAGTGAAGTTGAGCGATGGCGATGGGCAGAAATTAAACTCCAGCAGATTAAAGATGCTACTAAACGACAAGCGCAACTATTAGCCCGAAAACCAGAATTACAATCTCAAATTGCTCAATTACAACTCAAAATCCAGCAAGATCAGACTGATTCTGAATGTGCTAAACAAATCGCGGCTCTTGAGCGTCACATTACCGAAATTGGCTACAGTTCCGAGCAGCACAACAATCTGCGTATAGCTGTTCGTCAAGCTCAATCTTGGCATTTGCGGTATCAACAACTGCTGTCAGCCCAGCAGCAATATCCCCAACTCCAAACGAGATTGCAAGACTTAGAGGATTCCAGAAGTGCCAGAGTAACGGAACGGCAAAAACTCGGCGGGCAAATCGAAAGCATTATCCAGCAATTACAAGCAACAGCTAATCCATCTGCCCAAATTCAAGCTTTAGAGCAGCAGTTAGCAATACGCAGACGGCAACTCGATGAGCAAATTGCCAAATTAGGGCGTTTGGAACAGTTGGCGCATCAACTGGAAACGCTGCAAATTCAGTATGAACAACAGCAGCAGCAACTACAATCTTGCAAGCAAGAATATCGTGTTTATCAGGAATTAGCGCAAGCTTTTGGTAAAAATGGTATCCAAGCACTGATGATTGAGAATGTGTTACCGCAGCTGGAAGCCGAGACAAATCAACTACTTTCGCGGCTGAGTGGCAATCAGTTTCATGTACAATTTATTACTCAAAAAGCTGGACGCAGTGCTAAATCAACCAAGAAAAATGCCAAGCTGATAGACACCCTAGATATTTTAATCGCCGATTCTAGAGGAACGCGATCTTATGAAACTTACTCTGGTGGAGAAGCCTTTAGAATTAACTTTGCCATCCGTTTAGCCCTGGCGAAATTATTAGCACAACGGGCGGGAGCAGCTTTGCAATTGTTGATTGTAGATGAAGGTTTCGGTACACAGGATACCGAAGGATGCGATCGCTTGATTGCAGCGATTAATGCGATCGCTTCCGATTTCGCCTGCATCCTCACTGTCACTCACATGCCCCATCTCAAAGAAGCTTTCCAAGCCCGGATTGAAGTGAATAAAACTCAGGAAGGTTCGCAGTTGAGTTTGTCAATTTAATTGAATTTTACTCGTGCATCCAAACCTAATGAGCGGAGCTTTTTCGTTAGGGTTTCTGCTTGGGCGCGATCGCTAAATGCCCCAGCATTCACATAATCCCCTAGATTGGATTGCTCTGTAACAGCATCGGGTATATATTGTTGCACTTTAATCAGAGTATTATTACTGGAAATTGGTATTATTACTCTGTAAGGATTATTAGCAACTAATGTGTTGCCATTGTTAACAGGCACTACATAGCCACCAGTAGGAGGTAAATAGCGATTAGTTTGAGGTGCTACAAAGTCATTGGTAACAGGCGCTACATAGTCATTAGTCTCAGCTAATACATAACCATTAGCCTCAGCGTAATTGCCCACAGTCGTGCTATTTAACCCTAAGGCTTGCCAAGTTTGCCAATCTACATTTCCAGTAGAATTAAGTCGAGAATATTGCTGGAATGCAATCACAGATTCTCTGGTGTAATCATTGAAAAAGCCATCAGGATTAGTATTAGAGAAACCCAACCGCGATAAACGCTCTTGAACTAATCTGACATTTTCTCCTTGATCGCCTACAGTCAGATAATTTCTGCTTGGTTGTTGAGTAGCATATCCATCTGTGGAGGCTCTACGCACTGCTTGTAAAACTTGAGCATTAGCTATGCCATCAACACGTAGGCGATAACTTCGCTGGAATTGCATAACAGCTTCTCTAGTCATTGGGCCAATATTCCCAGTAGGATTAGTATTAAAATAACCTAGCTGCTGTAAACGCGCTTGGAGTTCTCTCACTTGTGAAGTCGAGAGACTTGATCTAGCTGGAGTTGGAGAGGAACCCAGTAGTGCGTTCCAAGTTTGTCGATTCACAATCCCGTTAGCAGATATGCGATACTTTCGCTGGAATGCAATTACAGCATCTCTGGTCATTGGACCAAAATTTCCAGTGGGATTAGCATTCAAGTAGCCTAACTGCCGCAGACGCTGTTGCAATCTTGTCACCGCCGTACCAGTGTTGCCTTGAGAGAGAGTAGGATATTGACCATTTGTCCTACCCAATGCGCCATTCGTATTTCTACTAGGAGTTCTACTTTGACAGGCTCGTTGCAAGGCTTGCTGCGTATTAATACCCACAACTCCATCAGCAGGTATTCTATTGGCTTGCTGAAATTTGATCACAGCGTTTTGAGTCAAGCTAGCAAATTTACCTGTCACCGGGCCGTTAAAGTAACCTAACTTTTTTAAACACCTCTGAGTACTGGTAACTTCAGATCCATTACTTCCTATTTTCTGAAGTGCAAAAGCTTGCCCGGCTAAACTCAGAAGTCCCGTAATCAGTGCCACAGACAAAAGACGCATCGCCGCACCACTAGATAACTTTTTCCAATTCAAAAATTTGAAATTAGTTACGCTAGGAACAACCTTGACGTTTTCGGATGCCTCGTAGACTGAGGCAAGCTTGGTTAAATAGCTATCTACCCCTGTTTCCACTTGTTTTTTTCAAGTTATGACTATACAGAATTATACCAATTACTCTGTGTTATACTTGTTTTGTGTATTTTTATTTACAAGTAATTTAACTAGAGAGTGGGGAGATCAGGGAGCAGGGGGAGATCAGGGAGCAGGGGGAGCAGGGGAGGCAGGGGGACAAGGGGACAAGGGGACAAAGAGAATAACCAGTGCCCAATGCCCAATGCCCGATGCCCAATGCCCCATGCCTATTGTTCATCAACTTTTTCAGTATTACCTGCTTTCACCCAACCTTCTTGTTCGCTACCTTCCAAACGAATTTTTTGCCAGCCTTTATCCCCGCTTTCTTCCAAGACAATAATTTTTTGATTAAAAGTAACCCCACCAATCCGTTCAGCTTCTTGATTTGGTTGCGATCGCAAACTCAAGCCTTCAGCCCAAGTAACACGCCCTCGGTAAGCTCCTGATGGCAATGGTTTTGTTGATGGGGTAGCCTTTGGTGATTCTGTGGGTGTAGAAGTTGAGCTTGGAGACGATTGAGCCTGAGTCCCAGGTGTAGTTGCTTTGGGAGCTTGGGCTTTCACCGAAGGACTATCGTTGGAATAAACTGGTTTGGCAGGGGGTATGCCAGTACGATTCATGAAATAGAGTGCAATTGCAGCGCCGCCACCTATTAAGATAGCGATCGCTAAGAAAAACCCAAGTATAAATTTTGTTAAGCCAGACAACATAGTTAAAACCTGATCACCAGTGGTAAATAGTCAATAGTCAATAGTAATTCATGATTAACTGTTGACTATTGACTAGCAATTATTAAGCTGATGCGCGTCTAAAGTATATAAACACTCTATTGGGTCGTTAACTGATGACTGTTGACTGTTGACGGGTTTTCAGTCATCAGGTAAATGTACAATATTATTTGCGTAACAGCTTAACTAATCAATTATTGTAGCTACTGCCCAATGCCTTTACGTAGTGCGCCGGAGGCGTTCGCTCAAAGGACTATGTTTAGATGCTAAACGCGCTCTGCCAGCAGCAGCCCATTCTTGGAGTTGCTGAATTTGCTCTACAGCAGTTCGCGCCAAGGGGATGATCTGACTGGCTGCTTCTAAAATATCATCGGTAGCAAAATCGCGGTTTTGGCTAAATCCAATGTGCATCGCTTCAATTAGAGTTTGCTCAATCTCTGCCCCAGAAAAATCAGGTGTTTCATAAGCTAATCTTTCGATGTCATAACTTTTCAAGTTATGGGGGCGCAATCGGGATAAATGAACATCATAAATTGCTTTTCTCTCTTCTTGAGTGGGCAATCCCACAAAGAAAATTTCATCAAATCGCCCCTTACGCAACATTTCTGGCGGTAAAGCTTGGATGTCGTTGGCGGTGGCAACGACAAACACGGGTGAGCTTTTTTCGGCTAGCCAGGTAATAAAAGTACCAAACACACGGCTGGCTGTTCCGGCATCACCTTTGCTACCAAGTCCGGCAAAGGCTTTATCTATTTCATCAATCCACAAAATACAGGGAGCGAGGGCTTCAGCTACTTGGATCATTTGGCGAGTCCGAGATTCTGATTCACCGACCAAACCACCAAATAACCTTCCCACATCCAGACGTAGCAAGGGTAAATGCCAGTGATGAGCGATCGCTTTTGCCGTTAACGATTTACCAGTTCCCTGAATACCCACCAACATTAAACCACGGGGGTGCGGTAATCCGTACTGTCGGGCCTTATCAGTAAAGGAGCCTCCCCGACGAATCAGCCAGTCTTTCAAGTTATCCAATCCGCCGATATCAGAAATTTGCTCAGTGGCGGGGTAGAAGTCCAATATTTGGGTTTGGCGGATAGTTTGGCGCTTTTCTTCCAAAACTAGATCCACGTCTTCTGGTCGCAATTCACCGTGGGTTGCGATCGCTTTTGCCAAAACCCGGCGAATCCGTTCCATCGAAAGTCCTTGACAAGATAGCACTAAGTCATCTAAAACTTTGCCAGAAAGTGAGTTACCAGTACTTTGTAGTAAGCGTTCCACCTCAGTTTTAATTTCTGGGGCGGCGGGTAGGGGAAACTCGACGACTGTCAACACTTCCGTTAAATCGTCAGGAATAGCGATGCGCGGCGACAGTAGGACAATGTTTTTTGGTTGCGACTTGAGAAGTCTGGACAGATTGCGGAGTTTGCGGGCGATCGCTACATCATCTAAAAAGCGATGATAATCTCGGAGAATTATTACCGCAGATGCAGAAGCTGGTAATTTTTCGATAAATTCTAAAGCTTGTAGTGGGTTACGTCGCCCAAACCCAACATCATTGGGGTTTCCCTGATAGCCATCGACAAAATCCCACGTATACACTGGGCGATTACCCTGGTTGGTTGCTTCTTCCCGGATAGCTGCTTCTACCCGCTCCTCTTCATAAGTGGGAATATAAATCAAGGGGTAGCGGGCGCGTAGCAGTAGCTTAAACTCTTCACGGAAGTTCATATTTAGCTGTGGTTATTAGTTATTCTCTCATTGTTCAGGTTTGTATCACCTCTAACAACTAAAAACCAACATTTACATTTACCACTTTAATAGTGGTTGGCAGTGTGATCGTTAATATGTAAGATATTCCTTCAGAGTGGACGATTATGGTTTTGCGTTCAGCAAATTTTTTTAGTCTAGCGTGGGCAAATTGGTTGAGCTACGTTCAGTAAACCTCTTACGCCAGACCATCTGTGTATAAAGTCTCGGATTTCATTTACACGTGATGTAGGATTTGCTTTGCCATCCTTAATGTTTAAGATGTAACCCAGTTTGTGGAAGTGTGGAATGAGGTTGAGATAATCTTCGCTTTTGGCATTATCACCAAACCCTGGATTTAGCCAATGAATAAATAGATGATATTCTCGCTCTGCGAAGTAATTAATTGTTTGTGTAACATCGCTTCTATACTGCATTGAGCAAAGAACAATACGTGGATTTTCGGTGTTGATAATCTTGCCAACATAGGTTTCCCTCTCTTCAGGCGACCCACTAACAAGGAAAACATTTACCCACTCTGTATCAGACAATAGCAATTGACGTTGGCGTGTGCCGGTCTTGACAGTCCTTCCAAATAGTGTGTTCCAAGTCAAACTCTTACCTGCATTTGTCTGACCTAAAACTCCAATCAATAAGCGCTCAGTCATATTTCGATACCAACTATTGCTCTTATTCAACCTAACCTCTGCTCAAAAACCCTGTCCTCACCAAATTACCGGAAATCAGGAAGTAAGCTACGGATTTACTTATATTTTAAGGTTTGATCAAATACAGCAGTTTTTGATATTTTCAAATATATAGGAATCTGCTTTGATTTATGAACTCATTTGTCTAGGTAGGGAGTAGAGGTTAGGGATTAGGAAATTAGCCTTATGAAGTTTTACGGAGTTTTTTCAACAATCAAACATGAGTCCTATAGATATTACTCTTGGGTCGGATTATAACTATTAAATAAAATATAGCAATCCTGGATCAAACGCGCAGAAACTAGATCCCCGACTTCTTTGAGAAGTCGGGGATCTATGGGTTGCAATTCTCACAACTCAAATAGGATTACTATATAGAACCCATTTGAGATATATACAGGATGGCAATCGAATTTGGCTGAACTACGAGCTAAGTTACAAATTTTATAGATTGATCGTCAGGATTTTTTTCTTGCTTTTTTTGTCGCTCAACACGACTGTATTGTAGGGTAATGTATCCGTTCCCAGCGGAATTCGCAGCTTAAAACTGGGGCTTTTATGATCGAGTTCGCCTAAATCAATGCTTTTCGTTATATCGCCATCTGTTGCCAGATAAGCGGTAAGTTCGCCTTTATAATCTTCAATTAAAAAGTCTCTAAAAAAAACGACTGCCCCACCCTCAGGATCTATACCAAGGATGACCGTACCGCTGAAAGTTGTGCCTTTTCGTTCTTCATCAACCGTTGCCACTGTGATTTCCGAGGGGTCTTGACCGGACTTATCTGCCATAAACTTTTTTCTCTTGCGAATTCTCAACAATTGAAAATGATTTTACCTAACGCTATGGGCGATCGCAAAACTCTCAGGACGTATTTCTGCATCGGTCTTGCAAATGTATAGCCAAGTTACTTCTGGTTATACGCCATTACTCACAGGAATACTTGGACAATTGCGATGCCTACGGCGGTAAACTACGCACGGGCGGGAAATCACCTTGGTTAAGATGCTCTTAATGTTCTGTTACCAAACCTGGGAAGGTTTTAGATTTAGTAAGGTAGGATGTATATACTCAAGTAAGGAATCCTTACATTTGATAGCAAAGGCTAGGAGGCAAGTCATGCTCGCCAAGTTAACTTCTAAAAATCAACTAACGCTGCCTAAAAGTATTACTCGTGAAATCGGTGAGGCTGAGTATTTTGAGGTAAAGGTGGAGGGGGGGCAAATTATTCTGACTCCTGTAAAAATTCAGCGGGCTGATGCAGTTCGATCTAAGCTAGCGGATTTAGGACTGAGTGAGCAGGATGTGGCTGATGCAGTGGCTTGGGCGCGTCAATCTTAATGATTTGTTAACGGGTAGTAATTGATACTAATATTGTCATCTCGGCGCTGATATTTGGGGGCAGAGTATCTAGGCTTCGTTTGGCATGGCAGGGCGATCTCTTCACTCCGCTGGTTTCTAAAGCGACAACAACTGAGTTAATCCGAGTGCTGGCTTATCCAAAGTTTAAGCTCACGCCAACTGAGCAAGAAGATTTACTATCGGATTACATACTCTTTTGTGAAGCTGTAGCGATACACGGCCGCTTGCCTGTAATTCCTGAATGTCGTGATCCCTTTGATGTGCCTTTTTTACTTTTGGCTGTGGTCAGTGAGGCTGATTATCTCGTGACGGGCGATCGCGATTTACTCAGTCTAAAAGATAATTTTTCTTGCCCGATTATCACGGCTGAAGATTTTCTAAATGTTATTGATGGTCAGTCACCCTAATTTTTCCGGTGATGCCTTGTAAAAGTGGTATTTGTTGCCATAAGTTTTCCCACTGCTTACAGAAGTCATCTACATCACAGAATATTTGTGTAATGTCGAGCCGAGATACAATAGTAGACATAAACTTTGCGATCGCATCTTAACAAGCCTCATATATTTACCACCCATGCTGTCTCTGTCGAGTTAATATTCCCGAAAGCGATGCCTACGGCGGTAAATTACGCACGGGCGGGAAATCACAGAATTTTAGGCATAAGCAATAAGCTATTAGCCCGGAAGTTGCTTTTTCAGTGCTTCCAGAGAAGCCCAACGGTTATCAACTGGAGTTTCAGGACTATCGGAACTATCAACAGTAGTACTTACAGGAATACCTGGACAATTGCGATCGCATAACTGGCGCAGGGGTACTGCCAAGCACATCTGTTCATACAGCCATTCGTTGGGATAAAAATAACCATCAGGTGGTAGCGTTTCCAGCAACTCTTCCATAGTTACTTCCCGCTCTAGAGGCAAGTCATTTCCCTGATTTGCAGTTTCATCTAACCAGATGATTTCCTTCGTATCAAGCCCTAAACGTCGATTGTATTGCTGCAAACAGCGGTTGCAGGTACAAGTTATAATTGTTTCTGCCTGAGCGGACACTTCCAAGTAATTGCCATGATGCTGCACGCGCACATGACCCCGAACCGGTGTCAACGTTTCCAGACCAGGCAGAAATTCCTGAACCTGAACTTCCTCTGTCCGCTCCGGGGCTTGAGTTAGCTGCGGAATATAAATTGCGTCCATAGGATTTGTGAGACATTCTCACTAAAAATTTATCTTGATTATCAGCAATTATACTGATGTTACATCTTTATTTTAGTTTTTAGGAACAAGAGGAATTTTGAAATTATATAGTTATGAACTTCAATAAACTCCTAACTCTGCCAATTTTAGATTTTGGATTTTGGATTGAATCTAAAATCTAAAATCCAAAATTGAACAACTCCTAACTCCTAATTTCTTCCAAAGAAGCTGGTCGCACAACCAGATGACGATGTGGCTCTTTACCGCGACTGAAGGTTTCTAAATCTCCAAACTCCTTCAAGAAGGTATGGATTTGTCGCCTTTCAGCAGAACTAAGGGATTTGATTTCCACTTCTCTACCAGAAAAGCGCACTTCATCGGCTGCTGCTTCTGCTAATGCGCGAATTTCAGCTTCTCTTTTAACCCGGTAGCCATTCAACTCAATAGTGTAAGAGGCTTGGTCTTCCGGGGATTGACTCAGGTTTAAAACCGAATTTGCTAGATACTGAATCGCATCTAACACAGAACCATCAGCACCAATTAATACCTGGATTTGTTCTGTCGTTAAATTAGTTTGATCAATTGTTAACCAGTAATTATCTGGTTCTGGGGAATCGCCCTCTTGAGATTGGGCAGTTTCTAAATGACCCTGAATCTCAGCAGGTATTCCAGTGAGTTCCAGCAGGGATTTTAACCACTGCTGACCTCGCTGCATGGGAATATTGCTCATGATCCCCCTGTCGCCTTTTTCTTGGCACTTTTTGGTTCAAATGGCAATGCCTTTTGTTCTGCGATTACTGCTTCTTTCTCCTGGGTTGCTACGATTTTTTGCAGTTCTTCTGGTAGAGGTTCGCGGGACAGAAGGTAAGTTTGTGCGGTTTGGAAAATATTACCAATCACCATATACATTAGCACCCCAGCTGGTAAGGGGAAGAACAAAAACATCCCAGAAAAAATAACTGGAGTGATTTTGTTAACTGTATCCTGCTGCGGATTGCCACCACTGGAATTTTGCCCAGAAAGCATTTGGCTAACATAAAGGCTGATTCCAAAGGAGACGATCATGGCGACGATATCCCAGTGGATTGTGCCATCTGGATCAGTTGCGCCAACTCTGCCTAAGGCATCAATAAATAGAAAACCTTTTTCTGCTGCTAGTCCAGGAATTATTCCTTGAATAGTGACTTCTCCAGGCTGCAAGGCTTCTACATTCCCTTGGGCATCAATTTTTACCCTATCTTCCCCTTTGGTGACTTTCCAATCAGGAATCAGGTTATTTTCTGGGTGTTCTGCTAGGAGTACCTGAAATGGTTTGCCCTCAACGGTCTGATATTGGATCTTAGTTTGTTCTCCCACCGCTAGTTTGTTACCACTAGGAAGGATGGCAGCTACTTTAACGTGTTCTCCATCAGCAATGTAAATATTTTGAGGAGCAGTGGCAAAGGCTTGCGGTTGAATTTGTTCGATTTGTTCTGCGGGAAGAATTTGCAGGTTAACGCTGTAGTTTGCACCTGCAAAAGGCGAACCCCGCAAAGTGGCAAACAGCGCTAATAAGACCGGCATTTGTACTAGTAATGGAAAGCAGCCTGCCAAGGGATTGCCAAATTCTTTTTGAACATTGACCATTTCCTCCTGCTGCTTTTGCGGTTCATCCTTATAGCGCTCTTTGATTTCTGCCATCCGCTTCTGCATCAGAGGTTGTACAATTCGCATCTTCCGCATGTTGCGAATTGAGCCAGCACTCAGGGGATAGAGCGCGAAGCGGACTATCAGGGTCAAAGCAACGATCGCCAATCCGTAGCTAGGCACTATACCATAGAAGAAATCTATGATTGGCAGCATCACGTTGTTCGAGAGAAAGCCGATACCAAAATCCATTATTCTGAATTCAACCTGAGGTACTGTAAACTGACTGAATCTAATCTAAATCATAAATTATGTGCGACTACCCTTCGCTACGGATAGCCGCACATCCAAAAAAAGGGAGTGGGGAATGGGGAGTAGGGAATTGGGAGTGGTATGTAGTTTTTGGTAAGTGGGAAGTTCTTAACTTTGGATTTTATCTGAGTAAATTTTGCATTCCCTACTCCCGTTCGGCTACGCTACTTCGACTGCGCTCAGTACAAGTCACGGCAAGCCTACTTCCTACTCTCATCACTTGTTAGCAGCGGCGCTATATTCAGGATTTTTCGCAACAATTCTTTCGTTGATATAGTCATAAACTTCCCGAAACTTAGGAATTGCCCGCAATTCAAGACGACTGCCGTTTCTTAGGGTTAACACCATATCTCCCCATAAGCCAATGCCACGGGGGACTGTGACGACTTTGACAATTTCTGAGTAAATTATGTCAGTGCGATCGCGTCCCTGCCAACCTCCTGTCACGGTAATCCGGCGATCGGTGATGCGGAAACGCAGCCACAAAGCTCTGACAATTGCCCCGACTGTTAATGGTATTCCAACAATGGTTAGCCCAATCAACAGGTTGACAATTAAATCCCCAATATGGGGGCCACCTTCATAATAAACATCTTCACGAATTCCCATCGAACACCTCAGCTTGTGCCAACAACTGCTCTAATTCTTGCAGAAATTGTGGGCTTACGCACTTAGATTCTACTGTTGTGGGTTTGACAATGAACACTAACCGCCATCCTGGTGATAATTTGGGCAGCAAATTATATAAAGCAGAAGCAATTTGCCGTTTGATTCGGTTGCGAACCACTGCCCTTTTGCTTACTTTTGTGCTTATGGAAATACCAATCCGCGTGCTGGCAAGATGTGCTGAGTCACTTGCTTGTGTAGTCTGGGTGGCAGTGTCCAAAGAAGGTTTTTTTGAACATAACGGCTTTAAAGCTCTCAATGTTAAATAAGAACCATGACGCCGAATCCCTTCCCGGAAAACTGCCTGAAAATCCTTGCGGGATTTTAGCCGATTTGCTTTAGGCAAAGCCACAGATGTTCTTTTAGCTTAATATTCCCTAAACGCTTAGACGATGACGCCCCTTTCTTCTTCTAGCGCTAATCACGTTTCTGCCGTCTGGTGTCCGCATTCTGGCGCGAAAACCAGAGGTTCTTTTTCTCTTACGGCTAGTACCGCCTAGTGTTCTTTTCATACTGTTCTCCTCTTAGGTGATTTTTATAAAAACTCACAATCTCCAATTATATCACTCTATTAAAAAATTGGTAATGAGGAATGGGGAATGGGGAATTGGTCAATATCAATATTCTTCTTCCCCTGCTTCCCCTGCTTCCCCTGCTTCCCCTGCTCCCTCATCTCCCTACTCCCTACTCCCCACTCTTAATTAATGCTCAAAATCCATGTTCCCATGTAGCGTAATAATGGCACATCACCAGGCGAAAGTACTTGACAGTTAAAATAGTAGATTCCACCGAAGGCTGGGTTTTTCACGTTAGATAAGACTACCTCAACGGCACTACCTGCTGGCACTGGTTCTTGAGGGAAAATATTAATCAGCTTACCTTCTTTGTCCCACTTCACTTCAGAAAGCGGAACTGCTTTGCCTTTGACTCGGACTTCAATTTTTCTCTGATCAAAAGTTCCTTTGTAATAATCAGGGTAGTTAATGGCAAATTGACCAACGGCCAATTTCATTCTTTTGGCTGGAATTCTCAATATATAACGATCCCAAGCATTAGCTTGTCCACCAAAATCTAACCGGAAGGGCAGTTGATTTTCGCTTTTGACGCCGCTAAACAGCGTAAATCCTGGTAAACTTTGTGCCCAAGTTAGGGCTGGAAATACAGTCACTAAACAGCTAGTCACGGCTAAAGCGGAAAGTAAACGTCGCATAATTGGGTTTCCTCACCAAAATATAAATCTGTTATCTAAATAACCGTGTGTTAGTATTCGTTACTAAAGTTTACTACTCACTTCATGACAATTGACGTTCAGTAACAACAAAAAGTGCCATCCTCCCTGATGTTTGGGCGACGGTAAAATTGCTTAGTTATAAATTTAACTCATGATTAGTTTACTATATTACCCTTACAGAGTGCTGATTTGATGACTAGATTGGTCAAATTTTGAACTAAATAGAAACACAGTTGAGATTGGATTATATTTCTAAATATGTATAAGTGTATCTAAATTTGAGAATTTTGTTATAAAAATTGAGGTTTGCCATCAGCGATCGCCAGTTAAGTTGGGCTAAATTGATTAAAATAAGTTGGAATCAAAGTCGTAATAATTAAAATTTGATTGGGAAATTATCAAGCTTTCAAAATTCGGTCAATATTACTCTATAAGAAAGGAATACCAAAATTTCTCAATCCCGAACACAAGCGGAAGATAAAGATGCAAAATTTGGGAATCAATTTAAGATGTGCAATACGTAACCCTGTTTGCAACTATCTGAAAATATGACATCTGCGAACTGCAAAGTCAGGCTTTGCCTGGACAGCTAAATAGTGGAAGAGGAAAGATTCAAGGTTCAATCTACAAGTAAAATTCATGGTTGATGTTCCTGCCTAAGTACTATGAGCGCGGGAAACGCCTCATCTAGACAATCGCTTACTTGGCAGAGATTAAGTATTTATCTTCAGGAGATTTCATGAGAATAGCAGTTGCTAAAGAAATTGAAGTTTGTGAACGTCGTGTGGCATTAATTCCTGACACCGTTGCTCGATTGGTAAAACAAGGTTTGGAAGTGTGGGTAGAAACAGGTGCAGGAGAGCGATCATTTTTCAGTGATTCTGACTATGAAGCAGCAGGAGCCACAATAATCAGCGATACTGCCAAATTATGGGGCGAAACAGATATTTTACTGAAAGTCAGCCCACCACAAGAACGAGAAGATGGACGCTCAGAAATTGATTTATTAAAGGAAGGGGCTGTATTAGTCAGCTTCCTCAATCCTTTGGGAAATCCTGTTGTCGCACAGCAACTAGCAAATCGGAAAGTCACAGCCTTGAGTATGGAAATGATTCCCCGTACTACCAGGGCGCAAAGTATGGATGCATTGTCCTCGCAAGCTTCATTAGCAGGTTACAAAGCAGTATTGATTGCCGCAGCTGCATTACCGAAATATTTCCCAATGTTAACCACAGCCGCAGGTACGATCGCTCCAGCGAAAGTATTTATTATGGGCGCTGGTGTAGCCGGATTGCAAGCGATCGCTACCGCCAGACGTTTGGGAGCAGTGGTAGAAGCCTTTGATATCCGTCCCGCCGTCAAAGAAGAAGTGCAAAGCTTAGGGGCAAAATTCGTTGAAGTCAAATTAGACGAAGAAACCGTTGCTGCTGGCGGTTACGCCAAGGAAATCTCTGAGGCTAGCAAACAACGCACCCAAGAAGTTGTCGCCGAACACATCAAAAATTCTGATGTGGTGATTACTACCGCCCAAGTTCCTGGCAGACAAGCACCAAGGCTTGTTACAGAAGAAATGGTGGCACAAATGAAACCAGGTTCAGTGATTGTAGATTTGGCTGCTGAACAGGGTGGTAACTGCGCCTGTACCGAACCCGGTAAAGATATTGTGTGGAACGGTGTGACAATTATCGGCCCCATCAATCTCCCATCATCGATGCCAATTCACGCCAGCCAATTGTATGCCAAGAACGTTACATCATTGATGCAATTGCTCATTAAAGACAAAGCTTTGCAGGTAGACTTTAGCGACGACATCGTTGATGCAGCTTGCGTTACCCACGCTGGTGAAATTCGCAATCAACGAGTGCGGGATGCGCTACAAGCATTGAATACTCAACAACCGGCGGTTAATTAGGGAACGGAGAATGGGGAATAGGGAGTGGGGAATAGGGGAAAAAGAATAACTAATGCCCAATGCCCAATTCCCACTTACAAAAGGAGTTTTGATTTCATGACAGAGGCATTAATTGCTGCTTTGTTTGTATTTGTTTTGGCATCTTTTATCGGTTTTGAAGTCATCAACAAAATACCACCGACTCTACACACGCCCTTAATGTCAGGCTCAAACGCGATTTCTGGGATTGCGGTACTTGGAGCAATAGTTGCTGCTGGTGCAAAAGACACAAGCGTGTCAGTAATTCTCGGTTTAATTGCTGTAATACTGGCAACAATCAACGTTGTGGGTGGTTTTTTAGTCACAGACAGAATGTTGCAAATGTTCAAGAAGAAGGAGATTAAGGCGTGAGCGACTTTTTACCAACTGGCATTCAGCTGACGTATTTAGTCGCTGCATCGTTATTCATTCTGGGCTTGAAAAAGCTGGGATCGCCGGCTACAGCAAGAAACGGTAATATTGTAGCGGCTGTAGGGATGCTACTGGCGATCGCAGCGACAATGCTGGATCAACATGTGTTGAACTACCAGATGATATTGTTAGGTTTGGCGATTGGATCGGGAATTGGTGCGATCGTTGCCTACAAAGTCCAAATGACCGAAATGCCCCAAATGGTGGGTTTACTCAACGGTTTGGGCGGTGCGGCTTCGGCATTAGTAGCCGTTGCCGAATTCTGGCGGTTATTAGATAATTCTCAGGCGATACCCCTAGATGTCAACATTTCCATGCTGTTGGATGTGTTAATCGGTGGTGTTACCTTCACAGGTAGTTTTCTCGCCTTTGCCAAATTACAAGGTTTAATTAGCGGTTCCCCGATTACATTTCCATTCCAGCAACCATTTAACCTCTTGCTTCTGGGTGCTTATATAGTAGGTAGTGCCTATTTAATCATCACACCAGATAGCTTACCCATATTCTTGGGAGTGGTTGGCGTTTCTTTAGTGTTGGGTGTAATGTTTGTCATCCCCATTGGTGGCGGCGATATGCCGGTGGTAATTTCGCTGTTGAACTCCTTGTCAGGTGTGGCGGCGGCGGCGGCTGGGTTCGTTGTGATGAACAATATGTTAATCATCGCTGGTGCTTTGGTAGGAGCCTCCGGGTTAATTCTTACCGAGATTATGTGTAAGGCGATGAACCGCTCCTTATTTAGTGTGCTGTTCAGCGCTTTTGGTACAGGTTCTAGTTCTGGTGGTGGTGCTGCTAGTGGTGGTGCAACTGATCAAAGCGTCCGCAGCATCGATCCTGAAGAAGGCGCAATGATGTTGGGTTATGCTCGTTCTGTGGTAATTGTGCCCGGTTATGGTATGGCAGTTGCCCAAGCGCAACATAGCGTCCGGGAATTGTCAGATCAGTTAGAAAAAATGGGCGTTGATGTGAAGTATGCCATTCACCCCGTTGCTGGAAGAATGCCAGGACACATGAATGTGTTACTGGCGGAGGCAAATGTGCCTTATACGCAGTTGTACGACATGGATGATATTAATCCCCAGTTCGATCAAGCGGATGTGGCTTTAGTAATTGGGGCAAATGATGTGGTAAATCCGGCGGCGCGGAGTGATACAAGTAGCCCGATTTATGGTATGCCGATTTTGGAAGTAGATCGGGCGAAGCAGACGATTGTGATTAAGCGCGGGATGAGTACGGGTTTTGCCGGTGTAGATAATGAGTTGTTCTACAAGGATAAAACGACGATGCTTTTTGGTAGTGCGAAGGATATGGTGGCGAAGTTGGTTTCGGAAGTGAAGCAACTTTAAGAGAAACGAACCACGAAGGACGCAAAGTAAAGAAAGAATTTAGAGGGTTTATTTGCCTTGGGATTTAAGAATCTTAAGGCAAATTTTTTCTGAATATATCTATACTAAATGATTAAATTAGTCTTGAACATATTCATATATCTTTTTGTTGCTTAATATATTTTTACAAGTTGTGATTATTGGGTGAAGAGGATCTTTATAAACTGTAAAAGTTTTGCATTCAACAAATATCCGTGGTAAGCATGTTTCTACATCATTAAAATCTTCAACCGCATTTTCAATACCTTTGAAACATTCATTAGATAGTAAAAATAAAAGTGATAAAGATATTGATAATATACATATAGCTCTTAACGTAAAATTCTTAACTTTAATATCTATCAAATGAGCTAAAAACAGAAGAGAAGCAAAAAATATGAAGATAAAGATATAATTAAAATCTGATAACATAATAGATAATTATATAACTTATTAAACTAGTTGTGACTGTGGTAACAACTGCCTATGATCTTGGTGTATTAATGGAATTTAGCTTTTCCTCATATATTTTGATTACAGAAGATATAGCATCACCTCCGAGTTTTATCAGAGAATTAGTAGCTTTAATGCTAATATTTGAATTTGCATTAACAAGGACTGGTATCGCTTGTTCTGCATCATTTCCCATATCTCCTAAAGTAGTAACAGCCATAATCTGAATTTTCTTTTGCTCATTGATATTGGTAATGGAAGAATCTTTAAGTAATTTGATTAATTCTAAAACTACTACTGAACTAATTTTTTTAAAATAATTAAGAATATCTTTTTTCATATATTGAAATTCATTATTATTATAAATTTCGATTAAAACAGGTACTATTTTTTCATTTTTTATATTTGCTTTTACCAAAGTGATGGCCGAATAATAACAAAATAATTTATTGCTATCACTTAACATTTTGTCCAGATATTCTAATTCTGAATCACTTAAAGTATTTATTTCAGCATCCTCTCTAGACTCTTGAGATTTTTTTTTGTTTATTTTTATGTTATTTTTTAGTTTTTGAAATTTGAATTTAAAATCTAGGCAGTATTCAACTAAAGCATAGGTAAAATCTAAAATGTCTTGAGCCTCGTCTTTATTAAATGTTTTGTACTCGTGTACTGCAACATTACCAAATTCGTTTAATTTTTCTGCCCAATCGTATAGCATTTTATCTATCCATCCGTCATCTCGCATTCTTTTAATTTTTTCAGATAGATGGTAAGGCTCTTTAATGTCCAATTCTATTTCACACAAACATTCAACTGTTTTTCTACACATAATTACAGTTGCTGTGTATAGACCAAATTTAAAACAATTTAAAGCTTCTTGATATGTTCGTTTAAGTATTGTTGAAGCTTCTTTTAAATGTGTAAAATCATTAGATGATGGATATAAATATTTTTCGTCAGGTTTTATCTCGTATATATCTCCATCGTCATAACTGAATTTATATTTTTTTTCCTGATCAGGCCAAATTGAATATTCAATAACATTCACTTCTTCACAAGTGCAACATACTAAAACACACCATTCATAGTCAACTTGAAATTGATCGGGTGTACCTTTGTCAAGAGTCCGAATATATCGATTAACAGCTATCTTCTGCATCACAGTTGTATTACCACAATGACCACAACGAAATGTTTTATCAGTCATTGAGTATTCAGATGATTTACTCATTTTGATTAAGTCCTGAGATTATCTCTTTGTTAGATTTTGGCAAGATTCATGTCAACGATCAGGAATTGTATATCGGCTAATAGCAAAATGCCTCAGTAATTTTACCTGTAAAAATTCGAGTAAACCCTTAGAAAATATGATTTTTTTGGAAAATATTTATTACTTAAATGATTTTATATTGTGTTGTATTTTACTTTGTAAATCAAAAACCATCGCCCTCTTCTTCCTCTGTGGTTCTTTAAAAAGCGATCGCCTGCAAAATCTCTACTCTGCGATTGCTCCTCTTCCTCTGTGTCCTCTGCGCCTCTGCGGTTTGTTAAAAGAGCGATCGCCTGCAAAATAAAATCTCTAAAGTGCGATCGCTCTCTTCTTCCTCTGCGTTCTCTGCGTCTCTGTGGTTCGTTAAAAAGAGCGTAGGCGAAGCCCGCCGAAGGCATCGCCTGAAAAATCTCCAGTGTGCGATCGCTACGTTAAGACACTAACAATCAATCAACTTAACTTATATAGGTAATCGCCTTACCCGGAAAGTTTCATTACTGACAGAAATAATTGTCCCTACTTCTAAATCTGTCTGACATTCCCTTAAAACTTCTGTCAAACGCTCATTAATTGCGTTGTAATTTTCATTTCCTAATCTAAACAAAATTACACTGGGTAAATTATCCCCACTAGTGGCTAAAAGTTGGGCAAAATCCAAATCTACAGTTAATAAAATCCTCCCTTCTGTACGAGCTTTCACTAAAATCTGATCATCTGGTAGTCTTTGCAACCCTTCATCGCGCAAATGTACCACATCATAACCAGCACTACGCAACCAAGACACAGTGCGTAGAGAAATTCCCATATCAGCTAAAAATTTCATTTTACTTAATTAAGCCGTTTTGAAGGGATAAACCCGTTCTTGAGTTAACCAAGCTGCGTAAAGTAAAGATTGACGAATATCCTCTGGTTCTAAATCAGGATATTCTTCTAAAATCTCCTCTACAGGTTTGCCATTAGCTACCAAATTAACCACCAATGAAACTGGAATCCGCATCCCGCGAATGCACGCTTGTCCCGCCATAATGTGAGGATTAAATGTAATTCTTTCCAGACCTAACATAAATTATTTTTTTGTAATATCTTCTAGTTTCTCATAAATTGCCTGAGTCTAGAGGCGATAACTACAGTAGACTAATACCAATTCTCTATGAAGATGCACAGAATAAAACACTTGAAACTCCTGCCGGACAAGGAAATTATTCTATGCAGCCTCACATAAATTTGGTATAAGCAGTTCCAAAACTCTGCGATCGCCCTGTTCTTCCTCTCTGTTCTGTGTGGTTCGTTAAAAAGTGCGTAGGCGTTCGCGTAGCGTCTCGTAGAGAAGCCCGCCGAAGGCATCGCCTGCAAATCTTCAGTGTGCGATCGCTCGGTTCATTTTCTAAATTTCTTGCCATTTTCTAGCATCAATAAAAATAGATAGATGTTTTTTATTGCTTGTGGCAATAATAACCTCATGCCCATAATTAGCAACTAAAATAGATTGAGATGCCAAAATTACATCACCATCTAAAGCTTTATTATCTGCTGTAGATTTTCCTTGATTTCTTACGTTGGACCATAACTCTGCTGCTTTCAACATCACTTCTGTTGTAATAGGAAGATAGATAATTTCTGACTTTAGTTGATTAAGTTTTCTAATTCCTGATAATTTATTTGCCCTTAATAATTCCCGTCTAATTTCATAATCTATAATTTCTGGTAAAATTACTTCATATCCTCTCTCAAATAGCGTATAAAACCATTCTTGACATTTCACAGCTAGAGGCGTTGCCTTTGGATTAGTAATTAATCCCACAGGTGCAGAATCTAAGATAATAACCTTACTCATCCTATTTTAAATAGAAATACCTTTCATAGATTCAATAATTTCTAAAGTTTCTTGTTGTTCTTCTTGTTCTTCTAACTCATTCCATGACTCAAATATTTTTTTGATGTTTGTTTTCCTTTCTTGTTGTTTAACAGCATTACTCTGATTAATTTCATTAAGAGCTTTTTCCCAGTTATTTAATGATGTCTGTTTCATCGTCACACTTTGACGAAATAGACGGACAATTTGTAGCAATTCTGGTATATATTCTTCTGGAGTTTGTTGAATTTCTAATAATAGTTCAGCGCGGGGTGTAGTTGATGATTGTGCTGTAAGCGGTTGATTATTGTTCATAAATACCTTGCAAGTAGATAATTTAAAAATACAAGTAGATATTAATCAGTTTTAGCACTGGTAGTTATATTATATTTTAGCGTGAATAGCTATTTTAGTTTACTGAGAACGTCCCGATGCTTACATGGTATTTAACTGCTCAAGAATCGGAATCGAGTGCGGCTATGATTAATTTGGAAAAAAATCAGAATCTAAGGCTTCATCAACAGAAAAAGGATAGTCTTTGGGAAAAATAGATAGAGGAAGACCTGTTTCAATAGATGCTTCTTTTCTAGCGTGTTGGTAACAACTGTCAAAAACTTCCGTGTAATAGTATTTTAAGCTAGGACTATCTACAAATGCTTCTTGTAATCTTTGACGATGTTCATAGATTGTATATAACCAGCTATTAGATCGGTTCTGGGGTTGAAATTGGTATTTGAGAAGGTGCATTAAAAGCACTCTAAGATTACTCCTTAAAGTATTTTTATCACTTCTACCCATACTTTCAATTTCTTCAATTAAATTTTCTAACTCTAATTCTAAAAACTTTTTGTTTTTTAATAAATTAACAGTGTGTTCTAACCACAAATGATAATCTTGTGCATAGAGACTATTGGTTTTAGGAACAGATTGATTGCTCATAATCTTCTCCTTTATGGATATATAATTTTAACATTGTTAGAGGATTTAGCCGAAGCCTTACTAGATTTATCCACTGAAGCTGATTTAGTGGCTTGGTTGCAACAGCAGCAATAAAATATCGATTCCACTAAGCGGATCGCCTGAAAAATCTCCACAGTGCGTAGGCGTTCGCGTAGCGTCTCCAAGAGTTGCCCGCTAAACGTTCTTAGCTAACTGTCCGTTTCATTGGGATTTCTATCCAGAACTCACAGCCGTTACCAGGTTCAGAAACACACTTGATATTACCACCGTGTTTTTCCACAATAATTTGGTAGCTGATAGATAACCCCAAGCCAGTACCTTGCCCAGGTTGTTTGGTGGTAAAGAAAGGTTCAAAAATGCGCGATCGCATCGTCTCTGGAATTCCACAAGCATTATCAGCAATGCAAATCAGAATAGTATTCCCTTCGATAACTTCTGTACGAATCCAAATTTTAGGATTGTCAATTTTTTTTCCACAAGTTGCTGAGTTTTCCAATGCATCGATCGCATTGTTGAGAATATTCATAAATACCTGATTCATCTGCGCTGCATAACAGACTACTGAGGGCAATTCACCATATTGCTTAACTACCTCAATAGCAAAGTAATTAGTCTGTGATTGCAGTCGATGCTGTAAAATTAGCAAAGTACTATCGATACCTTCATGAAGGTCAACGGGCTTTATTCCTGCTTCGTCAAGCCGAGAAAAAATTCGTAACGACAAAACGAGTTGAGAGATTCGCTCTGCGCCCATCTTCATTGAAGTCAGAATTTTAGGCAAGTCATCACTAATGAAATCTAAATCCAATGCTGCTACTTGCTTTTGAATTTCTCCTGTTGCCTTAGGATACTGTTTCTGATAAAGACGCAGTAATTTAAATAAATTTTCGGTATGTTCCGTAACATAGGTGATGTTGCCGTAAATGAAACTAATCGGGTTGTTAATTTCATGTGCTACACCAGCAACTAACTGCCCTAAGCCTGCCATTTTTTCACTTTGAATCAACTGGCTCTGAGTGTTTTGTAATTCTTTAAGAGTCTGGGCAAGTTCTTCTTTTTGACGTTGAGTTTGTTCGAGTAATTCCGCTTGCTGAAGCCCTACCCCTAACTGAGTACTAATCTGCATCAGCAAATCTACCTCATCCTCTTGCCAATCACGGGGTTTGATATTTTGATAAGCTGCTAGTAATCCCCAGAGTTTCTTACCCTGAAAAATCGGCACAATTATATATGCCCTAGCTTCCATTAGCTCCAGCAGGGCAATATGACAGATAGAATAATTGGCGCTGTAAATATCTTTAATGACAATACTTTTACCGTTAGCAAAGTTTATGCCTTGGGTTTGTTGCAAGTAATCATCTGCGTAGGCGTAGTCCGTTGTAGACATCGCAGGTACAATTTCCCTTATTGGTGTCCAACCTTGAGCTAAAGACTCAGCAACAAATTCGCCACTCCAATCCGTCCGAAATCGATAGATTGTCACTCTCTCAACTTCTAATAGCCGTCGGACTTCTTCTGCACTCGTAGCAAAGATGGTGTCAATATCAAGAGACTGGCGAATTTTCTCCACTGTTGCGGCTAAGGCCTTCTCTCTTTCGGCCGCTTTCCGTTCTCGTTCGGCAGCTTTAACCAATTTTTGGGCTTGTACCTGCATCTGTTTCAACGACTCAGCTTGCTGTAATGCTACCCCCAATTGGATGCCAACTTGTGCCAATAAGTTGATTTCCTCATCTTGCCAATAACGGGGCTGGGAATTTTGATAAGCTACTAGCAATCCCCACAACTTTTCACCCTGAGAAATTGGGACAAAAACCTCATTCCGTGCGTACTTACCCGCTTGCTTTCGTTGCACAAGAACACCCTCTGTCACAGGCTGCGGCTTAATTATTGGTGTCCAGCCATCAACAATAGAATCAGCGACAAATTCGCCACTCCAGTCAGGATAGAAGCGGTAAATTGCGACTCGTTCTACTTCTAATAACCGACGGACTTCTTGAGTTGTGGTTTTAAAGATGGCTTCAATTTCCAGAGACTGACGAATTTTTTCTACGGTGTTCGCTAACGCCCTTTGCCTTTCAGCAGCTTTGCTAATCTCTGCTGCTTGGATTTGCATTTGTTGGATAAATTCTGCTTGCTGCAAAGCCACACCTAGTTGTGTGCCCACTTGGGTAAGCAAGTAAACCTCATCTTTTTGCCAATCACGGGTTCTGGTGTTTTGGTACACTGCTAGCAAGCCCCAGAGCTTCTGACCGTGGTAAATGGCAATGATCGCATAAGCTCTTGCTTGATAAATTTCTAAGATTTTAATGTAGCAGTCGCTAAAGCCTGAATTGTAAATATCATTACAAACCCGGTACACTTCACATCTGCTAAAGCTACCACCTTCGGTATCTTGTAAGTAGGTGTCAGCGATTGGAGGTTTAGCTAAATCTTTGGCGCTACATTCGCTGACGTTATCTTTCAATTCCGGCCGCTGCAACTGCTCATGTATAAGGGAAATCCAACCTTCTGCCACTGATTCAAACACAAATTCACCACTCCAATCGGGATTGAAGCGATAAATAGCCACACGGTCAGCATTTAGTAGCTGCCTAAGTTCTCTGGTGCTTGTGTGGAAAATGCTTTCCAAGTCTAGAGACTGACGAATTTTCTCAATGGTTATGGCTATGGTTTTCTGCCATTGGGCTGCTTTTTCTCTGGCTTTTGCTTGTGCTAGTTCTGCCGATTGTAGTTTTACTTGTTCGAGGTAATCTGCTTGCTGTAAAGCAACTCCTAGATGTTCAGCAATAAGTTGCACAAACTCAATTTCTGATGCTTCCCATTCCCGAGGACTACTACACTGATGAATACACAACAATCCCCATAAATCTTTACCTTTTATTAAGGGGACGGTTATATTGGCACGTACCTGAAATCTTTCTAGAATCTGGATGTAGCAATCACTGGCATTAACTTGATAAATATCAGCAATTGCTCTAATTCGACCTTGCTGATATAATTCTGCAAATTCCTCACTAAAGCAGTGGTCACGCAGTTTAGCTGCTAGTGCCGAATCCCATCCTGTTGCCACATCTTCATAGATAAATTCCCCTTCCCATGCCAAATCAGGATAAAAACGAAACACGCCAACCCGATCAGTTTTCAGAAGTTGGCGGACTTCAGTGACTGTAATTTTGAAGATGGTTTCTATATCTAGAGACTCGCGAATACGCGCAATAACTCCAGACAAGGCTTTTTGTTGCTCATTCTGAGGTAAGGAGGATGTCACATCTGAATGAGATTCTTGCTGTTCTGAATTTGGTTCTATGGGTTGAGTCGTAGAGGAGTTTTCCATTCCCAGTGGGACTTTAAATATTGAAAGTCTTCCATCTCATAATTCCCTTTGCGATCGCAAAGGTAACAGTAATTTCCTGGGAATGCTAAAAAACAGTGTAGGGACACGATAATCTCGTGTCCCTACAAAAACATTTTTCAACCGCTAGCAAATTATCGCCGCTTGGGAGTGGCGCTGCGGGTGGTGCGTTTTTCTTCTTCTTGGCGACGGCGATCGCGCCAATCTGCCAGGGTCAAATAACCAATACCACCAGTGACTACTACGAGCAGCACTACGGCTACTAAAGTTAAAATACTCAAGAATGGACTTTCCACAATGCCTCTACAGTCCGTTACGTCCCCAAACTACCATTGCAATTGACCAAGTGAACACAACTAACAGTGATACCCAACCTAGTGTCAAAATCTCCATAGTCCCGCTTTTCAAATAATTACAAAAGGTTTCTAATATTTATCATACAGGGATTGGGCAGGCTGAGATTTTTTTATAAATGACATTGCGAGTTTTGGTGCGAACGCCAACGATACACCATTTTTTCTTGGTACGCTAGTACTTCAAGCATTAATAAAGACAAGTGTAAAAAAATAGCGATCGCGCTTTCCCACTTGATGCTTTGGGAATACTAGGGTTATAGGTATATATTTAAAATCCAGCAACCCCTAGTATCATGCCGACATCTTTCAACTATCCTTTCCACTCCAACGGTTTTTAGCGATCGCACCAAGGCTTTGCAACAAGCGCAAGTAAAATTAGTGCAACAAGAGAAACTATCAACACTCGGAGAGTTAATTGCTGGTATTGGTCATGAAATCAACAACCCCATCAACTTTATTTCCAGCAATATTCCACCCCTAGAAGAATACGTTGCAGGAGTATCCAAGTTGCTCCTACTGTATGGGCAAGAATATCCAAACCCAACAGCCAAAATTAGCACTGCTATTGAGGACTTGGATCTGAACTTTGTTCTTGAAGATATGAGAAAAATTTTGAACTCACTCCAGCTAGGAAGTGAACGAATTCAGAATCTTTCTAATTCACTCCGCAGCTTCTGCCGCTCGGATAGTGATGCAAAAATATCTGCTGATTTGCACCAAGGACTAGATAGTACACTAATGATTTTGCAACATCGCCTCAAAGCTAATGGCGATCCTCCTGGCATTGAGGTTATTAAAACTTATGGAGTATTGCCAGAGATAAGCTGCTATATAGGGCAGATGAATCAAGTATTTATGAACATTTTGGCAAATGCAATTGATGCCCTTGATGAAGCTATAACGCTGGGTAAAATGAGCAATCTAATTCCTCAGATTCAAATTACAACAAAAATAGATTCTGAACAATTGGTTGAACCTATCCCACTAATAATATTTGTGCTATGAAGCTTAAGTTAATTGAGAACTCAAAACGAAAAATCAAGGTTTTCAAGCACATTTTACGAAAAGAAGTAGGGATTTTTAGAATAGTGGGATAGGTTCTTGTAATTCGGATTGCTGACAATGGAATTGGGATTCCTGAACGGCTGAAAAAACGCTTGTTTGAGCCGTTGTTTACCACCAAAACCGTTGGAAAAGGCACTGGACTTGGCTTGTCGATCGCTTATGAAATAGTTGTAGAAAAACACAAAGGTATGTTAGATGTGAATTCTCAACCAGTTCTGGGAACTGAGTTTATCATCAAAATTCCCACATAAGAGTCGCATTTAATTAATTACAAAGCTGCTCTAGCATTTATCATACTGAAGAGTAAGGAAAAATTATCCCAATACCTAATCCCTAATTTCTATATAAAGTGAACGCAACTTTAGATCCTCAATTAATGACAGAACGCATAGAATCCCTGAAAGCTGGAATAATTGGGGGTTTATCTGTGTGTTTCAGCTTCGTGATCGCTAGTCTTTTGAATACTTTCGTACTAGCAAAGTACTTTCAGATACTCGCAAGTCTGCAAAGTGATGTTGGCTGGCACTTGTGGATGAGTTGTGCAGTTGCAACTTTTACTGGTTTACTATTTGGTGTCACCTACCGCTATATCATCCGCTCAGATAAAAATCCTCAACTCAAAGCTGGTGGTGTACTTGCCTTTGGCTTGGTGCGCGGATTAACTCAAATAGAACTTGGATGGAATTCCAATAGCACAATTTGGCCTTTTTTGGTGTTGGCGGGAGAGAGTTTATTGTGGTTTGCATTTGCTGCGATCGCTCTTGATATTGCTATTCAACTCCGTTGGGTTAAACCTTTTTCATCAATCTAAACAGGGGGCTGTAGTTCAAAAATTGCGTATAAATAACTATTGTAATTAAGTATCGTTATCTATTAGCTAATATGAAACCTAAAATATCTCACTATTATCTGATAGTCGATCTGGAGGCTACGTGCTGTAACAGTGGGACTATTGGGCGTCATGAAATGGAAATCATCGAAATTGGTGCAGTGATGCTCAATCGAGAAACGTGGGAAATTGATTCAGAGTTTCAGCAATTCATCCAACCTGTCAGACATCAGCAACTGACAAGTTTTTGCACCGAATTAACTAGCATTCGGCAGCAAGATGTTGACGAAGCACCCAAATTTTTAGAGGCAGTTTCTCGCTTCAAAGAATGGATTTATTCATTTCCCAATCATATTTTTTGTTCTTGGGGTAATTACGACAAAAAGCAATTTATTCAAGATTGCGCTTTTCACAATTTCCCTTATCCTTTTATTTCAGAACACATAAATATTAAAGAAGAATTTTCAGAATATCTTGGCGTATCTCAAAAATTTGGCATGGCAGTAGCTCTCAATAAGCTAGGGATAGAATTAAAAGGCACACATCATCGCGGTATTGATGATGCTCGGAATATTGCATCTATCTACAGACATATTAAAACCAAAAAATCAAGCTGAATAGTTGAAAGTCCTTAAGATAGGTGCGGCGATCGCTGTTCAAACTAAGGTGTTACCAGTCAAAGAACCTACTTGATATGTAGCTCCCGCTATTCGTGCAGCATCAGATTGATAATTATTATTTCTAACCAAAAGGATTTTTGGAGGAAGGATTTTTCTTGCTGGGTGAGTATTCAGAACAATTTATCGCTTCTTCAGTGAGAACGATAGAAGGGTTTACTGCACATTTTAAATAATGATTATTGGAATAAAAACTACAGTTTTTACAGGGAAGTTTGTGTAAAACTTTGGCGGAAAAGACCATTTTATAATCTAAAAGCGCACGAATTTTTCGTAATATTATGAAAAAAACCATCCAACTGATTATAAAGCCAGCAGGAGATAAAAATATTGCTATATCAGTAATAGTTAATTCATGCGTTTGTGATTGATCCTTTGTTGTTTCACTCGCGACTACTTGATGTAAATTACTATTAACTGCTACAGCTTTTGGAAACATTTGAGCATGATACATATTATTTACCTTTTGTTATATAGCTTTAGTACCTTGATTTTTGATAGCTGGGTAATTAACTAGTTATTTGGAAAAATATCCGCACTATTACTGTGTCATAGGATTAGATTGGTAAAACTGGTTTTTTTGGAATATGTAGATGTTTTTTGAGGAATAAAATTCAGCAGAATTTTAGAAACAAGACATGAAATTACGTCAATCATGACAAATTTACAAATCATCAACATAAGAGATGTAAATATCAAAAAAGCTTGACAAATAACGATATTTAGAGTTTATGTTTATTGCTCTGTTTTTTACTTAACTCAAAATCACTACACATTATGTCAGTAGCTCAAATTTTAATTTTTACAAGGCTTTAATTATAGGTTTAGCAAAATAAAACTTCAGCCATATCTGTCAAGAGTTTTGCTTATGATTTTAAGTTATATATCCAAGGGAATAACTTAGATAATAGGCTTATAACTAGATATTTTTATGTTAAACTACATCTAGTAATAGTTATAAGTTATATTTATTACAAAAATTTTTAATGCAATTATTGTTGCATTGGCAGCTTATCTAGTAGAGGATATTCGCTGAAGGTAGGGCTTTTGGTGTGCGTGTAAATGGCCCCATGTATTGGCAGTGATTAATTCTATATTTATTGAGTATTTTTACTTTTAAAAAATAGTTTAACGCAGCGGGTGTCCCTCACTTCGGTAGTGGTTGAGTTTGGCTAGTACGCAATCCTCAACATCAACTCCAGATTTTTACCACAACAAATCAGGATAACCCGATTATGGACAATGATCTATAGAACCCATTTGACATCTTTCCCTGTGGTACTTGGCTTTGAAGTAAGCCGTCGTTCAGTGATCAACGATAGAGCCTGTTCAGCAAAACCGTTTTCTGCCAGAAAATGGGAAAATCCAGCTAGTTGCAATGCTTCT